>JBEAPR010000045.1:0-71132 GCA_041164265.1 Bacteroidota bacterium | reverse complement strand
GTTTGAATCCCACATTCAGTGCAGCAGATTTCCCATAATTTCTCCGAAATTTGATGCCCACCAAATGAGGAAAAGTTTGACTGAGCTCTTCTACAATTTCCCATGAAGCATCCGATGACCCGTCGTCAATAAGAATGATTTCCGCCTTAATTTTATTTTCCTCTACCACCCTATTAATCCAATGCACCAACTCAGCCAAGGATTCCTCTTCGTTAAATAATGGTATGACAACGGATAAATCCATAATTAAACTTTAGCATTTCTAGTAAATATTTGGCCAGCAATAGCCGCCAATAAAAAACCTCCTATTAAACTCCTCGCAAAATTAAATAAGAAAGCTTTAAAGGTGTAAGCGGTACCTCCTTCCAATAATTCTTGTTTCATCACACTCGTATTCTCCTTTCCTAATAAAGCCTCATTTGCATCAATTCTTTGTAAGGAAACATCTAATCTTATTTGTCCCAGTTGTTCCATCCAACCTTGGTACATTAAAAAATCAACAAAATAATAAATGCCCATAGCGGCAAAATAAAATTTAAATCCCAAACTAGTAATGGTTTTAAATTCCACTATCCCTTGCCGATGAACCAAACTTTGATCGTAAATAACGATACCTACACCGGATATTAACACCGGCACCCAACCCATCCACGCATTAAACAAAAAGTAAGGGGCAACTAAAGCAGTAGTCACCCAAATTAAGGAGATTAGCACTCCTGTAATTCCTCCATACTTTGCCCAATCTTGCATATAATTTCAAATTATGCGATTCCTTGAGAAGGTTGTTTTTTCATAACCGCTGCTACTACCAAAGAAATGATTAATCCAAAAAACATAGAACCTAAAATGGCAAATACAGAAATCATGCCTGGGTTCATAAATTTTCCATTCATAGCCATGGCTTGTTCTAATTGTTCCCCTTCCATTCCTTGATTTTCCATTTGAGCCCGAGCAGCCTCTTTCATTATATCTATCATCTCTGGATCAATAAACGAAATATAAACAAACGTCCATATACCCGATATTATAGCGATGACCACCACTGTTAGCATACCCAAACCAAAAGCTTTTCCAAAAGCGATATAACCATCTAAATCTTCATCGCGATGTTTTTTAACGGCCAATACCAAGGCTCCAGCAGTTACCAAAGCATTCAAGACATTAATTACCATAGAGCCTCCCCCTCCGTTGGGCTGTGAGGGATCTACCAATCCAGTTAGCTGACCAATTAAACCAATAACGATTAAGACTAAAGCACCGTACAAGCCGTAGGTTAGTGCATGAGTTCTTGAAGGATTCATAATAAATTTATTAAAGTTGGTTAAATATTTGAATTTGATTTTGGTGGATAACCCCAACTACATTTCCTTGCAGGGACCTATTTAGTTCAGGGATATTTTTAGATTTTGAAAAGAAATCCTCTGGCAATCTCCATGTACTTTCAGTCGGGTCCAATAGGGTTAAATTGGCCTGCTCACCCACCGAAATATTAATCGAAGGAAGATGGAGGACTTTTCTAGGACCAGCACTCAGCCACTTTACCCATTCTTGAGGAGTTATAGGCACCGGAGCTAAGGATTGAAGCAGCGGATAAACAGACTCTATAGTACTGGCACCAAATGCGGCATAAGGAAATTCCAATTTCTTTTTTTCCTGTTCAACAGGAACATGATTGGAAATAATTCCATCAATGGTTCCATCCTTAAGTCCTTCCCAAAGGGCCATCTGATCCCGCTTTTCCCGAAGGGGCGGCAATACTTTATATGTGGAGTCAAATTCGGTCATTTGATCCACCGTAAATACTAAATTTAAAACCGGTACACTGGCAGTAATTCTCACTCCTTCAGCCTTGGCTTTACGTATCAAATCTACGGAACCTGCTGAGGAAACCCCATTGATATGTAAGCGGGAATTGGTGTATTTAACTAATTCTATGTCTCGATGTACCATCATTTCTTCAGATAGCGAAGGAATTCCCTTTAGCCCTAAAGAAGTACTGATGATACCTTCGTGAATCAAACCATCACGACCAATTGAATTATCTAAAGGATAATTCAGAATCAACCCATCAAAAGACTTGATGTATTGCAGGGCTCGCATCATTAGTCCGGCATCTGCAATGGGATGAAGGCCGTCGGTAAACCCAAGTGCCCCACATTGATGCATGTCCATCATTTCGGTCAAATCCCTTCCCGCACATCCTTCAGAAACAGCCCCTAAAGGAATCATCTGTACTGGTCCTACGGGCGCATTCTGAGTCAAAAATAAAATTTCGGATTTTCCTTGCCTAACAGGGGAAGTGTTAGGCTGTGCGGCAATGCAGGTAAAACCACCATGAGCAGCAGCCATAGCCACAGACTTCAAATCTTCTATCACTTCCCAACCGGGCTCTCCAACTTGAACACCTAAATCCAACCAGCCTGGACAAACTACCAAACCCTTAAGTACTTTAACCCCCTCAGGCACATCAAGACCCTGCCCTATTGCAGTGATTACCCCGTCCTTTATATATAGATTGGTATTCGTCTTCTCGGCCCCTTCATCTCCCCAAATCGTACTGTTTTGTAAGAAAATCTGCATGCTACAAATATATTAAATGGACCGGAATAATCGAATTATCAATATTTCACCCAACAAGAAAAAAACCGCAGCAATTAAAAACCATTTCCAAAGGGGAACTCCCATTGCTCTATCAGCCACCAAATTGCTAATAGGAGCATTCGTCAGGCCCTGGATAATATGAGCTTGAGGAAATCGCTGCTTCAATTCCTCCCCCTCTAATGCAGATAAATCAGATTCCTTCCTATCAAAATTAAATGCATATTGAATAGGTAAGCTCGTTTCATCTTGGGATAACCCATATATCCCCGCCTTTAGCTTAATATTATTTAGCTCCATGATCACCTTCCCATTTAAAATCCGCTGACCCGGTATAAAAGACATTTCGGAACCAATAATTTGATACAACGGACCACCTTCTGGTCTATGATTCTCCGTCAGTAAGGCACCGCTGCCAATAGTCATTGCCAAAGGTCTGCTATTGGATTGTTCAACCGCCATTTTGTAAAGCATGGGAACCAAAATTTCGGAAACCTGTCCAAGATTAGACCACTTACTAGAAAGTGGCGCGGCAGAAACATACAACTTTCCTAAGCCTACCTCAAAACCCACTAACGCTGGATCCCCATCTCTGTAGGTAATCAAATTTTCGCCCAAACTATGTAGTAATTTGAAATTTCCTTGAGTCGATGGAAGCTGAAGATCAGCCGCCTCATTATTGAAAACACCTGTAAATAAATAAGATTCAAAATTCAAACGGAACATCTCTCGAGGTTGCTCCTCCCAATCGGAGGTCCCTTCCCATCCATTGACCCAACCAGACCACCGATTCCAATCTTCAGAGGTGAAATCAGGACTGGGAAATAATAATACCTTTCCCCCTTTTTCTAAGTACAACCCCAATTCATAAAGCAGTCCTGATGAAATATTTTTGATATCCTCTAAGATCACTAATTGTTGATCTGCAATTCGAGCTACTTCTAGATTATTTTCTAGCATAAAAGTGGAACTAAATCGATCCATTCGCTGAATGATATCTTCAATTTGATTATCCTCGCGATCGCTCCCAATTCCCATTACATTTAAGGAGGATACCACTTCGAATGCTATATAATAGGTATCGTCAAATTGTATGGGGTAATCCGTAATAGAAAAATAACCTGTTTGCCAACCCGGTGTATTCGCCTGGTAAGTAAACTCCAGAATTTTTGATTCCTGGGGCGGCAAACTAACAGTACTTATAGGTTTTTCAGTAGCACCTTCGGTAAAAGCTACCCGAACACTTGATACAGGTTCGATGCCATAATTATGTACCTTAATATAAAAGTTTACCCCTTGCCCTTCAATTACTCTTGGGGCATCCGTCCAAACGGAATCTATAGCTACATTATTGATCGCTTCTGGGAAAAGTTTGACTAACGAAAATTTCAAATTAGAGTCTACCGGTGGAACAATTTGTATCGTACTTTCTTGAAAATCGGATATTAAAAAAAGCTGTTCGTTATTACCTGGTTCTGATTGTAAAGTCTCCAATTGCCTAGAGATAATTCGATCCAAACCAGAAACTACCGCTGTAGGTTGAATTTCATCTATCCATAGGTCAGCAGTAGTTCGGTCTACTAATCTACTATGCCGACCCTCCAAATCATTAGTGATAATTTGGTACCGGTCATTCTCATCAAATGCCTCCATCACTTCCCTCGCTTTTTGTTTGCCCACTTCCAACAAACTCAAAGAGGTGGTATTGGCATCCATACTGAAAGAATTATCTAAATAGATGCTCACCGCATTTCGACCTTGACTGACTTTTTCCCCTAAAGGAATAAAAGGTTGAGCAAAAGCGAATACCAGCGTTGTCAATGCCAGTAAGCGAAAAAATAAAATAAGCCACTGTTTTATTTTAGAGCGTGCTGCCGTTTCTTCCTTAAGCGATTGCAAAAAAGCTACGTTGGAAAAATAAATTTTTTTAAACCGCTTAAAATGGAATAAGTGAATAATAATAGGAAGGGCTAGTAAGGTTAACGCCCATAGAAATGAAGGATATAAAAACTGCATCCGCCCTTTATTGTTTTATCTTTGCTTTTGGTAAAAATAAGTTTTTTAAATGGCATCCTACAAGGTCAAAGAAATTTTCTACACCATTCAAGGAGAAGGAGCGCATTCTGGTCGACCAGCAGTTTTCTGTCGATTCAGTGGTTGCAATTTGTGGTCGGGCAGAGAAGAAGATCGCGAGAAAGCGATTTGCCAATTTTGTGATACAGATTTTAGAGGAACCGATGGAATTAACGGAGGCATATACGACACCCCACTAGAATTAACTCAAGCTATATTAAAGCTGTGGCCACCAACCGATTTTGGAACTACCCCTTTTTTAGTTTGTACCGGTGGGGAACCCCTCTTACAATTGGACCAACCTTTAGTCACTTGTTTACACGAACACGGAATTTTCATCGCAGTGGAAACCAATGGCACTGTATTACCGCCAAGTGGAATTGACTGGATATGCGTTAGTCCCAAAGCAGGGTCTGAGTTAAAACTCAAGGAAGGGTCGGAAATCAAACTCGTATATCCACAACCAGAAGCACCTCCAGAGCAATACGTAGATTTGTCGTTTAACCATTTTTACCTGCAACCCATGGATGGCCCCGATTTGGAAAAAAACACACAGCTTACCTTAGCATACTGTATGCAACATCCCCAATGGTCATTTAGTCTGCAATCTCATAAAATTCTTAATATTCCGTAAATATAAACCATGAGCGCCTCTACTGAAATGCCCTATTTTATAAAACCTTCGGTAAAAGTATCCGAAGCTCAAAAGAAGGAATTATACCATACTGCCTTACATGCCATAACCTTGACTTTAGCTGATGAATCCGATGAATCGATTAAAATGGTAACTATTAACTCCTTACTTAAAACTCACTTGCCCTATTTTTATTGGGTAGGATTTTACCTCTTCCGAGAAGGGCGATTAGTCGTAGGTCCCTACCAAGGTACGCTTGGCTGTCTTTATATCCAAATGGGACAAGGGGTATGTGGGAAAGCTGCAGCTACTCAAACCACCCAAATAGTTGGGAATGTTCATTTGTTGGAACAAGGAGCTGAACACATTGCTTGCGACCCCAACTCAGCATCAGAAATTGTCGTCCCTGTATTGAGAAAGGACGGTAGTTTACTAGGCGTTTTAGACGTAGATAGCACCCAACCCGATTCTTTTAGTGCTTTAGACGCTACGTATTTAGAGCAAATGGTTCAGCAACATTTTTAAGCCCTGTTCATTATGGCTATTCTAGCCTTAGCCATTTGCACCCATTTCCTTTTTCCGGTAATTCCTTCATAAATGACCAATGCCTCTGAATAATCTCCAGCAATTTCGTAATACCTAGCTCGATAATATTCATATAGCCCTTGCTCTTTTGGTTTTTTAAGCGCTTCTGCTTTCATCAGCATATCTTGAGCATAAGTATATTGGTTTCCCTTAGCAGCAGCCTCTGCAGCCTCTAGAAAAGCTAGAAATGATTTTTTGCGAGAGGCGTATTGCGACAAACTACCAGCACGTTCCACATGGTTGCCAAAAAAACTGCGATTCAATTCCATACCCTTTTCATACATCTCAACGGCTTCTTTATAATGGCCTTCTTTTTGCAATTCACCGCCTCGGTAAAAAGCAGCAAGTGCACCATTTTTTTGCCCTAATTTGACCATCTCCGCATTGCCTTCTTGAGTCGCTAAGCGAATAGCTAGGGTAAAGTCCTGAATGGCTTCCTCATAGCGGCCACTACTCAAATGATTCTCTGCACGTTGTTCTACAGTTGAAGACTCGCCCTTGTTTTGTGCAGAAAGTTGCCCAAAGACCGTCAGGCTAATTAAAGTGAATAAAATTTTCATCGGTTTTTTTTATGTCAAACGAATAACCTAATGACCTTATTATTTGACTCTTTTCACAAAGTAATAATTTCAAATATTCCATTTGACATTTAGACCCTATTAAACGGTGTATCTTAGGTATGAAAAGGATATTCCTACGGAACTAAAATGGGTTGCGTCCAAGCTGTTTTAGTTTCTCCAACTCGATAGGGATTTTCGATTAGAGCAGTTGAAGTGATCTTTGCCCGAACAAATATATCATCGGGCTCAAATTGATAAGTTGCCTTTTGCCCTTTAACCGTTTTTGCTGTGACCATTTCACTATTGCCTTTGCGATAGCTCATAAAACTAATTTCGTATTTAACGCCTTTTTCTCCTTGAATTTCAAGAGAAATGCTTTCCTTAGATTCTATTAACTGATTCAATAGTATTCCTGAAGAGGCATAAAATTGGCCCTCCTCCATCGCTTCGATTAGATTATTGGCGGATAAATCCTCAGATTGCACCATCACCCATCCCCTTCCAGTATTACTTAAATCAGATGAAGACTCGTGATAGTGGTGGCTATCATCCGTTGCTATCCCCAATAATAAGGGTTGGCCTTTTTTATGGTAATGAATATTAATCAAATCCCACATGGTTTCAGTATCCATGTGAAAGGCATCTCCTTCGTTATGAACTGCAGGGTGTCCGTTGTAAACTTCAAAAAAACGTTCCCCATTGAGATTTTTCATATCCTCCACATCTACTCCGTAACCAAAATTAGGGTGATTGATATGAGCAAACATAGGGATATTGAATTGTTCTCTCTGTTCCCTTACTTTATTAATAGTTTGCTGCATGATATCCAAAACGGAATTGCCTTTTATGGGTTCTATCTTTTCTTGAATATTACTGACGTTAATATGTACAGGCTTTTTCTCGAATTGAGAGGTTACTTCTTCAGAACGAATAATAGTAAATGATTCTGGAATCTCCATTTTTGCTTTATACTCTTCGTAAGTCTTCAGCCGAACATAAGTGCTGTTGGCCTCTCTTCGCACCTCCACCCAATCTCCGAATTTATCGAGGTACTTTTCCAAAGTACGATTGCGGACTTCCCTCTCCTTTATCTCGTACCAAAATTCTCCCTCTGCTACAGAATTGTGGTCAGATAAAGCTACAAATTGATAGCCATGATCTTTATACCATTGAAGTATCATCTCTGGAAAATCATCTCCATCACTCCATAGAGAATGGGTGTGTAAATTTCCCTTAAACCAAGATTGAGCAATAGCACTATAACCTAAAAACAGGAAAAATAGAGTGGGATATATACTTTTTGAAGTCATCATTCTAAATTAAAAACAATCAATCAGTAAACTTACAAGTCTTAGCACTAAATATAAAAATAAACCCTGAAAATGAAAGATTGGTAATGCTTGATTATTCTATTGGACAACATAAGATCTTGTAAGTAATATAGTTGCTGCTTTAAAAGATAACCTATAATATTTGGCAGAAGGTTTTCATGAACCCAGTTAGGAATAAAAAAAGCGACAGGTCATTTTTATCCTGACCTGTCGCATTTGGTGGAGACGGCGAGATTCGAACTCGCGTCCAGAGAAAGCACTAAGAAGCTTTCTACATGCTTAGTTTACGTTCCAATTTTCGAAGCAGCCCGACTACGTTAACCAAGTCTTGAACTACCCTTAGTTCTTTAAGTCTCAGTGAATCATCAGAACCCTTGATTCACCCAGCCCGAAAATCGATGATGTGCGGCTAGTTGTGTATCGGACGTCAAACACAGCGGCACAAAGGCTTCTTAAGACCTGGTCTTAGGCAGCCAAGGCGTAATTAGATTCGCCAAGTAAAAAAAGTTCGCAGTTAGTTGTTGACGGAGGTAAACTACCTGCTCCGGCATGCTTACTAAAAAGTAGACTGTCCTGTCAATTCCGGTACGTCCCCTTTTACGATAGCAAAACCAAATCAACCTTCAATTAGTTCCACACCTCTTTAAATTTTTTAACTTTGTACAACAACCTAACCAAATGCCATTAAAAATCGGAATCATCCGTGAAGGAAAATCTCCACCCGATGCGAGAGTTCCGCTCATACCCGATCAATGCGAACGATTGAACCGATTTTCAGAACTCTCAATCAAAGTTCAACCCTCCCCTATTAGGTGTTTTACGGATGAAGAATATCAACGCTGTAATGTCCCTTTATCTGAAGACCTCTCCGACTGTGATATTTTATTGGGGGTTAAAGAAGTCCCTCCCAACCATCTCATTGCAAATAAGACTTATTGTTTTTTTTCTCATACCATCAAAGCACAACCTCATAATCGGGGATTGCTTCAGACCATCCTTGACAAGAATATCACTCTTATGGATTATGAATTGATGGTGGATCGTCAAGATCAAAGGGTTATCGCATTTGGTTTTTTTGCTGGTATGGTAGGCGCCCATAATGCCCTTTATACCTTCGGTAAAAGGACTAGCACCTTTGACCTGCCTAGATTATATACCCTTTCTAATTACGATGCTGTATTCCCTTTTTACGAGGCCCTTCAACTGCCTCCGCTAAAAATAGTAGTTACAGGGACTGGAAGAGTAGGTCAAGGCGCTCAAAAAACCTTAATAGATATGGGGTTTGTCGAGGTCTCACCCAAAGATTTTTTGAATGAGTCTTTCCATTATCCCATTTTCACCACCCTGCGTTCCTCTGATTACGTGCGATCCAATCTGGAAAGACCCTTTAATATCACCGACTACTACCGCGACCCCACCAACTATGCTATGGAATTTATTCCTTTTTACCAAACTGCCGATATTTTTATCAATTGCATATTTTGGGATAATAGGGCTCCAGTATTCTTCACCCAACAAGAAATGGCATCTGAAGATTTCAAAATTCAAGTCATCGCTGATGTAACCTGCGATATAGCACCAATGTCGTCTATTCCTTCCACGCTTCGGGCTTCCACTATAAAAGACCCTGTCTATGGTTTTAATCCTCAAACCGGTAAAGAAATACCACCTTTTCAATCCGATGGAATAGATATTATGGCCGTGGATAACCTGCCTGGAGAAATTCCAAGAGATGCCTCAGAATCCTTTGGCAATCAAATTATTGCCCATCTCATTCCAGCTCTTTTAGATCAAAAAAAAGACCTCTTCATTCAAAAAGCAACAATAGCCAAGCAAGGACAACTCAACCCCATCTACCCACATCTTATTCCTTATATCCAAGGGCTAAAAGACCCTTCCTAATATTGTTGTGTATCCGTTGCTCCAGCGACATTGCTGATACCGCTAATCTAAAAGGGTTCCCCGTTAATATTTTAAATAAATCCCGATACCGCTCAGAGACTTCCTCCACAAATGTATCGGGCATCTCTGGCATCTGTTGTCCCTCCAGACCCTGAAAGCCATGACTCAGCAGCCATTCTCTTACAAACTCTTTACTCAACTGCTGTTGCCGTTCGCCTTTTTTTTGCCGTTCGGCATAACCTTCTAAATAAAAATAACGGGAGCTGTCCGGAGTATGAATCTCGTCAATAACATATATAGTACCATCTCGCTTACCAAACTCATATTTGGTGTCTACTAAAATTAATCCTCGCTCAGCAGCCATCTCCGTTCCTCGCTTAAAAAGTGCCCTCGTATAATGCTCCAAAATGGTGTAGTCAGCCTCTGACACCAAGCCCGTTGCCAGTATATCCGCCCTGGAAATATCCTCATCATGCCCTTCGTCTGCCTTTGTAGCTGGAGTAATAATGGGCTCTGGAAAAGGATCATTCTCTTTCATCCCCTCTGGTAAAGGAACACCACATAAAATCCGCTTACCTAACTGGTATTCCCGCCAAGCATGACCCACTAGATACCCACGGATTACCATTTCTACTTTTATTGGTGCACATTTCCACCCAATACTGACATTAGGGTCAGGCTGGGACAACAACCAATTGGGGGCAATATCTCGGGTAGCTTCCAAAAAATAACGAGCCAATTGATTCAATATCGCTCCCTTTCCTGGAATAGGTTTGGGGAGAATATAGTCGAAAGCTGAAATACGGTCAGTAGCTACCATCACCAATTGGTCTCCTAAATCATATACATCTCGAACCTTCCCCCTATAAAAACTTTGCTGTCCGGGAAGCATATACTGGGTCTCCTTAATTGTAGGTTCCATTTTTTTTCTTTGTTTGTATAGTTAAGGTAGTTCCTCCCTCAGCAAAATCTCATTATCCGTGCTACTTACTGCTACTGATAATCTAGGAGGAGAAAAATCCCAATTGATTCGAATCACTCCATAGTTTTTCGAAACCAACAAATCGCCCACCCTATATCGATTAGGTTCCTCCACCAAAAGACCGCTCCAGGTGTGCGTCAAACCACTAGCAGTGAGTTCGTAAATATTTTTTTCGCCTTCGGCAAATGGCCATTTGGAAAGTTCAGCAATGTGTCGATCTCCACTCATCAATAATAATCCTGGAGGATCAATTTCAGATATTAAGGCTAATAGTCGATTTCTAGCTTGAGGAAAATTAGCCCACTTTTCAAAACCCTGCTCTTCAGGTATCATCTGAATTCCACAACCAATTAAGTGAACTTGTGCATCACTCTGCCTCAGCTCGTTTTCCAACCACTTCCATTGCACCTCCCCCAATATGTCCCCAGTCTCATTGGGCAAATACCTAGGGCCTGAACGCATCCCCGTACCTTGTAGCGTATCTCTAAAGTATCGAGCGTCCAATAATATAATTTTTACCTTTTTTCCCGAAGGGCCAAATGAAAAGGATTGATAAGCCCCCTCCCGTTTTCGAACCGTGGCATCTGTCCCAACATCCAAGAAATCTAACATCAACTCCTTACTGGCCTTCTTAAATGGATAATGTTGATCACCGTCATTGACCCCATAATCATGATCGTCCCAAATGCCAATTACAGGAATTTGGGAAATGAATGCACTGTAGTGTTCATTGGTTTTTTGCTGTCGATACTTCGCTTCTAAAACAAGCATGTCCTCGGTATCTCCATAAATATTATCGCCCAACCAAATCCAAAGATCAGGGTCTTGGACCTTAATGGAGTCCCAGTAAACTTGTGGAAGGTCTTGTCGATTACAGGAACCCAAAGCAATAGTAGTTAGGAGCTTGGTCGTGTCCAATTCCTTTTCCAGCCGAAGTGGCATTTGATGCACTGTCTCCTGGGGGCCTGTTGAACAACCGGCGAGCCCACTGGCTACTAAATAAAGAATCATGGCATTTTTCATAATCGTATTTTTATTCTAACCCAGCATATTGAAGACCTATTTGCCGCCTTACTTCATCCATGACCTCCATTAGGGCAAGACTTTGATCCAATGGCCATTTAGAGCTTTCCAAAGCACCTGTTCTAACGCACTTTTCAACTTCTTTTGCCTCCCATCCATACCCCCACCCCAAATTATCAAAATGCATTATTTCCGGAACCCCGCCATGTGGCAGAAAAGCCAGTGAAGTCGTCTCGTGCCATCGAGTATGCAAATGAATCACCCCCTGGCTTCCATATATAAAACCTTCTGTTTTGGTATCGTTTCGAATACTGGCATGCAACTGACCGTACTGATTTTTGTCGTGCTCTGTTATCAGCATTACTTCCTCATCAACACCACTATTTCCAATGACTCCCTTAGCGATTATTCCCGTTGGTTTACCCATTACCAATAAGGCCAAAAAAATAGGGTAAATTCCAATATCTAAAAGCGCACCGCCAGCTAGATTGGGATTGTATAATCGCCCCTCGGGATCTCTATTGGAGGGGTAAAATCCAAAATCAGCTTTAACTCCTTGTATTTCTCCAATTTTACCAGAGGATATCCATTCCAAAGCTTGTTCCACCGCAGGTAAAAATCTAGACCATAGTGCCTCCATTAAAAATACTTGATGTTTCTCGGCTGCTTCTATCATCATTTTGACTTGCTGGCTATTGATGGCAAGTGGTTTTTCACAAAGGACCGGAATGCCTGCCTCCAAACTCCTTAAAGCATGCTCAAAATGTCCTGAATGTGGACTGGCAATATAAATAGCATCTACCTCTTTTGCATGCCAAAGTTCTTCATAACTGCCGTAAATTCTCGGAACATCAAACCGCTGAGCAAAAAGAGCAGCCCGATCCAATGATCTTGAACCTACTGCATCAATGCGGTGTCCAGGAAGTTTGAGGAGATCTTCGGCAAATTTACCAGCAATTTTTCCCGGTGCTAATATTCCCCATTTGAATTCTTCAGCCATCTTTTATATTTGTACGCCAATATATAAATATAAACCTAAATTGGAGCCATGAGCAATGTAGATGACTTAGTTATTCATTTTGAAGGAGACGAACTTTTCTTAATGAACATCGCCCTAATGATTTTGATGTTTGGTATAGCCTTAGACCTTAAACTCCAACATTTCAAAGCCATTGCTCAAATGCCTAGGTCCATTGCGGTCGGTCTGAGCAGCCAGTGGATTTTATTACCCTTACTAACGATGGGGCTGATTCTTCTCACCAATCTTCCAGACAGCATGGTACTGGGGCTTTTATTAGTGGCAGCTTGTCCAGGAGGTAACGTTTCTAATTTTGCCGTACATATCGCTGGAGGTAATAGTGCATTATCCATATCGCTCACCACTATTTCGACTTTATTTGCTGTAATAGGCACTCCTCTTATTTTTCAGAGCTTGGCACCTTTTTTTGTAGATTCTACTCTTTCGGGAATCAATTTATACATCCCCTTAGACCAAATGGCTCTGACTATTGGCCAATTGATTGTCTTGCCCTTGGCTATTGGAATGGGCTTGAATCATTTTTTCCCCTCCTTGGCTTCAAAAATCACTAAACCCATAAGGATAATATCAATGATCCTTTTCCTCATTATCGTTGTAGCAGCTATTCTAGGAAACTTAGATAACTTATTTCAATACGCTCACTTAGCATTTGTTTTAGTGGTCATTCACAATGCAATGGCCATATTAGGAGGATACAGTTGGGCAACCCTATGGCGATTGCCCGTAAAAGACAGAAGAGCTATTGCTATAGAAACTGGCATTCAGAATTCCGGTTTAGGACTCATTCTTATCTTTAATTTTTTTGATGGTCTTGGCGGCATGGCACTGGTAGCAGCTGGTTGGGGAATATGGCACCTCATAGCGGGAGGTACCCTATCGGCATTCTGGAATCAGCGACCGGTATTCGATTAGATGGATCACAAATAAAATTACCTATTCCTTAAAAAAATTATGGTAGAATAACTGCTTATAGCTAAATATTAAGGCCGAATTTCTTACAGATATATAGGTAAAACAGGGTTAAACTATCGACCTAATAGAACGTAAGGGATAATTGATTCCCAGCAGCAAAAAAGAATTACATCCAAAATACCCAACTATAGTATGGTCTAGCTAATAAAATCCATGAACCTTTATGATACAACTAAATCAAGCCCAATTAGGCCTGAAGGATATTCATATACATAGCAGACAAAAAGACTTGATCTTCATTGTAAGGCTGACTCTCAAATTTTTTCAAGAAAAATCCGCTTACTACCTCTGCCATATCCTCCATATCGTATTTTAGCAGTCCAATAATCAATAACCAACTGAAAAAAGGCTGCTCCATTAGGGCCATAAATTGTGGAGTCGTCTCAATACCATCGGGAAATTCTAAAGCCATTTGGTCTAATTCTGCAAAAATGCATAACCTCGCTAGTAATTGTTCAGCTTGATCTTGAGTGGGTATTCCTCCGGACATCAAAATCACTTCATTAAGAGGTTGGGGTAAATATTCAGAAGGTCCAATATTATATGTGCCCATAGAATCATCCCAGAACTTTTCATCCATACAATAGATTCCCATTTCTTGAGCATACATCAGGTCTGAAATATCCAATCCCAATTTACCACCTAGGTGAATCAAACTCTCGTTAGAAGCGGTGATAATGGCGTTAAACAAAGCGCTGGGAGCGTCGTCCTCCGTTTTGTTTACCAATAAATCATTATCAAATACCGCCGTAACTAATCTTTTTATTGCAGCATGCTCCCAATCGTAGGATACCTTCAGCATAGAAGTGTCCTCATCTGCCGCGTTTTTGTACCACCATTGATGATTGGATAAAGATTTTTTTACATATTCTTTAAAATGAGTTTCGATTTCTGCACCCACGGGAACAGAGCGGTAAACTTTCTCTAGAATTAAACCTGCTAAGGGTAGAGCTGGTATTTTACTAGAATGAAAAGCTGGTAGGAAACCATCTTTACTTTGTCTTTCCCATACTTTGTTTAACAAAGCTATGGATTGTGTTGGATTAACCCTTACGCTTGCTAACGCCATAAACAACAGTTCCTCTGTTGCCATTTTAGCTAAGTTTGCCGTAAACTTTGCCTCTGAAAACAAAGAAATGCAAGCCTCAGCAGCGCCCGGGATTTTGGTCGTCGTTTCCAAAGTGTAATTATTTTAATATCAAAGAAAATTAAATTTATTTTAATTACATATAATAAAGCGATTTATTTTTTTTCAAAATTTCGATTAATGAAATTGAAAATGGTAAATTTACGACTTAAACCCCCCAGAAATGGCTGTAAATATTAAAAAGAAAAAAGACAAAAGGGATCGGATTCTTGCAGCTGCCGCTGACGTTTTCAACCGATTCGGCTTTGAAAGATCGACGCTGGAAGACATTGGAAAACGCTGTCAACTCAACAAATCTTCTCTTTATTATTACTTTAGTAGTAAAGAAGAAATATATGCGCAGGTCATTTTAAAAGAAACGGCCAAATTCATTAGTGACTTACAAGCTACCACTTTAACCTTTTCTGGAATTAGCGATCGATTAGTTTTTTATCTAACAGAGCGAATCAGAAGATTTGACGAAGTCATCAATTTAACTCAGATTAGTTTAGAAAGTCGCCAAAAATTAGAACCTATTTTCCTAGAATTATCAGAAGTGATTCGGGAAAAAGAGATTGCCTTTATTTTGTCTCTCTTTGAAAATGCAGCGGAAAATGGAGAATTACCGAGATTTGAAGCATCTGAATTAGCCGAGAGTTTTTACATCATATCAGAAGCCTTAAAAAAGGATTGGTTAGAAAAGGATGAACTATTTATTGAGGGGCGCTACGATTACAATTCGGTGGAAACCCGAATGACTGCTATTACTGTGCTCATACTTAACGGTTTGCAAAGATAATGGTACAAAAGAGAATCAACCTCTGGTCTAGCCCCAGGAATATTTCTACGGCCTTTATGTATTCGTTTGCGCAACGGGGAGATACTTCTGTAGTAGATGAACCTTTTTATGCCTATTTTCTAACTCATTGTGATAGAGCATTAGACCACCCGGGAAAAGCAGAAGTGCTTAAAAGTCAGCCCACCGAGTTTAATCAGGTAGTCCATCAGACGCTTAAAAAAGAATACGATACGCCATTGGTAGTATTCAAACAAATGACGCATCATATGTTGGATGGCAAGTACGATTTTGCATCAGATATGTACAATGTGATGTTGATTAGAAATCCTATTGATATTATTCACTCCTATTCCAAAGTCATTCATACTCCTGTGATGGAAGATATCGGAGTAGAACAACAGCTGGAAATATTTGAGAAATTAAATGAAATGGGTTGTTTACACGCCGTGGTAGATACCAATGAGTTATTAAAAAATCCAGCTGGTATTTTAGCTGAATTGTGTGTTGCATTAGAAATACCCTATGACGCAGCAATGTTATCATGGCCAGCAGGCCCTAGGCCTGAAGATGGGGTATGGGCTCCTTATTGGTACGCAAATGTTCATAAAAGTACTGGATTTGCTCCACCTTCTAATGAAGAAAAAGTTATACCAGCATCCTTACAACCTTTGTTGGAAAGTTGTATGCCCATTTATGAAATCTTATTTGAATCAGCGATAAAAAGTTAAACGAGGAATGTTACAAAAGCAAAATCCAAAAAACGATAATATTTTAGTTTATGTTAATGGCGCTATTGTCCATCGCAATGAAGCTAAGGTTTCTGTTTTCGATAGTGTAGTGCAAGGAGGAGATGCCGTTTGGGAAGGATTAAGGGTTTACCAAGGCAGAGTATTTTGTTTGGATAAACACCTCCAAAGATTAGAAGATTCTGCTCATGCCTTGGATTTCAAAGAAATTCCTTCGGCCGATTTCGTTGCTAAAGCCATATTTGAAACCTTAAAAGCCAATCAAATGTATGATGGTGTACATATACGGTTGACTTTAACCAGAGGGGAAAAATATACTTCTGGTATGGATCCTAGATTAAACCAAAAAGGGTGTACCCTAATTGTTTTAGCAGAATGGAAACCACCGGTTTACCCAGAGAGTATTACTTTAATTACTGCCTCTACAAGGCGAAATAATCCTATGTTTCTAGACTCAAAAATTCACCACAATAATTTATTGAATAATATATTGGCTAAAATTGAAGCCAACTACGCAGGAGCAGATGATGCCATTATGTTGGATAAGGATGGATTTGTAGCGGAAACCAATGCAGTCAATTTATTTATGATTAAAGATGGTGTAGTCAAAACCCCAGCTGCCCATGCTTGTTTGCCAGGCATCACAAGGGGCACGGTTATGGCAATTTGCCAGCAAGAGGGCATTCCTTTGGAAGAAGGTTCTTTTTCTCTTTCGGAATTCTACAATGCTGATGAAGTTTTCGCTACCGGAACCATGGGGGAATTGACCAGAGTACATCAGATTGACGGCAGAGCAATTAGAGGAAGTGGATATAACGAGACCTTCCAAAAATTAACTAAGATATTCCGAGCTAAAACAGAAAAAGAAGGGATACCCATTCCGGGTCTATAACTTTTACCGAAGGTAAAGGGAAAATATTTCTTCACCTTCGCTAATATGATTCTCTATTAATGCCAGATTTTCCAGTCTATTCAATACTTAATTGCTTTAGCAAAGCGGCTTAGCAGAACGTCACCACCAGCAGAAAAACAATCCAAACTACCATTTGCAACCTGATATTTATTCTCCTGAATAAAGAACAATGATATTTTTCCCTAAGGAGGCTTAGAGGTCTCTCAAGCTACCGATAAGAGATTGTTCATAGCGCTTTATGGCGTCTTCGATTTGAAAGACTTTAAGATTTTTAGCAATAATGGTTCTAGATTTATCTAAAATATAGATCTCTGGAGTGATATCCACATAATACTTGGCATAAATTGAACGATTGGTTGGATCGAAAACATTAACAAAGTCACCAATTCCATAATCTTGGATAAACTTTTTCCACTTTTGGTCTTCGGTATCCACCGCTATCGCGAAAACCTGCATTTTTTGCTTGGAAGTTCGCTTCATCAGGTCTACCAATTTGGGTGTTTCTTCCCTACAATGATCACAATCGGGGTTAAACATGTAAACGATTACATAATCAGAGGTAACATCTTTCATCAAAGAAATCGTCTCTCCATTCGGGCCGTTACTAACTACGTCTTGTGCCGTTTGACCCACCAAACTTTGAGCCATAGTGTAGGCTCTTTGCTGAAGGGCTTGAATTTGCTCCGGAGTACTCCAGAAAGCTTTTTCTTCGGTAAAATAATTTTGAACCATAAACACATTCACTGCTTCGGCATCCATCAAAGAGGATTCTCCAGGAGGATATTCCAAGGCAATCCAATTGGCAAAAAACTGGAAATATTCATTGTTTTGCTCCGCCAAATCCATCAAATACTTAGCAGTACTGATAATTGAATCAGCCCTTTGAATCGTAAAATCCTTAATCTGTCTCTTCAACTTATTGGCAATCACAGGAGTTCTCAGTAGCCTTGGATCTGTGAAGTCAACATTTTCCCAAAAGTATTTGCGATACAAGGTTAAATCCACCGTTCCTTGATCGGTAATCACTTCTGTAGGATCTGGATTTTGCCCGGACCGTTTGAAGGCGGTGAAGAAAGAAGTAGGATATTTCTGGAATACAGATTCCAGAAATTCTTGTCTTGCTAGTGTCGCTGTTTTACGCTCCTCCAAAAGTGCTTCGTATTCAGGTGTATCCGCTGTGGCACCTTTTAATTTTTGACTAATGTCCGATAATTGTTGATTGAAATTCGCTTCTTCCTGCATGGTGGAGTACATGATTTGGGTATCTTCTTGCCCCTCAATAGAAAGCGTAGCGGTTAAATTTCCAGCATTACCCCTTATTGTCATTGATTGATCTGAATCCAATAAAATTTGAACTATTTGTTGATCTGGAAAAACCAGGAGATAAAGGCCACTAGGAAAAGCATTATCTCTTTCCAAAACCATTCTACCATTTTCTACCATGGCTGAATCTACCTTAAACCGCTGATCTCCGTAATATCCAATGACATAAGTAAATCCAGGCTTCATATTCTGAATTTCCGCTGTTATAGATAGCCCTCCAGTTTGCTTATTCGAAGTGGAATTATCATTACCCTGTCCACCACAGGAAGCCAAAATCGCAAATACAAAGAGGAGTAAAAAAATTCTCATAAGCACTTTTTTAAAATTTCATCCTAGAATAAATGCAAAAATATTTAAAATAACGTTTTAACCTTGCTAAAGTTATTTTGTTTGTACTTTTCACTGGAGAAAAGTGAGGTAAAAAACTAAAAATTATGAGGACGGGCTGGTTTTTATTGGTTTCCATATTATTACTCACACCAAACTGTTTGCTGTTGGGGCATACATCTGCTTCTGGAATAATTCAAGGAGAAATCATTATTTCCTGGGAGAGATTTGAAAAATCTAATCCTTTTGGCGCGGATTCCTTTTTACGGGAATTGAATCTCAAAATGATTCGACCTTTATCTCAAAATAGACCTATTTATTTGTATCAGTATTCGCCTTCGGCAAAAAATTCCTCGTTTAGGATTCTCGAAGCCATTAAAAAATTTCCCGGAGTTCAAGCTGCAGAACACAACAGATTGGTCACTCCACGAGCTACTCCTAACGACACCTATTACAGTGAGCAATGGGGATTGACCGCCATTGAAGTAGAAGCGATTTGGAATACTTCTAAAGGAGGGCAAACTGCTAATGGCAAACCACTGGTTATTGCAGTGATAGATTTTGGTTTTGACGCCAGTCACCCCGATCTTATTCCCAATCTTTGGATTAATAAAGGTGAGACACCTGGGGATGGGTTAGATAATGATGAAAATGGATACATTGATGATATTAATGGTTGGAATTTTATTACTAATAGTTCAATAGAAAATAAAGGATCTCATGGCACCAGTGTGGCAGGAATTATTGGTGCAGCAGGTAATAATGGGATTGGAGTCAGTGGAATTAATTGGGCCTGTGAATTGATGCTGTTAAGCATCCAAAGTGGTGCTGATATAATTGAAGCTTATGAGTATGTGCTTTACCAACGAACTTTGTACAATCAAACACAAGGGGAGGAAGGAGCGCTTATTGTAGTGACTAATGCTTCTTTCGGTATTAATGGTGTATTCTGCGAAGAAGTTCCCGTTTGGGCTGCCCAGTACGACCTACTAGGTGCTCAGGGGGTATTGACTGCCTGCGCAACTGCTAATAATGGTAATGATGTTGAAACTTTCGGAGATATGCCGACAACTTGCCCTAGTGACTATATCATTACTACACTTAACATGGATCAATCGGGTGAAAAAGTCAGCAATTCAGCTTACGGGATGGTATCGGTAGATCTAGGGAGTCCAGGAGAAGATTCCTATTCTACCAAACCAAGAGGGGAATACGGTATATTTAGTGGAACTTCAGCAGCTGCCCCCCACCTTGCCGGTACCATTGCCCTTATGTACGCTCTCCCTTGTTTGGAAATTGAAAATAAGTTGATTTCCAGCCCTTCAGAAACCGCACTTTTGGTGAGAGAAGCCATTATAAATGGAGTAACTCCCATGACTTCCCTAGAAGAATATACAGCTACAGGGGGGATGTTAAACGCCTATCAATCTGCCGTGCAGTTGGCTTCTTATTGCACCACTGAAGAAAAACCACTAGCACTAACGAAGGTATGGCCCAACCCTACTCAAAGAGATTTAAATATAGAAATACAAGTTGCCGAATCAGGAAACTATAAGGTTCATATTTTCAATCTCTTGGGAGTCCAACTACAGGAGCAAGATTATGTATTATTAAATTTTCAATCTACTGTTCTTACTTTGGAACTTTCCGCCTTGCCGCAGGGTTATTATCTTGTTTCTATAGAGAAAGAAGGGCAAAGAGTGGTTCAACCCTTTTTAGTTCAATAAAGCCACAGAATTTCTTTGCAGAGAATATAAAACTATTATCTTTGCATCCGCAATGGATAAAAACTGCAAACATTAGGCTCCGTGGCTTAATTGGATAGAGCATCTGACTACGGATCAGAAGGTTCCAGGTTCGAGTCCTGGCGGAGTCACTTGGAATCAATTGAATTATTGAAAAAAAATAGAAAATGTCACGTATTTGTCAATTAACAGGAAAAAGGCCCATTACAGGTAATTCTGTTTCGCACTCTAACAGAAAAACCAAGCGAAGATTTTTACCTAATTTACATACTAAGCGTTTCTTTATTCCAGAGACTAAGGAATGGGTGACGTTGAAGGTCTCTTCTCATGCTTTGAGAACCATCAACAAATTAGGAATCTATGCTTATCTACAAAAATTGAATAAAAAAGGTGTAAGAACCGGTGTCAACGTATAATTATTATGGCAAAGAAAAGTAAAGGCAACAGACAACAGATTATTTTGGAATGTACAGAACACAAGGCAACTGGAATGCCTGGAACTTCTAGGTACGTTACCCAAAAAAATAGAAAAAATACACCTGATAGATTGGAGTTATTGAAATACAATCCAATTTTAAAGAAGAAAACCCTACACAGGGAAATCAAATAATTTAAATTAACACGAAATGGCTAAGAAAGTATCAAAAAACGCAAGGGTTGCCCAAAGAGCGCAGAATGCCGGATCGGGTAGAGACCATGTAAAAGTGGTTAAAAGTGTAAAAGATCCTATTACAGGCACTTACTCATATAAAGAAATGATGGTGCACAAGGAAAAGGTGAAAGAGTTTTTCGACGCAAAATAAGAAACACCTACGGGGCTTTTCACTGTGAAAAGCCCTTTTTTTTACCCCTTTCCCCAATTCAACTTATCATGTCTTTCCTAAAAAATATTTTCAAAAAGCCAGAGGATTCAAAGGACCTCAACCAAGGTTTACAGAAAACCAAAAAAGGGTTTCTAGAACAATTATCCAGAACCATTGCTGGGAAATCCTCAGTTGATGATTCGGTTTTAGACGACTTAGAAAATGTTCTAATGACTTCTGATGTCGGATTAGATACTACTGTCAAAATAATTGAACGTATTGAGGACAGAGTAGCTAAGGATAAGTATATGAACACGGAGGAATTGAACCAAATCCTAAAAGAAGAAATAATTGCTTTATTAGCGGATCATAAGGATACTGCCGATAGCGGTTTTGACTATGCTAAAGAAGGAGAGTTATATGTATTATTGGTAGTTGGGGTGAATGGCGTTGGTAAAACAACCACTATAGGTAAACTAGCTAATCGATTTAAACAAGCGGGGAAAAAAGTAGTACTCGGAGCAGGGGATACCTTTCGAGCAGCTGCTGTTGATCAACTTAAAATATGGTCGGAACGGGTAGGATGTGATTTTTATGCTAAAGGGATGAATACAGATCCAGCTGCAGTGGCCTTCGAAACAGTAGATTATGCAATAAAAAACAATTGTGACGTAGCCATCATAGATACGGCTGGGCGCCTACATACTAAAGGTCACCTTATGCAAGAGTTATCTAAAATAAAACGTTCAGTTGGAAAAAGGATGGATGGGGCTCCTCAAGATGTGCTGTTAGTCTTAGATGCTACTACTGGTCAAAATGCCGTAGAACAAGCTAGACACTTCACCGATGCCACAGAAGTAACTTGTTTGGCACTTACCAAACTAGATGGCACTGCTAAAGGTGGAGTGGCCATTGGCATATCGGATCAATTTAAAATTCCTATTCGATACATAGGTGTGGGCGAAGGGATTGACCAAATTCAATTATTTGACAAAATCCAATTTGTCGAAACTCTTTTTCAGGACTAATCATTCAAAAAGTGCCCCATTAATTTTTTCTTAGTATGGAGATAGGCTTCATTTTCCTTTTTTGAAGGAATTTCCAGGGGTTTCCTACTCACCAATTCTATAGAACTGTTTTCAAATACCTCAATTTTGTCCGGATTATTAGTCAAAAGTATTATCCTTCTTACCTTAAGAGTCTGTAACATTCTAAAGGCTTCTTTATAATCTCTGGCATCTATATCAAGTCCTAGATGCACATTAGCATCTATGGTATCATAACCTTCATCTTGAAGGTTATATGCCTTAAGTTTGTTAATTATTCCGATTCCTCTACCCTCCTGTCTCAAATAAATGACAATTCCGCCATTTTCCGATGTTAATTGTAATGCTTTTTCCAATTGCTCCCCACAATCACAACGATGGGAACCAAATAAATCGCCAGTAATGCATTCACTGTGAATTCTAACTAGAACAGGTTGATCGAGGTTTGTTTTTTCATGAACCAATGCCAAATGAGGCATCCAATCGCTTTCGTTTTCCGAAAAAGCAATCATATTGAAATTTCCGTATTCTGTAGGAATAACCGCTTCAGCCTGTTTCCTTGAATCATTCATGAATTAAAATTATATGCCATCAATAACAAATCGATAGCTCCTTAGTTTCAAATTAATCCCTTGGAGGATTCATTTCTTTATCCTCAGGTCCAGCAATTCTAAATTCTACTCTTCGGTTCATCAAATTGTTATCGGATGGAACTAAAGCCTGATCCTTTCCCTTCCATTGTAGAATAAATCGGTCACGAGTTAAGCTATATTCATTGACCAAATGTCGAATCACCGAGGCAGCCCTAGCGTATGACAGACTGTTATTAATTCTAGCATCTCCAGTTTGATCGGCATGACCAATCACAACCAATTGGACATCTGGACTACTTTCTAGTAATCTTCCAATATTGGCCAAGGTACCGTAATCTGTATATTTTATTGTTGTACTCTCTATATCAAAATGAATCATTGGCAGAAACCATTCAGCATTTGCTGAGGACCCTTGAGCCATTCTTTGCTCGATAGCTTCTGCAATCAGTGCTTTGACTCTCTCTTCGGAAAGGGGCCCATTTAACTCCTCAACTACTCCTTCAGCGTTCACATATTCGCCCTGTCTAGGCGTATAAAAGGGCTGTAAGTCTAAATGATCAGGTACGCCATCCTTATCACTATCCAAAGTTCTTCCTTTGGTATCCACTATAGCATCTCTGGAAGTATTGGGTTCCAAATCTAGAGCATCAGGTACGCCGTCTTTGTCAGTGTCTTGCAAACTAACCACAGGGCGATCTTTCAATTCTTGAAGGTCATTCAGCACCACTTTCATAGGGTTTTGCCAATATAATGGTTCCGCCTTCTTTTTTACCCCTATATTAAAATTAACCCTTACCCCTGTCCGATGCAAATAATCTCCCTTGCCTCCCCCGTTAAGCAGTGAATGGCGTTCTCCCAAAACTCCGCTAACTTGATGCTCCACACCTATATTGATTTTTTCATTTACCCGAAGAGCAAAACCCAATCCACCAGTTACATGACCATTTATAACTCCCTCTACCGTCGGTTGATCAGTGGTAAACCAGTTGCCACCACCACCAACTAGTGCATAGATATTAGTCTTTTTCTCAACATTAGGGGCATTCCACCTGAGGTTATTTAAGGTAACTACCCCTAGAACCTGTCCATCTATCCACTGGGTTTCAAATGGAATATTGGATTGAATATCCGTCCCTGTAGGTAAGGCTCCATTGATTTCAAGCCTTATAGAAAATAAATAATCTAGAGCCTTTCTCCAATGAATCCCTACCCCATAGCCACTGTTGGGTTCCACCGTCCCGTCTTTACCTATCCAAGCATAACTCAATCCCACTCCCGTTTCCCACCCATCTGGTAAAGTGGCAGGCGTTGAAGGTTTTTGGTCTCTCTTCCTAGATTGACCAAAGGATATTTGAAAAGATAAAATCACTGCAAAAAGTACCACGCTAATGTTTCGAAACATAGTTTTTACTTGCTAAAATAATTATTCTATTCTAAACACCTAAGACTACTTATCTTTGGTCTTCAACTGATAAAGACATGCTGGATATTTGGTTTCAACCGGTAAAAAATGAAAATCATTATGCTCCCTACCAAATGGGCAATAATATAGTGGTTAATAAGGGAAGAATTCCAGATTTAAATGGGGTGAAAATTGCTATTATCGGAGTAGGTAAAAGTAATATGGAAGAAATAAGGAATCAATTGTACGCCATGAGGTTCCCCTTTAATCCGACCACTATAGTAGACCTCGGGGATTTGAGAAAAGAAGAAATTCCTTTCTTTATTCCGGTTTTGAAAGAATTACAAGAAGTTAACATCCTTCCAATTATTATTTGTGGAGATTCCAAATTCCAACTAGCGCAATACAAAGCTTTTCAAGGCAAACAACAAGCAGTGAGTTTGGCGTTAGTCGACGATAAAATTCGATTAGACCCGTCAGGGGACCTTTCTACTGCCAACGAACTTTACTTGAATGAAGCTCTTTTTAACAAAAACTCCAGATTATTCCATCTGACTTGCCTGGGATTTCAAAATCAGTACATAGATCCCCATATTCTGGAATTTCTCGAAGATCATTATTTTGATTTTTTAAGATTGGGATTAGCTAAAGGCAACCTTTCGGATGTAGAGCCATTAATTCGAGATGCTGATATTATGGCCTTTAATATGACTGCCCTAAAATACCTTGAAGCTCCGGGCATGGTGGAAATCAGTCCTAGTGGTTTTTTTACCGAAGAGGCTTGTCAAATTACTCGATATGCAGGTTTAAGTGATAAAATGAAGTCATTTGGTATTTACGGATTTGACCTGAGCAAAGATCATGCTGGTATATCGGCTCAAACCATAGCACAGATGATTTGGTACTTCCTAGAAGGTTATAGCTCAAGATTCCAAGATTTCCCTGTTTCCACAGAGGGTTTAATTGAATACATTGTAGAAATGAAACAACTAGACTATCAACTAACTTTCTGGAAGAGTGGAAAAAGCGGTCGCTGGTGGTTACAAGTACCTATAAAAACAAAAAAACAATTATATCGACATCGACTCATTCCCTGCAGTTATGAGGATTATCAAATGTCTTGTAGGAATGAATTACCTGAACGGTTGGTTAACGCTTTGCGAAGGTTTGATTAAAAAAGTACATTTTCTAAAGCAACTCCTCTAGAACCCTTTAATAGCATAAAGCAATTACTTGGAGGTTGTGCCTCCCACTCCAAACGCAATGCAGCGGCATTGGGAAACCAATTAAGTCCATATTCATCAGCAAAATCCTTATACGCTTTACCTACCAAAATCACTTCGATTTCAGTATATGCCATACATATTTTTACTATTTCTCGATGCTCCATTTCGGAATATTCACCTAACTCATACATTTCACCTATTATCATCATTTGCTTTTGCCTACTTTTCATTTTAGCAAAAGATTCGATAGCTGATTTCATACTATTAGGATTGGCATTATAAGCATCCATGAGAACCGTATTGTCCCTCCAAAACACTTGTTCACTCCTATTAGATTCTGGTTGAAAATTTCTAAGTGCTACTCCAATAGCCTCCAAATTAACATCAAAATAGGAGGCAACCGTTATAGCAGAGATAATATTTGCAAAGTTATAGGGTCCAAATAAAGACACTTCGATGAGTTGTCGCTGATGAACAACACCCGAATAATAAAGATCAAATGAAATAGAAGGTTCGAACTGAAGGCTTTTAAATCGAACGTCATCATTCGATTGAGTTAAAAACCCTTTGCTTGAATAAGCTACTCGATTTGGAATTTTCTGAGCCATCTCAGGCAAAAATGGCTCTTCTTCATTATAGAAAACAACTCCATTGTGAACAGCTAAATAATCATATAACTCCCCCTTTCCTATTTTCACCCCTTCAATTCCACCAAATCCCTCTAAATGAGCTTTACCAATATTGGTTATTAAGCCATGTGTAGGCTGACAAATCTCAGATAAAAATGCAATTTCTTTTTGATGGTTGGCACCCATCTCAATTACAGCAATTTCTGCTTGTTCTGGGATACTCAAGACCGATAGAGGCACTCCTATATGGTTATTATAATTACCAGGGGTACAATAAGCTTGATATTTGGCAGATAATAAGTGGTGTATTAATTTTTTAGTAGTGGTTTTGCCATTGGAGCCTGTTAAACCAATCACTGGAATAGTCATTTGAGAGCGATGATAGGTAGCTAAGCTTTGGAGGCTGACCAGGGTATCTTCCACATATATACACCCCGGGGTTTCTTTTAATTGGGGATCATCTACTACAGCAGCAATCGCGCCATTTTGTATAGCTTGTATTGCAAATTGGTTGCCATCAGTCCGCTCTCCTTTTAAGGCAAAAAAAATATCCCCTTTTTTAACTTTTCGAGAGTCAATGGTGACTGCTCTACTTTTTAAAAAAAGGGGATATAAATTTTGCGGAAGCATCACCAATTAATACCTTCTTGAACTTCTTTTGGAGGTGGATTTAAATTGATTTCCTCCATCACCATCATTGCCCGCCGGGGCTCCGGTTCGAATCATAGCACACCTGAATCCGATAGTTCGATCTGCAGCATCCTCGTCTTTGTATCTTCTGGCTCCTGGGGATAACCAATATGCCCTGTCCGCCCAAGAACCTCCTTTATACACTCTAGATTTGTTACTCACCAAAGTGTGCTTACCATATTCATATTGAACTCTAGATTCTTCATCTCCGTCAAGATAATCAAATACACTGCCTGATCTATAATTTTCTCTCTGTCCAATCTCATCATCTTCTATATAAGTGTATCTCAACCTACCCAAACTATCTTTTTCAACTGGATTACCATCCTCATCTACTTCCAACTTGGAAAATCTATTCCCTCTAAATGGATTTAAATCTTGAGTTTCCGAATCTCTGATGGTTGATGTGGTCAAAGGTCTATATAAATCTAACACCCATTCGTTGACATTTCCGGCCATATTGTACAACCCAAAATCATTGGGTAAAAATGATCGAACTGGAGCAGTGGTAGCAGCATTGTCGTTTAATCTACCAGCCATTCCCATATAATCCCCTCCAGACCTTTTAAAGTTGGCCAACAACATACCTTGATTTTTATCTCTTTTCTGGTATCTCACCGTATAACCGTCCCAAGGGTAAAACCTCCTATCGCTAATCAATTCATCTTTCTCGTTGACTTGATTACCCTTCAAAGCCAAAGCAGCGTATTCCCACTCAGCCTCTGTTGGAAGTCTGTAATCAGGTAGTAATATCCCATCTGAAAAACGAACTGGCCGCTCTCCACCTGTACCTAAATCTTTCAAATTTTTACGAACGTCACCTTGATATTGCCCTGCTAAGTAGGATTCTGTGTTAAAATTATCCTCATCTTTTTGTTCCATATTGGGATTGAGTATCCCCTTCTGGATCAACAACATCTCATTTACCCGATCCGTTCTCCACTTGGCATACTCATTAGCTTGTACCCAAGAAACCCCTACAACTGGATATTCATCGTAAGAAGGGTGAGTAAAATAACTTTCCACTAATGGTTCATTATATGACAATTCTTCTCTCCAAACATTAACATCGGGATAGGCATTATTGTAAACTTCCGGATAAGATTCTCCCCATACCCTTTCTACCCAGTATAAATATTCTCGGTAATCCAAATTAGAAACCTCCGTTTCATCCATATAAAATGAAGATACGGTCACCCTTCTAGGAATATTATTCCAATCGAAAGTCACATCTTGAGTAGTTACCCCCATGGTAAAAGTACCTCCTTCAATCAAAACCAGGTTAGGACCAGTAATTTGGCCATTGTCCTCAATTTTTTCAAAACCACCCCACTTTTCGTCATTGTATTTCCAACCAGTGGAAGAAGAAGCTTCTTTGTTGCTGCCACATGCTGCAACTGCGAAAACCACAGCAATCACCAGGACAAAATTGAAAATATTTTTCATTCTTTATGTTTAGTTAATTGGTTTGCAAATATATTTAAAAACTATACAGTTTTAAGCAGTTATTGATGTCCAATGCAGAACTTCTATTTTTAAAGGAAGAACTTTCCGAAAAGTTTAAAATCACCGAAAATTCATGTGACCCCCCATTACGACTATTAGACAAATCAGAAACCAACCAATCAAAACTGTAGGCAAACTTGAAAATTCCATGTTTGTATCCTACCATACCTACTACTGCATCAGTATTGCGCACAGCCGTTTTGTACCATAACCCACCGAACACCGAACTCATTCCTATATATGCCCCTCCAGTTACCTGCTGGAATGGACCTTGTCTGATCATCATCAGATTTGGTGATATAAACGCCGGTCTGGAACCAATATTGTATAAGGTAAAAGGAATTTCTGTTCCCACATTGAAAGTAATTCTAGTGGGCCAACCTGAAGTTATATTGGATCTGGTCCCTTGGTTTTGATGCAAGAAAGTCAATTCAGGTCTATTTAGATGCCTGATTGAAAGTCCCGCATACCATAAAGGATGAGCAAATAAAAGACCAGCACCTACATCCAATGCTGTTTTATTATTCCACTGGGGTAGATCTTCAATACTTCCAGAGCCAGACGGACCATTTAATGGATCGATTTGATCTTCAAAAATTAATCGACTCCAATTGATTCTATGATTAATCAACCCGACATCTATTCCCAATCTAAAACGAGAATCAGTATTGACTAGGACCTCATAGCTATAAGATAACCTACTTCTAGTATCAGAAAAAATTCCATCACCTGATTCGTCTTTTGTAATGGTCCAACCCAATCCACTATTAAAATCCCGAAAAGCTTTTTCTACGCTAACGCCAGAAGTTACAAAGGCGTTAGGCCAGAGTGGCAAACTGTATCGATAAATAAAACTTATTTTTGTGGAAGGGGACAAACCAGTGAATGCCGGATTCAGGTGAACCGGGGCTGTGGTAAATTGCGAAAAAACTGCATCTTGTGCAAGAATTTTTCCGACACCACCCAACAAAAACACCAACTGAACAATAATTATTTTTTTCACCGGTTTACCTAAATGCTTTTGGTTATAACCAACACAATATGAAGGTCGTTTTTTTATCCATAATTAGCCTCATTCTCCTACCTTTTCTCAGCTTTAGCCAAGGTGGCTTCCTTCCAGTTTCATCCCTTAGCCAAGGCAAAATTTACCAGATGGCAATTCCCAAAGATGGCATTTACAAAATAAGCTATAATTTTTTGGTAAACGAAATGAACATTGCCCCCGCAGATTTATCCAATGGTAAAATCGAAATTTTCTCCAACCCAGGCGGGATTCTTTCTCCTGATTTTATAAATACACATCCAGACGACCTCGTTCAAAAAAACTACTTACCTATTGGAATGGAAGACGGTTCCATGGATGAAGGCGATTACCTTTTAGTTTACTTAGAAGGACCAGATAGAATCTATATCGAACCCAATCAACCTAACCTGCTGTTGCATGAAAAAAATATTTATTCTGATTATAACTATGTCTATCTCCGCCTCAATATAGGTTCGAGTACCCCTATTGAAATCCTACCTTCTATAGATATCACTGGGGATACCTTTTCTTATTATGACGAGTTGATGGTGTACCATGAGGACAAGCGAAACTTACTTCATGAGTGGACACGCCTCAAACAAGGATCGGGGCAATTTTGGTATAATCAGTGGTTAAAAGTAGCTCGAACAGTTGAATTACCCGACCTTTTTGACCAGCAGGGAATTGATTTCCAAGAAGAGGCGATTTTACGAGTTACTATGGCCCTAAGAGCTGGCCAAAATTCTTCTTTTGAAGTTTCTTACCAAAACCAAACCTTGAAAAGTCCGTTAGCTAACAGAGTAACTGCTCTCACTGGAAATCGGGACACCGAGGTGGCTTTTGCTCATCGAACGACCCTGCAAACCCCAATATCTCTTCAACCTAATGCACCATTGTCTTTTACTATTAATTACCCTCCAACTGGAGAAGGTAGTGAAGGCTGGTTAGATTTCCTGCACCTACAAGTCCGAAAACACTTACAAATTAGGGATGGTGGCACCCATTTTAGAAACCTCTCAGCCATCCATTCAGCTTATGCCACCTTTGAAATAGACAATTTTACGCCTTCGGCAAAAGTATGGGCCATAGATTCCATGGGTAAAGTTCATGAAATTCAGGGTGAAATTGTTGGGAATACTGGAAAGGTTACGGTACCCTACCCAGGGACTTACACCTCCTTCTTGACCTTCGAACCGCAAGGTTCTTTTCCTTCCCCTTTACCGATAGGTGCTATTGAACCCCAAAACCTACATGGCATCCAAGATGCGGAGTTGTTAATCATTTATCCTCAACTACTCCGGGAGGCTGCTGAAAAATTAGCTCAACACCGCAGCAATCACGATGGCTATGTGACTGAAATCATTGAGGTCACCCGAATTTTCAACGAATTTGGTGGAGGCAGACCCGATCCGTCGGCAATTAGATCTTTTATAAGAATGGTAAAATCCAGGTCCGATGATTTGAAATACGTTCTTTTGTTGGGCGATGGATCATTTGATCACCGCAATAGGTATGAGTTGGGAAATAATCTCATTCCAGTTTACGAAACTGAATCGCTTAATCCAATTAACGCTTTTCCTAGTGATGACTTTTATGGCATCCTTTTTTCCGAGGACGACGATCCTTTAATGGGCGAATTGGATGTAGCAGTAGGCAGATTACCCGTTGCTAACCTGTCGGAAGCAATGGCGGTGGTGGACAAACTAATCAATTATGATACCCAGCCTTCACATTTGGGCAATTGGAGGAATCGACTATTATTTGTCGCCGACGATGAAGACAATATGCTGCATACCAGAGATGCAGATCAAATTGCGGATCAGATTGGTGATCAGTTTCCTCAACTAAATATAGAGAAAATCTACCTGGACGCTTTCGAGCAAATTTCTACCCCAGGAGAGCAAAGGTATCCAGAAGTTACAACTGCCATTGAGCAATCGATTTTTCAGGGTATGCTAACCCTTACCTATTTGGGTCATGGAGGAATTAATGGTTTGGCTCAAGAACGCATACTCGAAATCAATGATTTATTGTCATGGAACAACCTCAATAGATTACCATTAATAGTTACAGCTACCTGTTCCTTTACCGCTTATGACGAACCCTCTATAAAAAGTGCAGGGGAAGTAGCCCTTTTGAATCCAGTGGGCGGAGCTATTGGACTGCTTACCACCGTGAGAGCAGTTTACGCCCAACAAAATGCTGATTTAACTGAAAAAGCGATGCAATCTCTTTTTGAGCGGAATCAAGGTAGGGTCAGATCTATAGGAGAGGCGATGAAAATCGCAAAAAATAGTTTTGTTTCCTCCAGTATTACTTTAAACAGCAGAAAATTTGCTTTAATCGGAGATCCAGCTCAAAAACTGGCGATTCCAGAATTACAGGTCTTTACCGAAACCATTAATGAGCATATCCCCGATCCCACTCAACCCGACACACTAAAAGCCCTCCAAAAAATTACCTTGACTGGATATGTCGGGGATGAAAATGGAGAAATTATGGGAGATTTTAACGGAGAATTATTTCCTTTGGTTTTTGACAAACCTGTCCAACTTACTACCCTAGGGCAGGATGACACCTCCTACCCTTTTGAATACTCTATACAAAACAACCGATTATTTAAAGGGAGAGCATCTGTAGAAAATGGAGAGTTTTCAGTCACTTTTGTTATGCCTAAAGACATCAATTATGAGGTGGGACCTGGTAAAATCAGTTATTATGCTCAGGCTTCTGAAGGTGTTGTAGATGCCAGTGGATATTACAATGCTTTAGCCATCGGATCGGCTAACCTAGAAGGATTAAGCGATAATATAGGTCCTGAGGTGTCTGTTTACTTGAATACGACTAATTTTAAATCAGGGGATAAAACTGGTCCAAACCCTTTGTTACTGGTACATCTGACTGATGAAAATGGCATAAATGTTGCTGGCAACAGTATAGGTCATGATTTGGAGGCCATATTAGATGAAAATGACCGAAAAAGTATTTTGTTGAATGATTTTTATGAAGCAGATCTGGATGATTATACAAGTGGTTGGATAAGGTTTCCACTAAGCGATTTGGAGGATGGATTACATACTGTAGAGGTAAAAGCTTGGGATGTGGCTAATAATTTGGGAGTAGGAAATACCTCCTTTATAGTTATCCAAAATGAAAGTGTCCTCATTGATCAACTTTCCAATTACCCCAATCCATTTATCGATGAGACCTGCTTTACTTTTGACCTAAATTCACAGGAGAGTCCTGTTGAAGTGGATATCCATATTTATGCAATGAATGGTCAGCTAGTAAAAAAATTGGAACGAGGTTTGTATACCATTGAAAATGGGGGAAGAGAGTCTTGTATTCAATGGGATGGAAGAGCTGAAAATGGGGTTTCCTTAGGGAAAGGCATTTACTTATATTCGGTTCGAATTTCAAAAAATACCCCTGATGGCCAAATAATTTTAGGGGAAAGTCCCCTCAAAAAATTAGTTTTACTTAAATAATAAATAGAAATCCAATAAAAACCGGTTAAGTTCGTTTAGCCTTAATATCATGAACAAGAGTATGATGAAAAAACTACAAAGAGAGCTTTTATTTACGTTGCTGACCATTATAGGTTTCGGTAGCCACATACAAGCTCAATGTACCTTCGATCAAAGTGGAAGATTAGTCAATTTGGATGGGACACCTTGCACCAATACCATAGTAACAGCAGTTCCTTTTTTAAGAATTGTTTCAGATGCAAGAGCTGGAGCTATGGGAGATGCGGGTATTGCCACTTCAGCTGATCCTAATGCCATGCACTTTAACGCTTCCAAATTAGTGTTTGCCGAAACCGATATGTCAGTTGCCACCACCTATACACCTTGGTTGCGAGCACTGGGATTAAACGATGTATATCTAGCCTACTTAACCGGTTACAATAAATTAGATGAATTTCAAACCATTGGTTATGGGCTGAGGTATTTCTCTCTTGGAAGTATCCAATTTACCGATGTTAATGGGGAACCACTCAGAGAAGGAAGGCCCAATGAATTTGAAATTGCTCTTGCCTATTCCAGAAAGTTAGCAGACAATTTTTCAGCCTCTGTTACTGGTAAATTTATATATTCCAACCTAGCAGCGGGGCAAAACTTACCAGGTGGAGAGACCATTGAAGTAGGAATCGCCGGGGCAGCTGATATTGCATTTACCTACAAAACTCCCATTGAGCTATCTAATTCTACCTCCAATTTAACCATTGGTTTGGCTATGACTAATATAGGTTCCAAAATAACTTATACCAGAAGTACCGTTAAAGACTTTTTACCCACTAACCTAGGATTAGGATTGGCTTGGGATTTGGACCCTAACCCCTACAACCGACTAACCTTTGCATTGGATGTCAATAAATTAATGGTTCCCACACCATGTCAAGGACCAGATTGCGATACAGATGGCGATGGAATTCCCGATTATAAAAACTACTCCCCTATTCAAGGGATATTCAGATCATTTGGAGATGCTCCTGAAGGTTTTAGTGAAGAGCTACGGGAACTATACTATTCTATTGGTATGGAATATTGGTACGATAAGCAGTTTGCCATCAGGGCTGGATATTTTCACGAAAATCTTCAGAAGGGAAATCGAAAATTCTTTACTGTTGGAATGGGATTGAAATATAATGTTTTTGGGCTCAATTTTTCCTATTTGATCCCCACTACCAATCAAAGAAATCCTTTGGACAACACCTTGCGATTCACCTTATTATTTGATTTTGGGGCCTCAGAGTTCTAATTCAAAAAAGCCAACTTTAATGAAAAAAAAATCACAAGATACCTTTAGAGAATTTCACAGATACCTAGGTTATTTTTTAGCTGGTATTATGTTTATTTACGCCCTTAGCGGTATTGTTCTGACTTTCAGAAATACAGATTTTTTAAAATATGATTACCCGGTTGAAAAAATTATTGAAACTGGACTAACTGAAGAAGAATTAGGTCCAGCATTGGGAATGAGAATCACTATAGAAAAAACCGAAGAAAATAAAATCCTTTTCAATGGAGGGTACTACGATCAAATTACGGGGGAAGCAAATTTCATTCAGCACCGCCACCCTATGTTTTTCGAAAAAATGAACAAACTCCATAAGATGACAGCGGCCAACCCATTGTTTTGGTTGGCAATATTTTTTGGAGTTTCTTTGATGTTTTTTTCCGTTTCTGCATTTTTTATGTTCAAACCCAGTGCTCCAGCCTTCAAAAAGGGAATGTATTTTGCCGTTGCAGGAGCCGTTTTAACTATAGTCTTGCTTCTCGTTTAACGAGACCATTAATCATAAAAAAGGGGATGTGCCAAATGGTCATCCCCTTTTTTATGATTCATTAAATTTTTAGATTAGTCTAAACTTTTTTTTAGTAATTTTAATTTATTATTTTAGATTTATATTAAACAAGAATTATGGTAACCTTAACTGAAGAGAATTATCTAAAGACCATTTTTCATTTGGGGCAAGAAGGGAGAGAAGCGGTTAGCACTAATGCCATAGCTGAGAAAATAGATTCCAAGGCTTCTTCTGTCACGGATATGGTCAAAAAATTAGCAGATAAAAAACTAGCGCATTACGTAAAATACCAAGGTGTAACGTTAACCAAACAAGGGAGGAAAACAGCAACCTCAGTGGTTAGAAAGCACAGGTTATGGGAAGTGTTCCTAGTAGAAAAACTCAATTTTAAATGGGATGAAGTGCATGAAGTCGCTGAACAATTGGAGCATATAAAGTCTAGTAAACTTATACAGGAATTAGATGCATTTCTCGGTTTCCCTACTCATGATCCACATGGAGATCCTATACCCGATAGTGAAGGCAATCTAACCCAAGTAGTTAGTTATAATATATTGGAGGTTCCAAAAGGAACTAGAGGCATTTTGGTTCAAGTAAAAGATTCTTCTGATGTTTTCTTAAAATACCTCAATAAGAATAGATTACATATTGGTATTCAAATTACGGTAGGGTCTATTGAACCTTTCGATCAATCTTTGATGATTTCATTTGAAGGTAAATCGCTTACTATTTCCAATACAGTTGCACAAAATTTATTGATTCAAATATTACCGTGATGGAATACAATCCCCTATGGGCATTATCTATTTTTATCATTTTAATCGGAGTTCTTTGGTGGTTTTTTCAACCCAATAAAGGTTGGTTTTGGCAATTGAAAAAACAGTCGCGAATCAACGAAAAAATTATAATTGAGGATATCCTCAAACAATTGTATCATTTTGAAACCTCCAGTCAAAAAGTCGATATGAAGACTTTAATTCAAGTATTGAATTATTCTAACCACAAACTTCTGGAAGCGCTCAATATAATGGGAATTAAGCATTTGATTTCTAATGACCTCAACGCTATAAAATTAACTGAATCAGGAAGAGAATATGCCTTGAGAATTGTTAGAGTCCATCGATTGTATGAAAAATACCTAGCTGAAAAGACGGGTTTTCATAAAACGGAATGGCATGAAATGGCAGACTCCATGGAGCATCATTTAAGTCATGAAGAAGCGGATCTTTTAGCTGATCAGCTGGGTCATCCTCAATTCGATCCACATGGAGACCCCATACCTACACGAAGCGGCCGAATTGCGGAAATATTAGGTACTGAATTACACCTTCTTCCCATTGGCACTATTGGCCATATTACCCATATAGAAGATGAACCAGAAGTGATATACAAACAAATTTTAGCTGAAAACATTCATATCGGATCCTTAATAAGAGTCATTGAAAGTAACCCAACTAGGGTAGTTTTCGAATCCGAAGGAGAAATATTTAGGTTAGCCCCCGTGGTAGCAGCTAATTTAACGATTACCCTTCTCTCTTCCGAGGGAGATACTCAACAAGATATTGCTCGACTCTCCAGCCTCAAAAAATATGAACAAGGCAAAATCATTGGCTTTTCTAAAGAAATTCGAGGAGAAAGTCGAAGAAGATTACTTGATCTTGGATTTGTCAAAGGCGCATTGGTTGATCTTGAACTCTTGAATCCATTAGGAGATCCAAATGCCTATGCCATTAAAGGAACTTCCATTGCTTTGAGAAAAGAACAAGCTGATAAAATACTCATTGAAAAAATTTAATTATGAAAACTGGGATAACTACTTCATGTGAAACTTGTCCACACTATACTTCAGAGGGATTAAAAAAAATGGGCGTTGATGCGGATCAAGCGGATTTTGTAATAGCGTTAGCAGGCAATCCCAATACTGGTAAAAGTACGGTTTTCAATGCACTTACTGGATTGAGGCAGCACACGGGAAACTGGCCAGGGAAAACGGTAGCAAAGGCTGAAGGTGCCTTTTCTTATAGAGGTCAAAAATATAAGCTGGTAGATTTACCTGGCACCTACTCTTTATTATCCACTTCTGAAGATGAAGAAATTGCCCGTGATTTCATTTTATTTGGACAACCTACCATTACAGTCATTGTGGTAGATGCCAATAGATTGGAACGCAATTTAAATCTGGTATTACAAATTTTAGAAATTACCCAAAATGCCATATTGTGTTTGAATCTCATGGATGAGGCTGAAAGAAATGAAATTGAAATTGATGTTCGAACTTTGAGTAAAGACTTAGGAATACCCGTTATACCGACTAGTGCTCGATATAAAAGAGGTATCCCTGAATTACTGCAGGCCATCAGTGATATGGCTAATGGGCAAACTCAAGTTCAACCACATAAAATAAAAAGGGTACCTCCAAATATCGAGAAAGCAGTTGAACGCCTCTCAAGAGAAATTAAGAAAGAGTTTCCCGCGATTCCCAATAGCCGTTGGTTGGCATTCAGATTATTAGAAGGGGATCCACAAATTATTCAGGCGCTTAAAACTGGTGTTTTTAGCTAAAACTATACATCATGGGTAAGAAGAATATAGATCACATTATACAATTATCTAAAGAACTAAGGTGGCAAATTGGGGATGATTTCCACGACCACCTAACGGAGGGGATTTATGCAGACGCCGCTCAAATCGTCAATGATGCAGTTCGATTGAAAAGTGGTCAAACAACCAATAGATTGGATCAAAAAATCGATGCTATCGTTACCAGTAAAATATGGGGATTTCCTATTATGTTTATTCTTCTAGGTTTGACACTATGGTTAACTATTATCGGGGCTAATTACCCTTCAGCTTTGTTGGGACACTTATTATTGGATACCGTTCATCCCATCCTCAAACAAGGCTCAGAGGTCATAGGGCTTCCATTTTGGTTAGATGGATTTTTAATTGATGGAGTGTATTTAGCTGTTGCGTGGGTAATCGCAGTGATGTTACCCCCTATGGCAATCTTTTTCCCTTTATTCACCTTATTGGAAGACTTTGGATACTTACCTCGGGTAGCTTTTAACCTAGATCATTTATTTAAAAAGGCTGGTGCACATGGCAAACAAGCATTGACTATGAGTATGGGTTTTGGTTGCAATGCTGCTGGGGTGGTGGCCACTCGAATTATTGACAGTCCAAGAGAAAGACTCATCGCCATTATTACGAATAATTTTTCTCTATGTAATGGTAGATGGCCCACCCAAATTTTAATCGCTACCATATTCATTGGAGCAGTAGTCCCTCCTCTCTTTTCTAGTTTGACGGCATTATTAGCAGTCATTGGAATTGCAGTTCTAGGAATGTTTTTTATGTTTACTTCCTCTTGGCTATTATCCAAAACTGTTCTCAAAGGGGAGGTTTCCACCTTTAACTTAGAACTTCCTCCTTACCGGCCTCCAAGATTTTGGAAAACCATCTATACCTCTTTGATTGACCGAACTCTAATTGTTTTGTGGAGAGCAGTAGTTTTCGCTGCACCTGCTGGGGCAGTAATTTGGTTAATCTCTAATATTGAAATAAACGATATGAGTATAGCCTTTCACCTTATTCAATTTTTTGACAATTTTGGTTTCCTGATCGGATTAAATGGGGTTATTTTATTGGCATATATCGTAGCGATTCCAGCTAATGAGATTGTCATTCCAACCGTTTTAATGTTAACTGTTTTGGTAACCGGAATTGATGCAGGGGTTGGTCAAGGTGTTCTTTTTGAATTGGATTCTACCAGTGCTACTGGAGCTATTTTAAAAGAAGGAGGTTGGACTTTACTTACTGCCATCAATTTGATGTTGTTTAGTTTGCTACACAACCCATGTAGCACTACCATTTACACTATTTACAAAGAAACTAACAGTGTAAAATGGACGACTATAGCTACCCTATACCCTATTTTATTAGGGTTAGTAGTTACTTTTTTAGTAGCTCAATTTTGGAGAATCATTTAAAAGTTTGCCGCCGGCTTATAAGCCGGATTCTGTTCTACTCGAAAGTAGCTACTATCATTTATCTAGCCTTGTCATCACTGACAAGATCAATCTGCCTACCCCTCCCAACTGTTGCCAACCAAGCGAGCAACCTGGCTCCTTAATGGATTTGGGATGTACATGGCATTTCAACCCACGAGGTTTATCCTCACCATTTGTTACCAAATGATGATGTGCGCTCTTACCGCACATTTTCACCCTTACCGAAAACTAATCCGGCGGTATAGCTTTCTGTGACACTTTCTGTACTGTCTTTCAACAGCCCCATTCGTTAAATGGCGTGGTGCTCTGCGTTGTCCGGACTTTCCTCGTCACTGCATAAAATACAGTACCGCGATAGTACCACCGACGGCAAACACCTCAAAATTAGTATAAAAAAGGCAACCTTTGTTATATTGCATTAATTTATCATATATGAAAAAAATAAGAGGTATTCTTAATCTTGTTCTATTGGTTTTAGGAGGAAGTCTCCTCTATATTCAATATTTAGGACAACAAGATCACCGATATTTTTCCACTGTTGCCGAACAAATTCAAAAAGAATACCACCTTCAGAATGAGGAGGTAGAAAGTTTTTTAAATAACCACCTCTCTGTCATTGAAAAAATTGTATCAAAAGGTTTCTCTAGTCCATCTGAATCCTTAGCTTTTTTTCCAGCTTTACAGCGTATTGCTAATAAGCCCTACGAATTATTTTTTATTAGAGATAAAGAATTGGTTCTATGGAGTGCCAGCACCTGGATTCCAGAGCAGGAAATCCTCATTAATATAGAGGAAGGGGCTGAAATATTTATCAAAAATAAAACGGGAACCTGGATTTTAAAAAAAAGATCTCTTAAGGGTACTTCCATTCCCAGTACTGTAGTGAGTGCTATAAATCTTCAAAGATTATATCCGGTTCAAGGAGATTATCTCACCTCTGAATACGAAGGCATACAAATAGGGCTGAATCCATCTAACTACCCTATAGGTGGCAACCTACTTGCAAAACCATTAGGTTTTATTCAACCAACCTCAGAGAAATTAACTCCAATTACACCTGTCTGGGTAACTGGACTTCTACTTTTGTTGACCCTCATTGGTTGGATTGGCATGCACAATAAAATCGGCAATTATGCCGCTCAAAAGTTTCACCCGCTTTGGGGTGGGCTTTGGGTTGTTGGCCAAATATTTATTTTGTCCCATCCATTATTACGAGTAGCATTCTCTGAACTATTCAGCAAAGTGGTTGTACAAACTTCCGCTTATCTACCTTTTGATTCCATTATAAAGCTGTTTGACAGCATGTTGGGGTTTTGGTTAATGATTTTTTTTCACAGAAATTTTGGAAATATTATTCTGGCCATCAAAAAAAGACCGCAGCGATTGATTTTTACCGCAGGTGCTTACTTTATAATTGCTGCTGTATTTTTAGCCTACACCCAGCTTATTAAAACACTTATTTTAGAAACCAATACTTCTTTTGCATTAAATAACCTATTCCGATTTGAGTTAGAAGCTGCAGCAACTATTGCCACTATCCTTTTCCTGTTATTTGGTCTTTATCTATTTACCCATAGAATGATGCTGGCAGTAATACAATTGGGCCTGGCAAGTAATCAGAGATTACCCTTACTGGGCGGCGTCATATTATTGATCCTACCCCTATATCCATTTCTAAATTTGGGAATAGGACCCCTGCCACTTTTACTTATTTTATTATCCTATTTATCCCTATTCGATTTATTTGCAGATACGTCCATTCGGTCTTTGTCTTGGCTATCCGTATGGTTGATCTTTTTTTCCGCTTTCCCTTCCTTTTTCTTAGTGAAATACAATATTGAAAAAAGTCTTCAGACCGGTCAACAGATTGCTGAACAATTAGCGGGTAAGCCGCTGCCAGAATTAGAAAATGAATTAAGACAATTGACCAATCTATGGACAGCTACTCCTATCCAGAATCAACTAGTTGCCGATAGTCTTAGATTGATTTTTCCCATTTTATCCAATAATTTCCAATTCCTATTGGACGAACAAACCACCCCTACACTTCAGCCTTTTTTGCAAAAAAATGATCAACAGACTCACCCTTTCTCTTACCAAATTGGCACCAATCTGCTTTTAATTCCGAATATTAATGTACCAAAGAGTGTCTATCAAACATTGCTACAAAACAGCCAACTAGATGTCTGGAAAGACATGCGAAACTACGATTTCGCTATGGCCATGGGCAACAGTAACATTTACATCCAGGGCCAACCCCCGCAGCAATTACTTATCGAAGCTGGAGAACTCTCTGCTAATTCCTTTCAAAGAGTAATCAACAGTCAACGAGCTGATTTATTATACCGGACTGCTGATGGTACTACTATCGTCATTGGGCAAACACTAAAAGGATACCAACAAGGATTTGCTATATTTTCCTTTTTTTTCATTTTGCTTACACTTATTTTATTGGTTTTTTCCGCTATCAATTCATGGGTGGAGGCCATTCCTTTTAATCCAGATCGACCTATTTTCAGCAAACCCACTCTGAGCAATCGAGTTCAATTGGCTTTCGGAGGACTTATTCTTATCAGTTTTTTGGTATTCGGTTGGTACACTGTTTCCTTTTTTAACCGAGCCTTTCAGCAAGATGAAAGTAAAAAACTCAATGATTTGGTATCTACCGTAAAAAAGGAATGGGAGAATATACCCCTGTCAGATCAAGGCATGCCAATTTCTCATATAAAAAACTTTTTGGTTAACACGCAAAGTAAATACCAAATGGATTTAACATGGTGGAACCCTAATGGAATATTGGCTTATGCCTCCAATAATATTCTTTTTACCGAAGGTATAAAAGTTCCCCAAATACCTAGTGCTGCGTATTACTATTTGAACAATTTAGGAAAAGATCCTATTATTATTCCAAGTAAAACTGGGACCCTGTCTTACCAGGAAGCTTACCTTCCTATTACCAAAAACCAAACGAATCTGGGTTATTTAGGTATCCCCTATTTCTCAGGTAAAACTGGTTTGAGTGAAGATATATATGATTTTTTTGGAACCCTGCTCTCGTTTTATGTTCTCTTTTTACTCTTGGCAGTAGGCGTGGTAATTTTACTTTCTCAAACGATAACCCTTCCGATAACTCGCATTGCCAATAGGCTGCAAACTATAAAACTAGATGAAAAAAATGAACCGTTACAATGGAGCAAAAAAGATGAAATCGGGGTTTTAGTAGATAGGTACAATGAGATGATTTTCGAATTGGATGAAAAAACCAAAGAACTTAAGCAATCGGAAAGAGAAGGCGCCTGGCGGCAAATGGCCAAACAAGTGGCTCATGAAATTAAAAATCCGCTAACCCCTATGAAACTCAGTATTCAGCACCTTCAGCGGGCATTTCAAGCCCACCCACAAGATATTGAAAACCACATTAAGAAAGTTTCTCAAACCATTGTAGAACAAATTGAAGGCCTGGCTAAAATTGCTACCGAATTTTCGAATTTCGCTTCTATGCCAAAAGCAGTCAATCAAGTATTTGACCTAAATACCTGTGTGCAGTCCATTTATGAATTGCATGTAAACGGGACCCAATCGACGATTTCCTTCCAATTAATTTTACCGCCAACTGTTGTTTACGTAAATGCAGATAAAGCCCAATTAATCAGGGTATTACAAAATCTGGTTACCAATGCCATTCAAGCCATTCCAGTATCAGGACAAGGCAAAATTATAATTGATTTATCTATAAAAAAATCTGAGGCCTATATCCAAATTACAGATAATGGAACGGGGATACCACTGGATATTCAAGAGATGGTATTTGTTCCCAATTTCACAACTAAAAGTTCTGGAAGTGGGTTGGGACTCGCCATTTGTAAGAGTATTATCACTGCAGCTGGGGGCAAAATATCTTTTACCACCAAAGAAGACGTGGGAACTACCTTTACTGTACAATTACCTATTTATGAGCAAGAGCGGGCTAAAAATTAGCAAGGGGGACGAACAGAAGGTCGAAAGTCTTGTTTCCAATCAAAAAGGAAAATGAAAACAGGGATTATAGGCGCTGGCATAGCAGGTTTGGCCACCGCAGTAAGATTAGCAGCGAGGGGTGAATCAGTGACTGTTTTCGAAAAAAATAACCAAACTGGTGGTAAATTATCCGCCTTTCAACTTGGAGATTATCGGTTTGATAGAGGTCCCTCCTTATTTACTATGCCTCAGTATATAGATGCACTTTTTCATTTGGCTGGCAAAAATCCAAAAGATTATTTCCAATACGAGCGATTGCCGAATATATGCAATTACTTTTGGGAAGATGGTACCCGTCTACAAGCTAGTGCGGACAAAGCAACATTTGCAAAAGAGGTGGAACAGGTCTTGGGAGTACCTGCCAAAAAAGTTCTTCACTCCTTAGAAGACAGCGCATCTAAATATGAACTTACCGGAAAGATTTTTTTAGAAAAATCCCTGCATAGATGGAAAACTTGGTGGGATACAAGGGTGATAAAAGCACTTCTTAAAATTCCACAATTTGATTTGTTTACCACCATGAACCAGGTAAACAAACGAATGGTGGAGGATCCTAAAATGACCCAATTACTCAACAGATATGCTACTTATAATGGGTCTAACCCATACAAAGCTCCGGGTCTACTGACCATCATCCCCCATTTAGAATATGAAATTGGAGCCTTTTATCCCCGAGGAGGGATGGTTGCCATTACTCGGGCTGTAACCCAGCTGGCTCTTGATTTAGGCGTTACTTTCCAATTGAATGCTGAAGTAGAAAAGATAGCATTAAAGGGTAATCAAGTCGATGGATTACGGGTAAATGGAGAAAAATATGAGTTTGATCAGGTGGTTAGCAATATGGATGTATTTTTTACTTATGAAAAACTCCTTCCCAAAAAGTGGCATCCAAATGTATTCTTAAAACAAGAAAAATCAACTTCGGCTTTAATTTTCTATTGGGGCATCCGTGGTCATTTTAAAGAACTGGACCTGCACAATATCTTTTTCAGTGAAGACTACGAAAAGGAATTTGAAATGCTTCAAAAGGGGGAGGTGAGTAACGATCCCACCGTTTATATCAATATAAGTTCAAAGTACTCTCCCGAAGATGCGCCTTCTGACTCGGAAAACTGGTTTACTATGATCAATGTCCCATACAATCAAGGTCAAAATTGGGATGAAATTATAGCTCGCTCTCGTCAAAACATTCTCCAAAAGGTAAGTCGCATGTTGAATTGCGACCTCTCCACAATGATTGAAGTGGAAGAAGTACTGCAACCTATTACCATTGAAAGCATTACTGGTTCTCATTTAGGGGCCTTATACGGAACCAGTTCTAATAATAAAATGGCGGCATTTCTTAGGCATCCAAATTTCTCATCTAAAATAAAGAATCTTTATTTTTGTGGTGGAAGTGCTCATCCCGGTGGAGGAATTCCACTATGCCTTCAATCAGCGAAAATAGTGGAGGAATTAATTTATAAAGCCTAAAAGTTAGCGTATAACGTGCATAGATTTCAAACTATCCTATTCATTTTATTGGTCCTATATACGGTTGGCATAATTGGAATTGGAACTAATATTTGGCCCCCCTTCATTCTATTAACTCCGATTAATTTGTTGGTTAGTTTGGGACTTGTACTTTGGAATCATTCATCCAAAAATGCTCATTTGATTTTATTTGTATGCTTAGTTTTTATCATTGGGTGGACTGCTGAATGGTTTGGTGTCCGCACTGGCCTTTTATTTGGAGCGTACGCCTACGGCCAAAGCTTAGGGCCCAAAGTGGCGGAAACTCCTTTAATGATTGGTATCAATTGGGTAATGATCACCTATGCGGCAGGAATGCTTGCTAATCAATTGGCATCTCAGCTGAAAAGTGTCTTTAAAATTATCCTAGCTGCTTTACTCATGGTTGGAATTGATTTCTTTATAGAACCAGTAGCCCCCCTATTAGATTTTTGGAGTTGGGAGCATAACCAGGTTCCTATTCAGAATTATTGGGGCTGGCTATGGATTGCTTTATTGGTCCAATTTATTTTTTTCAAATTGTTAGGTAAAGAACAAAACAAAGCGGGTAGTGCCTTGTTTTTTATCCAACTTGGATTTTTTGTAATTTTAAACATCATTCTATAAATTCTTCCTTATGCAAGTAGTACTTTATTTGTTAATTACTTTAGGAGCTATTTTAACCATGGAATTTGTCGCTTGGTGGGCTCATAAAAAACTGATGCATGGATGGTTGTGGAATTGGCATGAAGATCACCATCTACCTCATCATGAAAAAGAAGGATTTTTTGAAAAGAACGATTTGTTTTTTTTAGTCTTCGCTATTCCCAGTGCTGCTTGCTATATAATTGGCCTCTCTCAACCTGGTTATTTTTGGCTTACTTTCGTAGGAATTGGCATTTCTATCTATGGACTTATATACTTCCTTATTCACGACGTCTATATTCACAGACGGTTTAAATGGTTCAAGCAATTAGATAGTTCCTATTCAAGAGCTATTTTAAGGGCACATGGCGCACACCATTCAAAAACAACCAAAGAAGATGGTGAAAGTTTTGGCCTTTTATTGGTTCACCCTAAATATTTCAGGTCCAAAAAGGTTTGAAATTATAGGGTTTCAATTACCTTATACCAATATACTAACTGGATTACTATTAATTATTTTCCGTATTCATGCATTACTAATGCCTACTTTTAGCTTTGCTAAATACTACTATCAAGAAAATTTTCAAGTCAGGCAGAGCATAAAAAAACCGGTAAAAGAGAAATCTCTAATACCGGTAAAAAATCGTCTGTTACTTTTTATTGTCGTTTTAGAGCTTTTAACATAGTATTTCCTATATCAGCCGGTGACATCACCACGTGAATTCCACAAGCTTCCATTATTTTCATTTTAGCTTCCGCTGTATCTTCTGCTCCTCCAATGATTGCACCAGCATGCCCCATCGTCCTCCCCTTGGGTGCAGTTTGACCTGCAATAAAACCAACTACTGGTTTGGTACCATATTCTTTGACGTAGGCAGCAGCTTCTGCTTCCATTCCTCCACCAATTTCTCCAATCATGATGATGCCCTCCGTTTCCGGATCATTCATTAATAATTCCACCGCCTCTTTGGTAGTGGTTCCTACAATTGGATCTCCTCCAATTCCAATACAGGTAGATTGTCCGAGACCAGCTCTTGTAACTTGATCAACAGCTTCATAAGTTAGGGTTCCAGATCTGCTTACAATACCGATAGATCCCTTTTTATGAATAAAACCAGGCATAATACCGCACTTAGCTTCCTCGGGAGTAATGATACCCGGGCAATTAGGGCCTATTAATCTGCAATTTTTATCACTGAGATAGGCTTTGACCTTCACCATATCCTGTACAGGAATTCCTTCTGTGATACAAATGATTACCTTAATTCCAGCTTCGGCAGCTTCCATAATGGCATCCCCGGCAAACGCTGGGGGAACAAAAATAACAGAAGTATCTGCACCAGCCTGTGTAACAGCATCTTTAACAGTATTAAAAACAGGTTTACCGATATGGGTTTGACCCCCTTTACCTGGAGTAACCCCTCCAACCACCTGAGTACCGTATTCGATCATTTGGGTGGCGTGAAAAGTGCCCTCTTTACCTGTAAAACCTTGAACGATAATTTTGGAATTCTTATTAACCAAAACTGACATAATTCTATTTTTTTTCCTTTCTAACTATAATAAACACCTCTTCATTAGATTTCTTAAGGAAATAGCGTTCTCTTGCTACTTTCTCCAAATTATTTTCCAAAAAATCTTTTTGTAATTTGGTCTCCTCGATTTTCTTTAAATAATCTAGCTTTTTGTCTTTTAATTCACTTACGGTATTGCTTAATTTCCATTGAGTGAATACATCGTGTTTATCAAAAAAGAGCATCCAAACTGTAAAGCACAACGTAGTTATAAAATACTTGTTTTTCACAAATCTTGGAATCCCTTTCCAAAGCCTCTTAATAGAATCGAATACTTGGATCATATTTTTTCAATATCTTACTAAGATCAACACAATTAGACAATTATTAGACTAATTTAAAGATTATTTCCCGAATAATGCTTTTCCTGGATACACAGCATTATCAGCTAAGTCTTCTTCAATTCTGAGCAACTGGTTATACTTCGCAATTCTATCAGATCTTGAAGCGGAACCTGTTTTTATCTGACCAGCATTTAGGGCCACTGCAATATCGGCAATAGTGGTGTCTTCCGTTTCTCCAGAACGGTGACTGATGACACTTGTAAAGCCATTTCTTGTAGCCATATTCACCGCATCAATAGTTTCGGTCAGCGACCCAATCTGGTTTACTTTGATTAAAATAGAATTTGCGGCATTTTCCTCAATTCCTCTTTGTAACCTTTGAGTGTTGGTGACAAATAAGTCATCGCCCACTAATTGTACCTTATCGCCAATTGTTTTATTTAACGATTGCCAACCACTCCAATCATCTTCATCCAATCCATCTTCAATACTAATTACGGGATATTTATTCACCCAATCTTTCCAGAATGTAACCATTTCCGAAGAGGTTAACTTATCCCCCGTAGATTGGTGAAAATGATAGACCTTTTCTTCAGGTAGATAAAATTCAGAGGAAGCGGCATCCATTGCAATTAATATTTGTTCTCCTGGTTTATATCCAGCTTTTTCAATAGCCATTAAAACCGTCTCAATAGCTTCGTGATTAGATTTTAGATTAGGTGCGAATCCACCTTCATCTCCAACATTAGTTGAAAGTCCCTTGCTTTTTAAAACTGTTTTTAGGTGATGGAAAATTTCGACACCCATTCTCAAACCTTCAGAAAAACTATCTGCCCCTACAGGCATAATCATAAATTCTTGAAAGTCAATATTGTTATCTGCATGGGACCCTCCATTTAGGATATTCATCATGGGCACAGGCATTACGTGCGCATTAACACCACCCAAGTATCTATACAACGGTTGACCTGCCGCCTCTGCTGCAGCTTTGGCTACAGCCATTGAAACACCAAGTATGGCATTTGCCCCTATTCTTGCCTTATTGGGAGTTCCATCCAACTCTAACATGATTTTATCGATGTAAATTTGATCAAAAACATTTACACCGATTAATTCCTCTCTAATCTCATCCTCGATAAATTGACAAGCTGTTAAAACTCCCTTTCCAAGAAATCTTCCCTTGTCGTTGTCCCTAAGCTCAACAGCTTCGTACTTACCAGTAGAAGCACCACTTGGAACTGCTGCCCTTCCGAAAAAACCATTTTCAGTTAAAACCTCAACCTCGACAGTTGGATTTCCTCTAGAATCAAGAATCTCTCTAGATCGTATATCCAAAATATTACTCATGTTAGTAGATTTATAAAGTTAATTTTTCGTTTGATTAAGAACGCAATAATGAAATAAAGTCATCAAATAAATACCACGCATCATGTGGACCTGGAGAAGCTTCTGGATGATATTGCACAGAAAAAGCTTTTTTACCCCTAATTTTAATCCCCTCAACGGTTTGATCATTCAAATTAATATGGGTAACCTCGACTTTATCCTTGTTGGCTTCAATCGCTTCAGGACTGACACCAAAACCATGATTCTGACTGGTTATTTCACTTTTTCCAGTTTTCAGGTTTTTTACGGGATGGTTAATCCCTCTATGACCATGATGCATTTTATAAGTGGGAATACCAGCTGCTAAAGCTAATAATTGATGTCCCAAACAAATTCCAAATAAAGGTTGATCCTCTTCCATAATGGCTTTAGCAGTATCTACAGCGTAGTCCATAGCAGCAGGATCACCAGGGCCATTACTCATAAAATATCCATGCGGTTGAAATGCTTTCATTTCCTCTAAAGAAGTATTTCCAGGAAAAACTTTTAGATAACAGCCTCTCTCGGCCAGATATTCCAATATGTGCTTTTTCACACCAAAATCCAATACTGCTACACGCAAAGGTGCCTCTTCATCCCCGATGGTATAACTCGTATTAGTGCTCACTTTCGAAGCCAGCTCTAAACCCTCCATTGAGGGGACCTCCTTTAATTTAGCTTTTAAGACTTCTATATTGAGCTCTTCTGAGCTAATGATCCCATTCATGGCACCCTTTGAACGTATTTTACGGACTAATGCCCGAGTATCAATACCGCAAATACCAACCAATTGATAATTTTCAAAATATTGCTGAATATTATTATTAGCCAATTGTCTAGAAGGTTCAATATTGAAATCCTTACAGATTAAACCAGCAATCTTAATAGAATCAGATTCACTTTCATTTTGATGAATTCCATAATTACCGATATGGACACTGGTCATAACCATTAATTGCCCAAAATAAGAAGGATCAGTAAAAATCTCTTGATATCCAGTCATTCCGGTATTGAAACAAATTTCTCCAGTAGCAGTACCCACCTTTCCAGCTGCCCACCCTTGAAATACTGTCCCATCATCCAAAAGAAGAATGGCAGTTTTGTTTTCTGTAGTAGTCATGAAATTATTTTTCAAATTCATGCAAATATAAAAAAAGCGCTTCTTAGTGAAGCGCTTTTTGAAATTTAGAAACTTTAATGTTTATTTTTCCTCTTCTTCGGAATTTTTAACATTTTCCGTAATTTCCTCTTCGGCAGTTTCCACTCTTTCAGTATTTTCTTCTACTGCAGTGGTTGAATCAACCGATGAAGTACTTTTACCAGAACCACCACGTCTTCTCTTTCTCTTTGATGACTTTCCTGAGTCTGCACCTTGGTTGTAAACTTCGTTGAAATCAACTAATTCTATCATGGCCATTTCAGAACCGTCAGTTCGTCTGAACCCGATTCTAATTACTCTAACGTAACCACCTGGTCTATCTCCAATTTTTTCAGCAATTGGGCCGAATAATTCTTTGATAGCTTCTTTGTTTTGTAAATAACTAAAAACAACTCTCCTGGAGTGGGTGTCGTTTTTCTTTGACTTGGTTAATAAGGGCTCAATGTATACCCTAAGTGCCTTTGCTTTAGCAAGAGTTGTAGTAATTCTCTTGTGCTCAATTAAAGAACATGCAAGATTTTTTAGTAGCGCTTTACGATGAGCGGACTTCCTTCCTAAATGATTAAAAGTCTTACCGTGTCTCATTTAATAAATATTTTAAGCAACACCTTTCACTACCTTTTATTATAGCTGGTTGGGAAGCTACAGGTAATTATTCAGTAATTACTTATGAATAATAGTAGGGATTTGCCAACCTAAATCCCATTAACACTTTTAATTTTCTTCGTCTAATTTAAATTTAGCAAGATCCATTCCGAAACTTAATCCCTTTTCTTGCAAAAGTTCTTCGATTTCCACTAGTGATTTCTTACCGAAATTTCTAAATTTCAATAACTCGTGGGTGTCGTACTTAACTAATTCAGAAAGGGAATTGATTTTAGCAGCCTTCAAACAATTATAAGCCCTAACAGACAAATCTAAATCTTCAAGAGAAGTCTTCAATAGTTTACGCATGTGTAAAGTAAACTCATCTACGATGTCCTCCTGAGCAGTAGTTGCATCATCGAAAGTGATATTTTCATCGGTGATTAACATCAAATGCTGAATCAAAATCCTCGATGCCTCTTTAATCGCTTCATCTGGATGAATAGTTCCGTCAGTTTTGAGATCAATAGTCAATTTTTCATAGTCAGTTCGCTGACCTACTCTTGTGTTCTCCACCTTGTAGGAAACGTTCTTAATAGGAGTATAGATAGCATCAACTGGAATAACTCCAATAGGGGCATCTTTGGGTAAATTATCATCTGCGGCAACATAGCCCCTTCCCTTGGTAATTGTTAATTCAATTTCCAAACTGACAGAAGGTTCCATATTACAAATCACTAGCTCAGGATTCATTACCTTAAATACATTGGTACTATTTTCAATTTCTCCAGCAGTCAAGGTGTCTTTACCACCTACTTGCAAATAAATCTTTTCAGAGGAGATTTCATCTCCACCCATCATTTGCTTCAATCGAACTTGTTTTAAGTTCAAAACAATATCAACTACATCTTCTACTACCCCCTTTATCGTTCCGAATTCGTGTTCCACTCCTGCAATTCGCACAGCAGTAATAGAAAAACCTTCTAAGGAAGATAATAACACCCTCCTTAGTGAGTTACCTATGGTTTGACCAAACCCAGGTTCTAAGGGCTTGAATTCGAAGGTTCCCTCAAAATCATTTGCTTTCTGCATAACGATTTTATCGGGCTTATAAAAGTTAAGAATATTCATGTATTGGTATTTTATTATTTGGTCAATTGATTGATATTACTTAGAGTATAATTCGACAATCAACTGCTCATTTATTTTCTCGGGAATAGAATCTCTTTCAGGGAAGGCGATAAACTTACCTTCTAACTTGTCAGGACTGAATTCTAACCAAGAGAATTTACGTACGTCAGATTTATTTTTGGCAGTATCTTGTATCACATCAATACCCTTTGATTTGCTTCTCACAGACACCACATCATCTGGCTTCAATTGAAAAGAAGGAATATTGGTAACTACTCCGTTTACAGAAATATGTTTGTGGCTAACCAATTGCCTAGCAGCTCTTCTTGTTGGAGCCAATCCCATACGGAAAACAGTATTGTCTAATCTAGCTTCCAAAAGCTGAAGCAAGACTTCACCAGTTACTCCTTTGCTTCTGTTTGCTTTGTCAAAAGTCCTTCTGAACTGACGCTCCAAAACACCATAGGTGTATTTAGCCTTTTGCTTTTCCATCAACTGAAGAGCATAGTCAGACTTTTGTTTCTTTCTTCTACTATTACCATGTTGTCCCGGAGGATACTTTTTCTTTTCAAAACTTTTGCTAAACCCAAAAATAGGCTCACCGAACGATCTTGCTTTTTTAGTTTTAGGTCCTGTATATCTGGCCATGATGGAATATTTACTTCTTTTTTAATTAAACTCTTCTACGCTTTGGAGGACGACAACCGTTATGTGGGATAGGAGTAACATCCTTTATCGTGCTTACTCTAATACCTGCTGCATCAACGGCTCTAATCGCAGCCTCTCTACCCGCTCCAGGGCCTTTAACAAATACCTCAACTGACTTTAACCCAGCATCCAAAGCTGTTTTCGCAGCGTCAGTTGCCGCTATCTGAGCAGCATATGGAGTATTCTTCTTAGAACCTCTGAAACCTGACTTGCCAGCAGAAGACCAAGAAATAACCTGCCCTTGCTTATTCGTCAAAGAGATAATTAAGTTATTAAAACTAGCAGTAATGTAAGCATACCCTTGGGCATCGACTTTAACATTACGTTTTTTTACCTTTTTTGTAGCTTTTGCCATCTTATCATTAGTTTATCAAATCAATTACTTAGTTGCTTTCTTTTTATTCGCAACTGTCTTACGCTTTCCCTTTCTGGTTCTAGCATTAGTTTGGGTCCTCTGCCCTCTTAACGGAAGTCCCTTTCTATGTCTCAATCCTCGGTAACACCCAATATCCATCAAACGCTTAATGTTGGTCTGCACCTCCGATCTCAATTCACCCTCTACTTTATAACCATTGGTAATGGCATTAGATATTTCTTTAACATTGTCGTCAGTCCAATCTTGTATTTTGGTATCCTCGCTTATACCTAAAGAATTTAAAATCGCCTTAGCCCTACTAGGGCCAATACCATAGATGTAGGTTAAACCGATAACGCCTCTTTTATTTCTGGGCAAGTCGTTTCCTGCAATTCGAGCCATAGCTTATTATTTGAATGTTATTTTATCCTTGACGCTGCTTGAGCTTAGGGTTTTTCTTGTTAATGATATAAACCTTTCCATTCCTTTTAACCACCTTACAATCAGCGGTTCTCTTCTTTACAGATGCTCTTACTTTCATTTTATTATCTGTTTATTACTATTTGTATCTATAAGTTATTCTACCTCTACTTAAATCATAAGGCGACATTTCTACCGAAACTTTATCACCAGGTAAAATTCTGATATAATTCATTCTCATTTTACCACTTATGGTAGCAATGATTTCATGATCATTCTCCAATCTTACCCTAAACATTGCATTGGACAAAGCCTCTTCAATAATACCGTCTTGCTTTATTAAGTTCTTTTTTGACATATATTTTTCAAATGAGGTGCAAATTTAGGAAAATTATTTTATTAAAAAAAGGTTATCGTTTGAAGCCACCGTTTCGTAAAGCATAGAATGATCAGAAAGAATATCTGCTTTACCTTTCCCTACAGCCACTGTATGTTCATAATGGGCAGAAACTTTTCGGTCACTGGTGATAATGGACCAGTTATCAGGAGCCGTTTCCACAGTATATCTACCCAAATTAATCATTGGTTCAATAGCTATAACCAACCCTTCTTTCAATTTTAACCCTCTTCCCCTTCTTCCGTAATTAGGAACCTGAGGAGACTCATGTAATTCTCTACCTACACCATGACCTACTAAATCCCTAACTACTCCATAACCGTGCTGTCCCTCAGTAAGATATTGAATAGCATGACCAATATCACCTAATCTGTTCCCCTCCATTGCAGCACTTATCCCTTTATACAGAGATTGATGAGTTACCTCACAAAGTTGAATCACATCAGAAGAAGCACCTTTCATTACAAAAGTATAAGCGGAGTCTCCGTGAAAACCATTCAAATAAGCACCACAATCCACTGAAATGATGTCTGATTCCTCAAAAAATTGATTTTTTTTAGGAATTCCATGAACAACGACCTCATTGACAGATACACACAATGTAGCTGGGAATCCTCCATATCCTTTGAATGAAGGAACAGCCCCATGATCTCTAATTAATGTTTCAGCTTCCAGGTCTAGTTTATCAGCTGATATACCAGGACGAATGAGTGACCCCACATGAGCTAGAACCTTACTTACTATTAAGCAACTAACTCTTATTAACTCAATCTCTTCTTCCGTCTTGTAATAAACCATTGACCGATTAATATTAAAAACTCCCTTTGGAGTTTTTTACTTTTTACATTCCAGCACCAATTCCCTGCATTCTACTGCTACTTCTTCCCTGTATTTTACCAGATTTAACCAAACCATCATATCTTCTCATCAATAGATGACTTTCAATCTGCTGTAGCGTGTCCAAAACAACACCAACTAAAATCAATAAAGAAGTTCCACCGAAAAACATAGCAAATGCAATGTTTACACCAAAAGCGGCTGCAAAAGCAGGCAAAATGGCAATGATTCCGAGGAAAATTGATCCTGGTAGCGTAATTCTTGTAGTAACAGAATCAATAAAATCAGCAGTAGGCTTTCCAGGTTTAATACCGGGAATGAATGCGTTTTGTCGCTTCAAATATTCAGAATATTGCTGAGGATTTACCAATAAAGCAGTATACACATAAGTGAATAACACTACCAATATGTAATAAATGATATTGTAAGGAGCTGAAGTAAAATCATTGAGCGCTCTCAAAAAAGGACTAGCTGTTAGATCAGAGCCATCTCCTGATAAGAACTGAGCAATAGTTGCCGGCAAAAACATCAATGCTTGGGCAAAAATAATAGGCATTACCCCGGCAGCATTAACTTTTAAAGGAATATAATCTCTGGAACCAGCCACTGGAATTTGAGAATTTCCTCTACCTACCATTCTTTTGGCAAACTGTATAGGAATTTTTCTTACTCCTTGAACGATAGCAACTGTTAAGACTACAACGATAAATAAAACGGCCATTTCTAAAACAAAAATGATAAATCCGTTATTCGCAATCTGTGATTGTAATTCGAAAATTAAAGCACTAGGTAAAGAGGCTATAATACCAACGGTAATTAAAAGAGAAACTCCATTACCTATACCCTTATCGGTAATTCTTTCTCCCAACCACATAGCAAAAACTGTACCCGCACTCAGAATAATGATATTTGATAACCAAAATACTCCTGATGGAACTGTAGGATCTACAGCACCTAAACTATTGATATAGGTTAGATAACCGCCACCTTGAACCAAGGTAATAGCCACCGTTAGCAAACGAGTAATCTGATTTAACTTTTTTCGTCCCGATTCACCTTCCTTCTGTTGTAGTCGCTGAAAATAAGGAACAGCAAAACCCATCAGCTGGATGATGATAGAAGCTGTGATATATGGCATGATGCCCAACGCCATGATTGCAGCATTGTTAAAAGCACCACCAGTAAAAACATTAATTAAACCCAACAAATCATTAGGAGAAGATTGATTCTGAGTTGCATTTTCCAATACTGACGGGATAACCCCAGGTAATACAACATAGGAACCGAAACGGAATACCAGAAGCAAACCAAGAGTTAAAAGAATTCTAGTTCTTAACTCTTTGATTTTCCAGATATTTTGAAGTGTTGTTATAAATTTTTTCATCAGTATAAATTAAACAAGCGTGATCGATCCTCCTGCACCTTCAATAGCTTCTTTAGCTGAACCAGATATAGCGTGAGCTTCTACAGATAATTTAGCTTTTATTTCACCTCTACCAAGAATTTTTACCTTATCATTCTTTCCAATAATATTGAACTCGATAAGTGATTGAAGAGAAAGCGTATCAGTTTTGAATTTTTCACTAATTACCTGAAGTCTTTCGACATTTAAAGGAACGAATGTCACCCTATTAGGATTGTTAAATCCCCGCTTAGGCAACCTCATCTGCAGGGGCATTTGACCACCTTCGAAATTTCTCTTAGTAGAGTGACCAGCTCTTGACTTGGCTCCTTTATGTCCTCTTGTTGCAGTTCCACCACTACCAGCACCTTGGCCTCTAGCTATTCTTTTTCTTGCCTTAACCGCACCTTGAGCAGGTCGTAGATTATGAAGTTCCATTTTGTTACTTTATTTTCTAATTATTTAACTTCTTCAACCGTTACTAAATGACTTATCTTGGCAACCATACCACTAATTTGGGGAGTAGCCTCATGAACAACACTGTGGTTGATTTTTCTTAAACCTAAAGCCACCATAGTAGCTTTTTGCTTTTTAGAACGATCTATAACACTCTTTTTCTGAGTTATTTTAATTTTGGCCATTTTATTGAATTTTAACCTTTAAAGAGTTTTTCCATTTCAATCCCTCGCTGCTTGGCAACCAACATCGGACTTCTCAATCTACTTAAGGCATCTACCGCTGCCTTGACCACATTATGTGGATTGGAAGAACCTTGTGTCTTAGAAAGCACATTATGTACGCCAGCTATTTCTAAAACTGCCCTTAGAGCTCCACCAGCAATTACACCGGTACCATCAGAAGCAGGCTTTATCAAGACTTTTCCAGCTCCGTATTTTCCATTAACGGAATGTGGAATGGTGCCTTTATATAATGGGAACTTTACCAAATTCTTTTTTGCATCATCTACGGCCTTTGCGATGGATTCCGACACGTCCCTAGCCTTACCCAGACCATGACCTACAGTACCGTTACCGTCACCAACCACAACAATTGCAGCGAAACTAAAAGTTCGACCACCTTTGGTAACTTTCGCTACCCTATTAAGTGCCACCAACTTTTCCTTTAACTCAGTTTCAGAAGGTTTTACTCTATTACTAGATTTATTAGCCATTTCCTAAATGGTTTTGATTTTAAATTTTAATTCCACCCGCTCTAGCACCGTCTGCAAGAGCCTTAACCCGACCGTGATATAAATAACCTCCTCTGTCGAAAACAGCTGTACTTATTTTTGCAGCAATTGCTCGCTCAGCCAATAATTTTCCAACAGCAGCAGACTGTTCCACTTTGGTTCCTTTATTTTCAATACTAGATTCTAATGAAGAAGCCGAAACAAGAGTATTTCCAGTAGTATCATCGATAATCTGAGCATAAATATATTGATTACTCCTGTATACACTTAAGCGAGGTCTCTCGGTTGAACCCATCACCTTTTTCTTAATTCTAAAGTGAATTCGCTTTCTTCTATTTTGTTTTGAAAACGCCATTTTATTTAAATTTTCCTCTAGTGAGTTGAATTTTCAAAACCCAGAGGCAATGATTAATAATTTACTTACCTGATGTCTTACCAGCCTTTCTGCGCAATACTTCGCCAACAAATTTGATACCTTTTCCTTTGTAGGGTTCAGGCTTCCTAAACGCTCTAATTTTGGCAGCTACTTGACCTAATAATTGCTTATCGATGGATTGCAAAATAACAACTGGGTTTTTTCCCTTTTCCATCTTGGTTTCCACTTTAACCTCATCTGGTATGGCGAAGAAAATAGGATGAGAATAACCAACTGACAATTCAAGTAACTGACCAGTATTGCCAGCTCTGTATCCTACCCCTACTAATTCTAACTCTTTGGTGAACCCATTAGTAACCCCTTCAACCATATTATTGATTAAAGAACGATACAAACCATGCATAGATTTATGTCTCTTTTGTTCCGTTGGACGGCTTACTATAAGAGAACTGTCCTCTATAGCAACACTTAAATCAGAATTAATCTGTTGTACCAATTCGCCTTTAGGACCTTTGACTTTAACAATATTTGATTTATCTACCGTAATTTCTACTCCACCGGGAATTTCAATTGGGGCCTTACCTATTCTAGACATGACGAATAAATTTTTCTTTTAGTAAATATAGCACAATAACTCTCCACCAACGTTCATCTCCCTGGCTTGCTTATCAGTAACTACTCCTTTAGAAGTACTTACAATACAAACACCTAACCCATTGATAATTCTTGGGACGTCAGAACTTCCAGCGTATTTCCTCAAACCAGGCTTACTAATTCTTGCCATTTTCTGAATAACGGGTTTTCTTGTAGAGGGATCATACTTTAAAGCAATTTTAATTAAACCTTGATTACCCTTACCTACGTTTTCTTCGAACTTATACTTAAGAATATAACCCTGATCATAGAGAATTTCAGTAATTCTTTTCTTAAGATTAGAAGCAGGAATTTCCACAATTCTGTGGCCTGCTTGTTGCGCATTTCTGATTCTTGTCAGATAATCTGCAATTGGATCTGTTACAGCCATTATTATTAGATTGTATCGATTGGTATTCCTAAATGGAACCTAAACGATTCTTAATTAATTTATTCAAAAAATTTACCAGCTAGCTTTAGTTACACCGGGAATTTTACCATCTAATGCCATTTCCCTGAACTTAACTCTACATAAGCCAAACTGTCTCATATAACCCTTTGGTCTACCAGTTAATTTGCAACGATTGTGCATTCTAATTTTGTTAGAATTCCTAGGAAGCTTGTCTAATTCTTCCCACTTTCCTTCTTCTTTCAACTGCTTTCGCAATTCGGCATACTTATTTACTAACCGCTCTCTTTTAACCTCTCTGGCAATAATTGATTTACGAGCCATATCTAAATTAGTTTCTTTGATTTTTAAAAGGTAATCCCATCAACTTTAATAAAGCTAATGCTTCTGCGTCCGTTTTTGCAGAGGTAACGATGGTAATATCCATTCCAGTAATCTGATTTACTTTGTCGATATCAATTTCGGGAAATATTATTTGCTCAGTGATACCCAAAGAATAATTGCCCCTACCGTCAAAACTCTTATCATTTATCCCCCTGAAGTCTCTTACTCTGGGTAAAGCAACTGAAGTTAAACGATCCAAAAATTCATACATTCTATCTTTTCTCAAGGTAACTTTCGCACCAATGGTCATTTGTTCTCTCAACTTAAAGTTAGATACAGACTTTTTTGCCTTGGTTGGTATCGCCTTTTGACCAGCAATAATTGACATTTGATCCAAGGCTACATCGACTAATTTCTTATCCTGTGTCGCACCACCAATACCCTGGTTGATACAAACCTTTTGGATCTTGGGCACTTGCATGACAGAGGTATAACCAAACTGTTCCATCATAGCTTTTACAACCTCTTGTCTGTATTTAGTTTTTAATCTAGGTGTATATTCCATTATCTTAAAATTTCTCCTGATTTTTTAGAAAATCTAACCAACTTTCCATCCTCTACCCTTCTACCTACTCTTGTGGGTACACTATCCTTAGGATCTGCCAACATCAAATTGGAAATATGAATAGATGTAGGAATTTCATTAATACCACCAGGGTTGTCTTGCGTTGGTTTAGTATGCTTTTTAGCAATATTGACATCTTCAACTATTGCTCTATTTTTAGTTGGAAATACTTCTAGTACTTCTCTGGCCTTTGACCGATCTTTATAAGAGCCGGAGATAACGAATACTTTATCACCTTTCTTGATCTTAATCTTACCAGCATTAGCCTGAAATTTCCTTTTATTTTTAATTGCCATGATAATCTTAGTTATAGCTTTTATAATACTTCTGGAGCAAGAGAAACAATTCTCATATAATCACGCTCTCTTAATTCTCTGGCTACCGGACCAAAGATACGCGTACCTCTAGGTTCATCTGCCTGATTGAGCAAAACACATGCGTTATCGTCAAATCGGATATAAGAACCATCACGTCTTCTGATTTCCTTTTTTGTCCGAACGATAACAGCTTTAGAAACGGTACCCTTCTTTACACCTCCAGGGGAAGCATCTTTAACAGTAACCACTATTTGGTCACCAATTGAAGCATATCTTCTTTTTGAGCCACCTAATACACGAATGCAAAGGACTTCTTTGGCACCAGAGTTATCAGCAACTCTTAATCTTGATTCTTGCTGTATCATTACAGTTAATTTTTACTGTTCTAATTAGATTATCTATTACTTCGCTCTCTCAATTACCTCAATCAATCTCCACCTCTTAAGCTTACTCAATGGCCTGGTTTCCATAATAGTCACCTTATCCCCGATATTACAATCGTTATTTTCGTCATGAGCCATAAACTTCTTAGACTTTTTAACGAATTTACCATATATCGGATGCCTTAATTTCCGCTCAACAGTTATAGAAATAGTCTTATCCATTTTATTACTGGAGACAACACCTGTTCTGGTTTTTCTAATATTCCTTTGTGTCATTTCACTTTATTTATTAGCTCTTCTTTTTCTAATTTTACTTCTATTGGCTATTTGTTCAGCAGACATCTCAGCCACCTCCCTTCTTCTTGCTTCAGTCTCCAACCTAGCTATATCTCTTCTAACTTCCCTTAGAACTAGAGGGTTATCAAGTCCCTTTATGCTGTGATCAAATTTTAGCTTTTGATATTGGGATCTGGTTTCTTTAATCTCGTTAGCAAGCTCCTCAGGAGTAAATTCTTGTAACTCTAAATATTTCTTAGTTGCCATTTGTAAGCAGTTATATACTGAATAAATTATTCTGAAAAATCAGGCCTAGTTACTATTTTGGTTAGAACAGGCAATTTTTGAGCAGCCAATCTTAAGGCTTCATTTGCTGTTTCGTAAGGGACGCCATCCATTTCAAACATGATACGACCGGCTTTAACCTGAGCTACCCAATGATCTAAAGCACCTTTACCCTTACCCATACGCACTTCCTGAGGCTTAGCTGTAATTGGCTTGTCAGGAAATATTCTAATCCAGACCTTACCCTCTCTTTTCATGTAACGGGTCATCGCAATACGAGCTGCTTCAATTTGTCTATTAGTGATTCTACCATTTGTTATCGCCTTTAGACCAAAGGAGCCAAAATCAACAGTATGTCCTTTATAAGATAGACCGCTATTTCTTCCTTTTTGCTGCTTGCGATATTTCGTTCTTTTCGGCTGTAACATTTTACCTTAATTTTCTATCAATAATGATTTACCGTCTTTTCTGATTTCTGGGTGCCCTTCTTTGTCCTTTCTGACCCCCTGATCTTTCATTTTGAGGAGTTCCTACATGTGGAGACAAGTCTCGCTTTCCGAAAACCTCACCCTTGCAGATCCAAACCTTTATTCCAATTTTACCATATACAGTTAAAGCTTCCTTAAGCGCATAATCAATATCTGCTCTAAATGTATGCAAAGGAGTTCTTCCTTCTTTATATTCTTCTGTTCGCGCCATTTCTGCCCCATTCAATCTACCACTAATTCTAACTTTAATCCCTTCTGCAGCACCCCTCATTGTTGATTGAATAGCCATTTTGATAGCCCTTCTATAGTTAACCCGCGCTTCCAACTGTTTAGCAATAGACTCTGCTACAATAGCTGCATCTAATTCAGGCTTTCGAATCTCAACTATATTGATTTGAATATCTTTAGACGTAAGTTTCTTTAACTCCTCTTTAATTCTATCCACTTCTTGACCCCCTTTACCTATAATTATACCAGGTCTAGAAGTATGAATAGTAACTGTCACTCTCTTTAGAGTTCGTTCAATAATAATACGCGCTAATCCACCTTTTGGAATTCTTGCATCGATATAAGTTCTGATATTTTCATCTTCTACAACTTTATCAGAGTAATTCTTACCACCAAACCAGCTGGAGTCCCAACCTCTGATGATTCCAAGTCTATTGCCTATCGGATTTGTCTTCTGACCCATAATCTTGTATGGTATAATTTAGTTTAAAAATTCTTAATCTTCAGATGTTTCTACTTCTTCTACCTCCACTGCATCTTCAACAACAGGTCCAACCGGATTTCTGCTATCTACTACGATGGTTACGTGATTGGTATGCTTTCTAATTCTATGTGCCCTTCCATGTGGAGCTGGTCTAAAACGCTTCAACATACTTCCCTGATCAGAAAAAATCTCCTTCACAAACAAGCTGTCGGGATCTGCATCAGCAGCACCACTATTCTTATTCTCCCAGTTAGAAATTGCTGAAAGCAAGGCCTTTTCAACCCACACAGCAGCTTCCTTTTTGGTAAACTTCAAAATATCCAATGCCTGATCGACATCTTTACCTCTAATAATATCCACCACTAAACGCATTTTGCGTGCGGACATCGGTATGTTTCTAAGTTTTGATACAGCTTCCATTTCTTACAATCTATTTAGTTCAGCCTTTCGAGCTAGATTTTATTTTCTATTTCCTGAATGTCCCTTGTACGTTCTTGTTGGGGAAAATTCACCTAATTTGTGTCCTACCATGTTTTCCGTAACATATACTGGAACAAAAGTTTTCCCGTTATGCACAGCAATGGTCTCTCCAACCATATCCGGAATTATCATAGAGGCCCTAGACCAAGTCTTTATTACTGCCTTCTTATTTGATTCTTTTGACTTAGCCACCTTTTCCATTAATTTATGGAAAACATAAGGTCCTTTTTTAATTGATCTAGCCATTACAATTCTTTTATATTAAAAAGAAATTATTTCTTTCTTCTTGTAATAATTAATTTAGATGAATGCTTATTCGTATTTCTAGTTTTCTCTCCTTTTGCCATTTGACCATTACGAGACCTAGGATGCCCTCCTGATGATCTACCCTCACCACCACCCATAGGGTGATCTACTGGGTTCATCGCAACCCCTCTTGTTCTTGGCCTTCTTCCTAACCATCTGCTGCGTCCTGCTTTACCCAAAACTTCAAGACCGTGATCAGGATTACCCGTTGTTCCAATAGTTGCCTTACAGGTCAGCAATACACGCCTTACTTCACCGGAAGGTAATTTAACAGTAGCATACTTCCCCTCACGTCCCATCAAAGTTCCATAAGTTCCAGCACTTCTAGCCATAGCCGCACCTTTGCCTGGTTGTAATTCAATGGCGTGAATATCAGACCCCAATGGAATGTCCTTTAAGTACATGGAGTTTCCAATATTGGGAGTAGCAGTACTTCCAGACATAATCTCATCACCTACCTTTATTTTATTAGGTGCAATGATATATCTCTTTTCACCATCCTTATACTCCACCAAAGAAATGAATGCAGAGCGATTCGGATCGTACTCGATAGTTTTTACAACAGCAGTCATTCCTTCCTTATCTCGCTTAAAATCAATGATTCTATACCTTCTCTTATGACCACCGCCTACATTTCTGACTGTTCTCCTACCTTGATTATTACGACCACCAGACTTTTTATGTGGAGCCAACAAAGACTTTTCTGGCTTATCCGTGGTTAAAGCTTCAAAGGTATTTGAGATTCTGAATCTCGTACCTGGAGTAACCGGCTTATGTTTTTTAACTGGCATTACTTACAGTTTCTTTTACTTAACAAAAATTATAAATCACCAAAGAAATCAATCTCTTCCCCCTCCCCTAAAGTCACGATAGCTTTTTTAAAAGCCGGCTTTCTACCTTCAACTACTCCAGAACGAGACGACCTGGTTTTCGATTTAGCAGGCATTACTAAAGTATTTACGCTTTCTACAGCCACATTATACATCCCTTCTACTGCTTTCTTGATCTGAATCTTATTAGCCTTTCGGTCCACAACAAAAGAGTAGCTATTGTGAATCTCACTGATTCTTTCCGCTTTTTCAGTTATAATAGGCTTGATTAAAATAGTCTTTGACATAACTTAATATTTAACGCCACTTATTTAGTAAGCGTAGATTTTATTTTTTCAATAGATTCTTCTGATATGATTAGGTTACTGGCCCAAAGCATTTCGTAAGTATTTAAATCAGAAGCCTTAGATATCCGTGCATCAGGAAGGTTTCTAGCAGATAAAACAACATTGTGGTCCAACTCCGGAGTAACCAATAGAGACTTCCCATTATTGACGCCTAATGCCTGCAGAATACTTACATAAGACTTTGTTTTTGGACTATCAAAAGTAAAATCTTCTACTATCCTTATGTTGCCATTGGCAGCTCTATCAGAAAGTACACTCAACCTAGCTAGTTTTTTAACTTTTTTGTTTAGCTTAAAACCATAATTTCTTGGTTGAGGACCAAAGATCCTTCCACCCCCTCTAAATAAAGGGTTCTTGATACTACCTGCTCTAGCTCCACCCGTACCCTTTTGCTTCTTTAACTTACGAGTCGAACCAGAAATCTCTCCTCTATCCTTAGCTTTGTGGGTTCCTTGACGTTGGTTGGCCAAATATTGTTTTACGCTTAAGTAAACTACGTGTTCATTAGGCGTAACACCAAAGATCTCAGCTGGCAATTCTACCTGCCTTCCAGTTGGCTTCCCACTAATATTTAAAACATCGACTTTCATTACAATTTATTTATAAAGCCTAAACTTTTATTTTTCTAAAACAACATAAGATCCAATATGACCAGGAACTGCACCTTTTACCAAAATGATATTCTGATCAGCAAAAACCCTAACCACCTTGAGATTCTTGATCTTAATTCTATCGCCACCAGTTCTACCAGCCATTCTTAAACCTTTGAAAACTTTAGCAGGAAAAGAGGCGGCACCTACAGAACCCGGAGCTCTTTGCCTATTGTGCTGACCGTGAGTAGCATCGTTAACCCCACTGAATCCATGTCTCTTTACCACCCCTTGGAAACCCTTCCCTTTAGAAGTACCGACAGCAGCTACAAGATCCCCCTCTTGAAAAACTTCATCAACTTTGATTAAGTCACCAAGATTCTTATCTGTTAATGTAGAGTCTCTAAATTCAACTAACTTTCTCTTTGGAGCAGTTCCAGCTTTATCAAAGTGGCCTTTCATGGCATTAGTTGTATTCTTTACTCTAGCGTCATCAAAAGCCATTTGAAGGGAACTGTACCCGTCAGAATCAGCAGTTTTAACTTGAGTAACCACACAAGGACCCATTTCTAAAACAGTACAAGGAATATTCCTACCATTGGTATCGAATATACTTGTCATTCCTTTTTTCTTTCCAATTAATCCGTTCATCAGATTAAAATTTAATTTTTACCCATTTATAATAAAATGAGTCATCTATAATTTTTTTATACTTTTTCGGGAAGACACTAAACTCGGAAACGAGTTGATAGGAAGGTAACTTTGTTTTGGACTTAATGTCAAACTGACTATCAGTTTCCAAAATTTAGCGTCTCAGCCTGGAATCTATATGATTCAATAATTACGTCAACTTAACTTGAATATCAACACCACTAGGCAATTCTAACTTCGATAGCGCATCAACCGTCTTCTGCGTAGGTGTGTATATTTCAATAAGGCGCTTGTGTGTTCTCAACTGGAACTGCTCACGAGATTTCTTGTTGACGTGCGGAGAACGCAGTACTGTAAAGATTTTTTTCTCTGTGGGCAGCGGAATCGGACCCGTTACTACAGCCCCGCTGTTTCGAACCGTTTTAACAATTTTCTCCGTGGATTTATCCACTAACGAGTGGTCGTAGGAGCGTAGCTTGATTCTGATTTTCTGATTCATGCCTTGAATGAAATTATTTCAATTTTTTAATTAGTCTAATCAATCACCAATTGCTTTCAATTGGCTAAAGCGGTGCAAATATAATAACTTATACCTTAACTTCACCCTTTGCCTTATCAATTATTTCTTTCGCAATATTGGTAGGCGCTTCGTTGTAGTGAGCAAACTCCATGGTAGAATTCGCTCTACCTGATGTTATTGTTCTTAAAGAGGTCACATAACCAAACATCTCTGATAAAGGCACCTCAGCTTGAATGCTCACCGCACCGCCTGGTCTTCCTTCTTGTCCTTTTGGCAAACCTCTTCTTCGGTTTAAGTCACCAATTACATTACCTACATATTCCTCTGGAGTAACTACCTCTAGTTTCATAATCGGCTCCATAAGTACTGGCTTGGTCTTCATAGCACATTCTCTGAAACCTTCTTTTGCACAAAGTTCAAAAGCTACTGGCTTAGAATCCACTGGGTGCATAGACCCATCGAATACTCTAACTTTCATAGCTTCGATATTGTAACCCGCCAAAATACCATTTTCCATCATGGCCCTGAAACCATCCTTAATGGGCTTTTGATAGTTCTTATCAATAGAACCCCCAACAATATCCCAAATGAATTGTAGCTTTTCCTTTCCGTTCTTAAAGTCTTCACTGTCCAAAAACTCCTGGTCAGCAGGCCCTAATTCGAATTCCATGTCGGCAAACAAACCAGAACCACCAGTCTGCTTCTTCAACCTTTCTCTATGAGAAACAGTTGTGGTAAGCGCTTCTTTATAATTAACCTGAGGTTGACCTTGGTTACATTCTACTTTAAATTCTCTTTTTAGTCTATCTACAATAATCTCTAAGTGTAACTCACCCATACCACTGATCACCGTCTGGTTGGTCTCCTCATCATATCGTACCTTGAAGGTAGGATCTTCTTCAGCCAATTTCGCCAATCCCATTCCCAACTTATCCAAGTCTTTCTGAGATTTAGGCTCCACTGCTATACCAATTACAGGATCAGGGAAAGTCATACTTTCTAATGCAATTGGATGTTTCTCATCGCAAATGGTATCTCCTGTTCTTAAATCTTTGAAACCTACAGCAGCAGCAATATCACCTGCCTCTACTTTGTCAATAGGGTTTTGTTTGTTGGAGTGCATCTGATAGAGTCGAGAAATACGCTCTTTCTTGCCACTTCTAGTGTTTAAAACGTAGGAACCAGCATCTAGCGTACCAGAATAAACTCTAAAAAATGCTAAACGACCAACATAAGGATCCGTAGCAATTTTAAAAGCTAATGCCGCAAAAGGCTCATCCACCGAAGGCTTTCTTTTAACTTCCTCATCTGTATCTGGATTGGTTCCTTCAACCGCCTCTATATCAAGTGGAGATGGCATATACCGACATACTGCGTCTAAAACAGCCTGAACACCTTTGTTTTTGAACGAAGAACCGCATAACATAGGGATAATCTTAATGTCAATCACCGCCTTCCTAATAGCCGTTCTGATTTCTTCAGGAGAAATTGAATCTGGATCTTCGAAAAACTTCTCCATTAGAGATTCATCGTACTCAGCAATATTCTCTAACAAAAATTCTCTGTATTTTGCTACTGTGTCCACTAAATCCTCTGGAATAGGCACTATTTCATAAGTCATCCCCATATCGTGATCATTCCAAATTCTCGCCTCGTTACTAATTAAATCAACTACTCCTGTGAAAGTCTCTTCTGCTCCAATAGGAACTTGCAATGGAACTGCATTCGCTCCCAACTTAGTTTTAACATCATTCACCACATTGAAAAAGTCAGCTCCCGAACGGTCCATTTTGTTAACAAAACCAATTCTAGGCACTTTATATCTATTAGCTTGACGCCATACTGTCTCAGACTGTGGCTCTACGCCAGATACGGCACAGAAAAGAGCAACTACCCCGTCTAATACTCTTAAGGAACGCTCCACTTCCACAGTAAAGTCTACGTGGCCAGGAGTGTCTATAATATTGATGGTGTAAGAGTCTCCATCGAAATTCCAATTGGTCTTAGTTGCAGCAGAAGTAATGGTAATCCCTCTTTCCTGCTCCTGCTCCATCCAGTCCATTGTTGCTGCTCCATCGTGAACTTCACCAATTTTATGGCTTATACCCGTGTAGTAAAGAATACGTTCAGTGGTCGTAGTCTTCCCAGCATCAATGTGGGCTGCAATTCCAATATTCCTAGTTAACTTTAAATCCTTAGCCATGATATTTCCCGTAAGGGGTCGTTACAATTAATAAAATTATACCTTAAAGTGAGCAAATGCTCTATTAGATTCAGCCATCTTGTGCGTATCTTCCTTTCGCTTAACTGCAGCACCTTCTCCCTTGCTAGCTGCAATAATCTCTGCCGCTAATTTCTCAGCCATACCCTTTCCACTTCTCTTTCTAGCGAAATTAATCAACCACTTCATGCCAATGGACATCTTGCGCTTCGCCCTGATTTCTGTAGGAATCTGAAAAGTTGCACCTCCAATTCTTCTACTTCTTACCTCTACTGATGGTATGACGTTGTTTAACGCCTTTTTCCACATGGACAACTCATCTTCCTCTCCCCCTCCTTTCTCTTTAACAATATCCATGGCATCGTAAAATACACTAAGGGCAGTTCCCTTCTTACCATCGTACATTAAGTTGTTAACAAACTGAGTAACCAAAGTATCTCCATATCTGGGATCTGGATTGATAACTCTAATTGCGGGTTTTCTTTTTCTCATTTTTTTCTATTAGCGGTTTCAGCAAAAAGAAACATAATTATTTCTTAGGACGCTTAGTCCCATATTTTGAACGACTCTGTAATCTGTCAGTCACACCAGCTGTATCTAAAGCACCTCTTACTATCGTATATCGAACACCGGGTAAATCCTTTACCCTCCCACCTCTAATCAATACGATTGAGTGTTCTTGCAAATTGTGACCTTCCCCTGGAATATAAGCGATAACCTCAATTCCATTTGTCAATCTTACCTTGGCAACTTTTCTTAAAGCTGAATTAGGTTTCTTAGGAGTGGTGGTATATACACGGGTACATACCCCTCTTTTCTGAGGGCAAGAATCTAAAGCTCTAGATTTACTCTTAGAGATGATCTGCTCTCTTCCATTTCTTACCAACTGGTTAATAGTAGGCATATTTTATTATAATATGGTTCTTAAATAAGTGCTTCGAATGATAAATCACTTAGACCTATTTCAAAAGCGATTGCAAAGGTAGAAGTTTTAAACCAACTTCCAAATATATTTATAGAATTATTTATCGGGAAAAGCCTGTAATCTTACATCAAGGGTAGAAAAGCCGCTTTTATCAAAATGGTACACCTCAATTATGTGCTTTCCTCCCAAAGTTAAAGGAATTTCATCTCTTTCAGGTTCATGTACATCCCAATGCTTTAATACCACTACCCCATCTACCCTGACCACTACCCCATCATCGCTGGTAACCAATAGATTATATTCCCCTTCCTGGACCTCCAATCGACCCACTGCCCGGGTCAAAAACCCATCTCGTTGAATACCCTCAGCAGGAGCATCCCACCAGGCAAAGGCCAAATCAGTTTCCACTTGTCCTGTAACAGCTCTCCCCGATTGCCTCCACAAAATATCCCAGTCACCTGCAAAATCTTCCGCATTCAAATCAGTATTTTTCCACATCAACTCCCAATCGATCTCTACTTTGGTATCTTCATAACCAAATTTATAGGCCTCTCCCTTTTTAATCTGCCGACCAAATTCATCTACTCCTCCCATACCTATATAAGTCAATTCTACCTTAAACGGCTCATTTTCATCAGCTCTCCTCACCGTAAATGTAGCGGGTAATGTCCCAGTTTTACTATTGGGATCCACCAATCCCTCCCCTCCACTCAACTTCCAATTTCCCTCAGGACCCGTTAGCAAGAAAATATACCGATCTCCTTCAATTGCACGAAGTACCGCTTTGGGAGACTGAAAATCATAAGGCCCATAATCCCCCATAATGATGTTCTCCCTTCCATCCCACTGCTGAAATTGGTCATCCCTTGCCAAAGCCCCTTCCATTGGTTCCGGGCCTTGCATTTGATGGATATAATCCCTTCGGGAAAAAGGTGGCGCCGCACTCAGACTCGCTTCCTTATAATTGTCGAATTCTCGAACGCCTGATAGGGTTCCTTCAGTACTAATAACTTGGCCATAAGCTTCAAAATAATTACCAGGTCCCAGATCCAAATCTGCAGTGGACTGAACCTGCAAAATTTGATCCTGCCTTTTGAAATAGTTGCCCGAAATTCTATAATTTCTTGAACTAACATCATTTTGCATAGCAAAACCCCAATCTTTCGGCTGAGTTGCCCGTTCCCATAATCTAATGCCCACCTTATTATTTTCCAAATAATTGCCCTTTATCAAGTGATCATGTCCATGCTCTATAGCTATCCCGAAATCAGTGTCTACAATCTCATTCCCCACCATTTTAGAATCAAAACTATACCCCCCCCATATCCCATAACGACATTCTTTCATAGTATTGCCCACAATGGTATTACTGCTAAAAGTCACCTCAATTCCATTGGTAGGCGCATAGGAAAAATCGTTTTCCCATATCAGATTGCCGTTGCATCCACCCATTCCGCTATCCATAGTAGTTTGACCCGCCCATAAGAAAAATCCATCCCCCGAATGAGTAGCTGAATTGTAAGCAAAGATATTTTCATTACTTTGTTCGTAGCACAAAAGTCCTGCAGAGTCCTGCCCTCTGCTGTAAAAACCATGACTGTACCCTCTTACATTCCAATCCAATATATTGTGCATTACCCGATTGAATGAAGAGCGATACAAACCCATCCCTATGCCCGAGTTGAAAACGATCCTGTTATTGTAGAATAAACTGTGGTTGGTTTGACTCATCATAATGCCATTCTGACCACCTGTTATATGTACTCCTCTAACCACAGCGCTATCTACCCCTTTGAGGTAAATGGCCGCACCATATCGCAACCACTCGTCTTGGTCGTTTTGATGGTAACTCAACCAATCTGCATAGTCTTCCCGCTCTCGATAACTTCCCAATTTTTGGCGGTAATTATAACTTAAATCACTGTCCTCCAATACCAACCCATTAGTATTGACTGCCATCAAACCCACTTGGTATCCTTTAACCCTGAGATTTTTTATATTGATATTTTTTCCGTTTCGCACCAAAATACCCAATCCTTTAAATCGATCTGGACGGGTATCATCAGCACTACCTTCCAAAAGAGCTCCGTTAAAATCTACTGTAATATCCGACCCCTCAATTATTATTATTGGTTGGTCCAAACTATCCGCACCCTCCAATAAATATTCCCCTGGTCTAATCATCACGGAAGTTTTAATGGTCATTCCCGCTTCTAAAACCACTCCATTAGAATTAGTACATCCCAATAAGTGTATCATCAAAAACCAACTGGTCCACTTTAGTATTTTTTCCATGATAAAGTATTTATACATTTACACGTCTTAAACATAACTAATCAGCTCCCAATGAAAAAATTAATTTTCTTTTTCCTATGTGCCTTAAGCTGTTCCACCATGAGCAACACCCTATTTGCTCAAGGAAGAGATTACCTGATCCTCAAACAATACTCCTTTGCAACAGTGGAGGATTTGCGGCAAACCAGTGAATTTATTGAATTCGCCTACCTGCCTGCGCTCAAACAAGCGGGATATACTCATATTGGTGTATTTACAGAACAACCGAAGGAAGAAAATAAGGTTCCCGATTTATATCTCCTGCATACCGTAAAAGATATTCAGCAGTTTGCCAATCTAGATGAGCAATTACTTAGCTTAGGAACTTGGGAAAAAGAGCACTCACCTCAATATCTCAGAGTCAATACTACCCTCATGCGCGCATTTGAAGATATGCCTCAACTTCGACCTTGCCCACTTGAAGGAGATAGAACAGAGCGAGTTTATGAATTGCGAAGCTATGAGTCTACTAACGTAAAAAAATACCTCAATAAAGTGGACATGTTTAACGCCGGTGGAGAAATCATTCTTTTTGAGGAATTGGGATTCAATGCCGTTTTCTACGGGGAGGTACTTGCTGGCAGCCAAATGCCTAATTTAATGTATATGACGACTTTTGAAAACAA
>JBEAPR010000044.1:0-21307 GCA_041164265.1 Bacteroidota bacterium | reverse complement strand
ATAAAGTATCTGAATTTGCCGCCCAGAATGGTAGAATTCCCATTTTTTGGGATGATATGCCCCTCAAACAAGCAGAAGTGTACTATCCTATGTTTGACCAGAATATCCCTAAAGAAAAAGTAGATTCGCTTTGGATGGCTAATAAAGGTAATCTAGAACAATTTTTAGATCGCTTTCCCAAAAATTGCATTTATATGCGATGGAACTACTCCCATGCCGAAACCTATGGAAATGATAAAGCCATGCAGTGGTTTACCGACAATGGACTCAAAGTTATGGGAGCTACAGCAGGTCAAACGAGATGGACTTTAATGCCAAGATCCGAAAGCAACTTGGATCAAATTCAAATATTCGCTCAAAAAACACTTGCCTACCAATTAGAAGGGCTTCTCTTGACGCTTTGGGATGACGATTCCCCACATTTTGAATTATATAAAAGAGGCATTACTGGTTTTGGAATCCAAACTTGGGAGGGCGGGACATCCGATAAAGAAACCATTAAATCACAATTTAGGGAGTTGTTCTTTGGACCTACCCTAACTGGACAAGAATGGGCCTTTATAGATGATTTAGAAGACGTAGTGGAAGCGTGGATTCCTATTTTTCTTAAAAAAGGATACGCCAGACACACCTTATTGAGAGGAAATAATAAAACAGAAGCCATTATTAGTTTGCCAGACCCTAACCAAAAAGGCGCCTGGGTTAATCAAAACGCTCAAAAACTCGAAGTCGCCAAACAAAAAATAACTCAATTACAAAAAATTGAATCTACTATTCAATTACTTAAAAAGGAGGAAATTCTTCAACCCTACACCCTGGCTATCTATGAACAAGTTGTTCAACTCACCAAATTTTCATTTAATAGCTTACTACTGTTGGAGGCCTATGACCTCGCACAAACAGAAGAAGAATCCATAGATTTACTTGATAAAATACAGCAACTTCCCGCCACTTTCCGAACCATGAGGCGAGAGTTTGAAAGGGTTTATGGGCAAACCAGAGTTTTGGAAAAACCGAAAGGATACCAACTTGACCAAGACCATCACAACCACCCAGCTAATCAGTCTGTCAATTTTGATTGGCAATTTTTCGGTGAGTTATTCTTTTTAGAAAAACTCCAAAGTAGCCCACTAATGGCTGACGCCAGACCCCTGCCTAAAATTGCAATAGCTGGACTGGCTATAGAATCAAGTACTTTTTCCCCAGCCAGAACAGAAGCAGCAGCCTTCCACGCCAAAAGGGGGAATGAAATATTTAACCTCTACCCTTTTATGGGGGCGAAAAGCCCGCAAAGATCTGCTGCTGAATGGATTCCAATCCTCAAAGGACATGCCTTGCCAGGTGGAATGGTCACCAGGGCTTCTTATGAGAGTCTCCTAAATGAAATACTCGAAGGTTTAGCCAAAAACCTACCTCTGGATGGAATATTTTTTGATATCCATGGCGCTATGAGTGTGGAGGGATTAGATGACCCTGAAGGCAATATGATAGAGCGAATCAGAGCAGTAGTTGGAAATGAACCCTTGATATCCACCAGTATGGATTTACATGGAAATGTTAGTGAAAAATTAGCCGGCCTATCAGATTTAATAACCTGTTACCGTATGGCTCCCCATGAAGATGCTTTGGAAAGCAAACAAAGAGCAGTGGATAATTTATTGGATAGAATACAATCAGGTCAAGGACGTCCAGCTTACAAAGCCAGAGTTAAGGTACCTATTTTATTACCCGGCGAAAAAACTTCTACCAGAGTAGAACCTGGTAAATCCCTTTATGCCTTGGTAGATCCCCTGACTAAAAACCCAGGAATTATAGACGCTGCTATTTGGATGGGATATCCATGGGCAGATGAACCCAGAAACCACGGCGTAGTTATGGTGGTCGGGGATAACCAAGAGGAAGTAGAAAAAGGTGCGGAACAACTAGCAAAGGCCTTTTGGGAAGTGAGAAATGATTTTGAATTTGTTGCCCCAACCACCTCCCTAGAAGAAGCATTGAATTCTGCCTTTGAAAATCAAAATCCACCATTTTTCATCAGTGATATGGGCGACAATCCTACTGCTGGCGGAGCCGGTGATGTGACTTGGACCTTACATGAACTAATGAAGCACCCCGTATTAAGGCAACCCAATGGTCCGTCATTAATTTATGCATCCATTCCAGGTCCCGATATTACCAATAAAGCATTGAAAGCAGGAATCGGAGCAGAAATAGAAGGAATAGCAGGAGCTATAGTGGACGATAGATATGCCCCTCCTATTACATTAAAAGGAAAAGTACACGCCATCAAAAAAGGAGACAGAAACGCAGCGGTAGAAGTAGTGCTCAAAATAAATAACAACTACATTATCGTGACTGAAAAAAGAAAACCTTATCACTATTTGAGCGATTTTACAGATTTAAATTTAGATCCTCAAAACACTGAAATAGTAATGGTCAAAATCGGTTACCTGGTTCCTGAATTATATGAAATCCAAAATGGCTGGCTAATGGCTTTAACACCAGGTGGAGTAGATCAAGATCTGATTCGATTGCCCTACAAAAGGTTAGAACGCCCGATTTTCCCCTTGGATAAAAACATGAAAACGCCCAATCTTAAACCTGTACTGATGCCAACAGCACCAAATTACCAAATGGTCAATAATCGTTAACGGCTTTTTCTAGCTCGGTAAAATAAATAACATAGGGAAAGGCCAACCACCATTAAAAGGAGATTGCCCCAAACATAACCTTTACCGTATGGGGACAATACAGAATAATCAATTAAATATCGGGATAGCCCACCTATCCCCATTAAAACTAATATTAACCCAATCATCAACCAGAGATAACCGCCTTTATTAAACATACTTTTAAAGGAATTAAAATTTGGGCATTCCCCGCAGAAACACCCAAATTCTACTGTTTTTTTTATTTAGTTACAGTAGTAGTCGTAGGTGTATAAATACCAAAAGTAATGGCATTGATTAACCCATCAATGAAGCTGTGCTCAATCTTAACTGTATAATCCGAAGCACCTCCTGCAAGAGCATTAGGATCTGATACTTTTAACGGTACCAACCCATAAATTAAATAGTGATTCATACTAGTAACCTGAACCCCTGATTGTGCGCCATTGCCCACATTAAAGGTGTTTGTCCAGCAAGAAGTAGTCAAAAATGCCATAGCTAAAACTACGGTAACACTTTTAAGTAAAGTTTTCATAAGGCTAATTTTTGGTTTTTTTTTGTAAAAGAAATACCCTACAATTTATAAAATAATCAACTGGATTCCAACTGTTTCTAATTGGTTACCGATGTAAAAAAACACTGCCCGTTTGATTCTGGATACTCCCGTCTTTCATGATGAACTCCACAACATAGAGATAAATACCAGTCAGTGCCACACGGCCATCTATAGTGCCATCCCATTTTGGATAATCTGAATGATATACCACTTGACCCCAACGATCAACTATTTTCAAATGTCCCACTTCAGAAACCCAACTATAATTAGGAAATACCTCCAAAATATCGTTAATCCCGTCCCCATTAGGGGAAAATGCATTGGGAATATAAGCAATGTCGTTTTTGACTTCCACTAACTTTACTTCAGCCATAGCTTCATAGCCACATCCGTTAACGTCTGTAACCGATAGGTTTATCCATCCTTCACGGTCACCAGTTACAAGTGTACCTAAACAATCGTTACAACTAAGGTCTAAATTTGAACTCCAAGTAATAGTAGCTGGTACAAAATTGATAATTGGATCAATAGTGAGTGTTCCACCCTGCTCCACAGAAATAATTGACGGTAAGGCTACCTCCCCTTGACGATCTGTATAAGTAATTTCAACATATACTATAGAATCGCAATTGACATTTCCTCCTGCGACAAACTGCTCCATCCCACTAGTGAGATTTCGATTGTACACGTTTCCATTGATTAAGAGCTCTTCATTATCGCAAAGAATAGTATCCAAATAATGTATCGTATTAAAATCAAAGGATAATTCAATATAGATTACACTATCGCAACCATATTTATTAGTCATATACTCCACCCCTTTTGGATGGTTAACATCATAAATTACCTCGTTAACCATAAACTGGCTGCCTTCGCAATAAGTACCCCTAATAGTATCATATTGAGTCCAATGGAAATCAAACGAAACCTCAACCAACGTATCACATTTTGAATTTTCTCCGGCAATCCAATACTCGCCATTGGGGTGGTTGATATCATACTTGACGCCATTGATCATTTCAAAATCATCACTACACAGATTCCCTTGATATTTTTTAACCGGATGGTCAATGAAATTAACTTCTAGGATGATGATACTATCACAACCATTTTGACCCACATTGGGCAAAACGAATGTATCATGCGATCTACCTTCAAAAAAAATCTCCGAACCCCACATAAAAGTATCAGTTCTACATATGGAGGGGTTAATCCATTCAATAGGCGCTTCCAAAAATTCTAAGTCAATCTCCACCACCGTATCACATGCACCTTCCGTTCCTCCCTTTATGAGCGTTTGACGCGAATTATTTGAATTAAATACTATCCCCTCTATTTCGATTTCAGCATCAAAACACAATGGCCCATACGATGGTCCAATTCTTACCGTGTCCAAGTCATTCTGCTTGAGGAAAACCGAATCCAATAATTTACTGCAATAATCTTTAGTCACCCCAAAAGAATACCAACCAGAACTTAATGTCTCCTTTACCATTAAGCCTTTTTGTTCAAAACCTTGGGAGCCTAACCAAAAAAATTCATAATGCTCATCAGTAAACTGCCCCAGGTTAGCTAATAAGGTACTAGAATCTCCACTACAAATTATAGAATCTGCCTCTAGGAAAACTTCTGGATAAACGGTTTTGGAAACGGGTGATGAAAAAACAGAAGTATTCCCTAGAGCATCTATAGCTATAGCAGCTATTTCTTGGACAGTTGGATCAGCAGGGTCATATTGCCACCATCCACTTTGGTCTGCCTGAACCTCCCTGATAAAGGTCCAGGATGATCCACTATTTTCACTGCAGGAATCTCCATTCAAACGATATATTTCAATACGAGAAAAAGGATTGGAAAAACCTATAATGCTACTATCATAACAAATTTGATTGGGAATTCGAGGACCCTGACTCATTTCTTCCCAAACAAGAGGCTCTGCTATACAAGTAAATTGGTTGTGGGTAATCCTATTCCCAACTCCTACCTCTTTTTGTAGAATTCCTATAGGATACTCAACCAATAAATTTTCCTGAACAATTATATTATTGGATTGATCCAACAAAATACCCTGTTGAGCCCCTCCATATAATTTATTGTAGAAGATCCTTGTACCCTCTGATTGAACAATTGAAATTCCAGTTAGGACATCATTTTTGAACGTATTATTACCCAAATAACTTCCTAGTGATAAACCTATGCCTGATATTCCAATTGCATTCTCCTCTATTAGGTTACCCTCCACAGTAACCAGAGAAGAAAAATTTTGATACGCTAAAGAAATGCCTATTTTTTTATTTCCAATGATCCGATTGGGTTGGCCAATTTGACCCACACTAATATTATTAGCACCTTCTATATATAGCCCAGCTTTTCCATTAAAATTGAATTGATTATCCAGGAGGAAAACAAACGCTGCTAAAGAGTCTAATTTCATACCAAACTCTGCAAAACCACTGAAATTTAGCCCTTTTAGCGTAGCTCGGGTAGCACTGATTTTCCAACCATGACTAACTGCTGCTTTGGTAGATAAAACCACTCCCCGGTGCCCCCCTCCTTGAATTAAACAATTATCTGCAATTAAATCTGGGAGCGGCTCCTCTAACCACAGTGTATCATCGGTAAGATTTGGATCAAATTGGACAGTAGTGGCTTTGCCTTCATTCAGTATGGCAATAGCCTCTCTAAAACTGCAGTGTTGTACCGTACAGGAGCCATCGGATTTGTCATCTAAAACATTAACGGTGACTGTTTGGGTATTGCCTTTTAATGCCAACCCTCCAATAAATAAGCAGCTCAGAAACTGTATTTTCATACAGCATTACATACAAAAAATGTACCTAAATTTTTATTTCAAGGCCAATTCACAAAATGCCAAACATTTTTGAACTTCTTTTACTGGATCACTATCCTCAGGTATTTGATATTCTAATTCTATGGTTCCTGGAAAAGTGTATTTATTTCGCTGCATCATTTTAAGAATATCGGGAATTGGCGTATCTCCTGTACCCCATAATACATTACCTTTTCCATTTTCAGGAGTCTGGCGATCTTTGAGGTGCATACTCATAATTCTACCGTGTTGCTTTTCTAACAATGGAAATAAATCCTTATTGCCAGCAGCGATATAGTGCCCAGCATCCAGATTTAATGTATTGGCAGCACTTTGCTTCAAAGCAGTATCCCAAAAATCAAAGACCTGTTGTTCGTGCCCATGATAAGCGACCTTCACACCGTTAGATGCTGCCATATTACCTAATTTTAAGGTATGGTCATCGTCTGATGGATGTTCAAGCGTCACATGAGAGGCACCTAACGCCTTAGCAGCTCTCATACCGTAATTAATCTCTGCATCTAAATTGTTTTTGCCGAAGGCAGCAGGCTTAAACGCATAAATCATTACCCCTTCATCATGGTACATTTTCTTCAGTTGCTCAAAAGGTTTCATATCTGCTTGAGCCCTCCATTGCTGAACCCTCAATTGGTAATCTTCCATCTCTTTCCTCATCTCCTCTAATTCCATTTTTTCATCGGCAGTCAGCTCCTCACCCGATCTTTGTTTGCGTCCCAGCATCCACATTCTCATCCTATTGATTTCACTTTGAGGCATCCCTGCAAAAGACTCTGCAGGGTCTCCCATCAATTCGATGGCATTGATGCCGCTCTCTTTGACGTATTGTAGAGTAGCTTCAGCACTTTGGTCTTTCAAAGACCTGAAAGAATAAGTAATACAACCCAGTTGCACTCCATTTATCTGTTTAAATGCCCTTAATTTGGAAGAATGTATAGCAGGCATACCTATCAGTTGTCCACTTCCCAATGCAATTCCCAATGCTCCTGCCCCTGTTTTTTTTAAAAATTTACGTCTGTCCATCTCGTTTTTCATATTTCATTTTTTATTGCCAACTTTCTAATCCTAATAATTTTTTGCCTAATTCATCGAGCTGAGCTGTGGGATACCGAGTTTGCTCCCAATTTCTCGGATCTCCTGGAAAAGCATATCCTTCTGGTGCCTTTCTTTCCCTCCATGATCGAATGCGCCAGGCCTTTAATTCTTGGTTATCCTCTTCAGCCGGCATCATCGAAATGTATTGGGCAATTCGGACCTTATTGCTCTTATTGACCCGAATTCCATGAGGCTGCAAACTGTTAAATATCAACAAATCACCAGCTTCCATTTTTACTTTAGTAGGCTCAAATCCAGTAGTATCGGGAAGGAACCTATTGCGATCTGCCGGTTGAGTCATCTTCCACTCATTGTAGTTTCTAAACAATTCAGGAATACACTGAAACCCGCCCATATCTTCATCCAATTGATCTTCTAAAGCCAATACCCCTTGCACATTTACAGGTTTTTCCTCGGGGTCATAATCCCAATGAATAAAGCCTTTATATTCAAATCCAGGCTTAACAGGGAAATTTAAATTCGCTCGATCAATAGTTACCCATAAATTTTCTGTCCCCCATATATCTACAAAAGCATCGTAAACTCTCTGAGTCATTCTATTATTCCACAGTAGTTGGTGGTTGTAAACTTCCACCATTCCCGTATTGGCTAATTCTTTCATCTTCATTTCAGCTCTCGGCATTTGATACCAAGTATCCTGATTATTGGGGTCCTTTTCTTCAAACTCCCATAAAAATGCCGCCGTTTGAGCAGCCTGCGCTTTGGAAATCGCTTGTTTAATGACAATAAATCCATTGTGCTTCCAAAACGTCCAATCCTCTTCACTCATTACCCTTAAAGGCTTTCCATTGGAGCGATCATTTAACTTAAGTTGACTGGTTTTTCCCATAGTTGGATTACCCGGTATGTCCTGATGTTCGTTTTTATAATTATCCCTCATAATAAAATTATGGTTTGTTATTCTAAAGTAGTATTTTATGGTTAAAATGATTCATTTTTTAGTATTATATTTTTTGTTTTACTCATTAGCACAACAACTTATAAAAGCCATCTAATTCGCAAGTCTTTTATTATATATTTGAAATAAAAAATGAAAAGAATAGCCTACTTCTGCATGGAATATGGCCTGCATAATGATTTCAAAATTTATGCGGGTGGTTTGGGGATTCTTGCAGGAGACTATCTAAAAGGGGCACAAGACCACAACTATCCCATCATTGGGGTGGGATTAAAATGGAAGCAAGGATATACAGACCAAATGATAGATGCTGAAGGGCATCCATACGATACCTATCACAACTACAATTATGAAAAGTATTTAGAACCAACTGGTGTAACGGTCTCTGTTGAAATTAGGAACAGGATTATTCTTTGCAAGGTTTGGAAAGTTACATCGTTTGGAAATGCACCGTTATTTCTTTTGGATACGGATCTTCCTGAAAATGCAGACGCCTGGATTACTGGACAATTATACGGCTGGTTTGGCGAAGAAAGAGTTGCCCAGGAGATGGTATTGGGAATTGGCGGAATTCGAGCTTTAAGAGCTTTGAATATTCCTGTAGATGTCTATCATTTCAATGAAGGGCATGCTCTTTTTGCCGGTTTTGAGCTATTACGTGAAGAAATGGATACTGGCACCAAATTTAAAAAAGCAGTTTGCCGAGTAAAAGAGCAAATTGTGTTCACCACTCATACTCCAGTCATTCAGGGTAATGAATCGCATCCTATTGAGTTGTTAACCTATATGGGCGCTAACCTACATCTGAAGGAAAAACACTTGAAAAAACTAGGTGGCAGTCCTTTTAATATGACCGTTGGGGCATTGAATCTATCTCGAAAAGCAAATGCAGTGGCTGCCCTTCACGGCAAAACCGCTAATGAGATGTGGGCGCACGTTCCTAAAGACTGCGATATCATACCTATTACCAATGCCATTCACCAGCCAACTTGGGTCGATGGTAAACTTCAAAAGCTATTGGACCAACCCGACCAATTGTGGGAAAGACATCAGAAAAACAAAAGGGATTTAATTCAATTTCTTAAAGCTAGAACAGGGGCTGAATTCCACCCTAATGTACTTTTATTAGGCTTTTCCCGAAGGGCTGTACCTTATAAAAGAGCCGATTTGATTTTTGATGATCCATCTATTATAGAGCCCTTGCTTAAACAAAGACGACTTCAATTGATTTTTTCAGGAAAAGCACACCCTTTAGACGATACGGGTAAAGGGATTGTATTTCAATTAATGCAATGGTGCAAAAAATACCCAAATGCAGTGGCCTTTTTGGAAAATTACGATATGACCATTGGTGCCCAATTGGTTAGAGGTGCTGATGTTTGGCTCAATAATCCTCGTAGGCCTATGGAAGCCAGTGGTACTTCTGGGATGAAAGCAGCAATGAATGGGGTACTCAATTTTAGCACTCTAGATGGCTGGTGGCCGGAAGCTTGCCAACATGGGATAACGGGATGGCAAATGGGCGATGGTTTCGAGTCAACCGACCCCGACCTTCAAAGAGCTCACGATAGAGCTGCCTTATACCAGGTCTTGTTGAAAGAAATTATTCCAACTTATTATGAGGACAACCAAAAGTGGAAGAAAATGATGGTGGCTTCTATAATGGCTACCTCCAAAGAATTCGATATAAAAAGAATGTTAGACGATTATTACGAAAAACTTTATTGAGATGAAAAATTTATGGTTATTAATCTTTGCACTTTCTTTTACTGGCTTGTTCAGTCAAAATGAAAGCCAATTAGCATTAGAAGAACAACTGGACGCCCAACTCAACAAATCCAATATTCAGGCATGGATCAAGAAAATGTCTGAAAAGGTCCATTATGTCGGAACACCTTTTGGTCGTGAGAATGCCGAATTCATGGTGGAACAATTTAAATCGTGGGGATACGATGCTCAAATCGAGACCTTTTACGTTTATTTCCCCAAACCGAAAATCCGACAATTGTCTATTGTAGGCGACGATTCTTACCAACCCACTTTGGATGAAAAGCCCATTCCAGAGGATCCCTCAACCCTGCAATCAGATCTATTGCCCGCCTATAATGCCTTTTCTGCAGATGGAGATGTCACAGCGGAGGTGGTGTTTGTAAATTACGGGATTCCAGCTGATTATGAAGAGTTGAAACGAAGGGGGATTGATGTTAAAGGCAAAATTGTAATGGCCAAGTACGGTGGCTCCTGGAGGGGAATTAAACCCAAAGTAGCAGCAGAAAATGGAGCCATTGGATGTCTCATATATTCCGATCCTAAAGATGATGGCTATGGACGAGGAGACGTTTATCCAGATGGTCCTTTCAAAAATGAAACTGGAGTACAGCGCGGTTCTGTTTTGGACATGCCCCTCTATCCCGGTGATCCACTTACGCCTTTCTATGGAGCAACTAAAGAGGCAGAAAGATTAGATCCTTCCGAGGCTCCTACCTTAATGAAAATTCCGGTTTTGCCTATATCCTACGGTGACGCCTTGCCGATTTTAAAAGCACTTAAAGGACCCGTTGCACCTAGTCAATGGGTTGGTGGACTTCCTATTACTTATCACCTGGGACCTGGTCCCGTCAAGGTTAACCTTAAGTTGGAATTTGATTGGCAAATCACCCCTGCTCATAATGTTATTGCCAAATTAAAAGGGAGCACTTACCCCGATGAATGGATAATCAGAGGCAATCACCACGATGCCTGGGTACACGGCGCAAGTGATCCGGTATCAGGGATGGCCGCGCTTATGGAAGAAGCTCGAGTAGTTGGTCAATTGGCCCAACAAGGACACCCCCCCTTAAGAACGATAGTTTACTGTGGCTGGGACGCAGAAGAACCTGGATTGCTTGGATCTACAGAATGGGCTGAATACCATGCAGACGAACTAAAAGAAAAAGCAGTGGCTTATATCAACTCCGACGGAAATGGAAGAGGATTTCTTCGAGCTGGCGGTTCTCATACATTGGAACATTTTTTTGACCAAGTAGCCCGATCCGTAACAGATCCGCAAACAGGGGTATCCGTTTGGGAAAGAAGTAAAGCGAGAAGTATATCCCTTTCGGGAAAAGCTCCATCGGCAATGCGGCTCTCCGCTCTGGGCTCAGGTTCTGACTATACCCCTTTCATCCAACACTTGGGAATAGCCTCCTTAAATATAGGTTTTGGAGGGGAAAATGCAGGGGGAGAATACCATACCACTTATGATACCTATCGCCACTATTCCCTTTATAAAGACCCTAATTTTGATTACGGTTTAGCGCTAGCAAAAGTAGGGGGTAGAACAACGCTTAGATTGGCTAACTCCACCATCCTGCCCTTTGAGTTCTCCAGATTTTACCAGACGGTCAACGATTACACCAATGACCTTATAAGTATGACAGATAAAATGAGAAAAGACCATGCTCAGCACAATCGGGCTTTAGCTGATGGTAGTTATGAAATAGCACGGGACCCTCTAGCTGATATAGGCTTGCCAACCCCCCTTCCTGAAGTCCCCTATCTGGATTTTTCTCCATTGCTAAATGCCCTAACTGCTTTAGAAAAAGCAGCGGTAGAGTATCAAAAAACTCCTAAACAAAAGGAAAGCCAATCGCTCAATAAACTATTGGCTAGGATGGAACAAAAATTGACTAGAGAACACGGCCTTCCGGGACGACCATGGTTTAGACACCACATCTATGCACCCGGTTTTTATACAGGGTATGGCGTCAAAACCTTACCAGGAGTTCGAGAAGCCATTGAGCAATACGACTGGAATTTGGCTAGCGAACAAATAACCATATTGGCTGAGGTGCTACAAGTATTTAGTGATGCAATTAATGAAGCAGTATCATTAGCTAAATAATCATTCCTGCAGCAACCGTTTCATTGGTGGCCTCATCAACCAAAATAAGGCTACCAGTGATACGATTCTGCCGGTAACTATCATAGAATAACGGCTGTGTAGTTCGAATAACCACCCGACATATATCATTCATATTGATCTGAGTTTCTTCCTCATTGCGATGCAAGGTGTTGATATCTAATTTATACCTGATGTCTTTTACCATACATCGAATCGCCTTAGTGGTGTGCATCAATGTATATTTTCCTCTTAACATTAAAGGCTTTTCATTAAACCAACACAACATGACTTCTAAGTCTTGCCCAATTTTAGGGAGGTTGTTTTTACGAACAATCATATCCCCTCTGCTCAAATCATATTCATCTGTTAATCGTAGCGTAACCGATTGGGGAGGCCAAGCTTCTTCCACTTCATTTTCGTAAATATCAATCCCTGCTATCTTGGTGGTAAATCCAGAAGGCAAAAGCATAATTTCATCCCCTTTCTTGAAAACACCCCCTGCAATTCGTCCGGCATACCCCCTGTAGTCATGGTATTGATCCTGATAAGGCCTGACTACATATTGGACAGGAAACCTACAATCTATTAAATTGTGGTCTGATCCTATATGTATATTCTCTAAATGGTACAATAGCGTACTTCCATGGTACCAAGGCATTTGTTCTGATTCATCTACTACATTATCCCCATTTAATGCAGAAATGGGAATAAATCGAACATCATTGACATCTAATTTGTGGGAAAATTCGGAGAAATCATTTTTAATCTGATCGAATACCTCTTCCTGATAGTCGACCAAATCCATTTTATTAATGCAAACCAACAAATGAGGAATCTGTAACAGGGAAGCCAAAAAAGCATGTCTGCGCGTTTGCTCCACTACTCCTTTTCTAGCATCAATCAATATTAACGCTGCATTGGCCGTTGAGGCCCCAGTTACCATATTCCTAGTATACTGAATATGACCTGGCGTATCCGCTATGATAAATTTCCTTTTGGGGGTTGCAAAATAGCGGTAGGCTACATCAATAGTAATGCCTTGCTCTCTTTCCGCTTTGAGTCCATCCGTTAATAGCGCCAAATTAAGCGAACCATCACCCATTTTTTCAGAGGTGGATTTTATCGCTTCGTATTGATCTTCAAATATGGATTTGGAATCGTAAAGTAACCGACCAATCAAAGTACTCTTTCCATCATCAACACTCCCTGCTGTCGTAAATCTCAATAATTCTGTATGCTTTTCCATTCCAGTCTTTTAAAAATAACCTTGTTTTTTCCTATCCTCCATGGCCGTCTCAGACCGCTTATCATCTGCCCGAGTTCCTCTCTCTGTTACCCTAGTGGATGCCACCTCTGCAATGATTCCATCCAAATTATCAGCATCCGATGCCACAGCACCTGTACAAGTCATATCCCCAATAGTTCTAAAACGTATCAACTTCTTTTCAACCTTCTCTTCGGGTTTTTTCACGATGAATTCATTGTCCGCATAAATGACTCCATCTCTAACAAAACAATCTCTCTCATGAGCAAAATATAACGATGGTAAAGGGACTTGTTCCATTTTTAAATATTGCCAAACGTCTAATTCCGTCCAATTGCTGATGGGAAATACTCTAAAATGTTCGCCAAAATTCTTTTTTCCGTTAAACAAGTTCCATAATTCAGGTCTTTGGTTTTTGGGGTCCCACTGACCAAATTCATCCCTATGGGAAAAAAAACGCTCCTTGGCTCTGGCCTTTTCCTCATCCCTTCTACCTCCTCCTAACGCAGCGTCAAATTTCCCATTTTCAAGTGCTTCTAATAGCGTGGTAGTTTGCAGCGCATTTCTACTAGAGTTATATCCTTTTTCCTCCACCACCAACCCCTTATCTATAGATTCTTGGACTGAACCTATAATCAACTTAACGCCTAATTTATTGACCATCTCATCCCTGTAAGCTAGCGTTTCGGGAAAATTATGCCCAGTATCCACATGAAGCAGTGGGAAGGGAATCCTAGCTGGCCAAAAAGCTTTTACCGCCAAGTGAGTCATAAGAATACTATCCTTTCCTCCAGAAAACAATAAAACAGGGTTTTCAAACTGCGCAGCTACCTCCCTCATCACATAAATTGATTCAGCCTCCAGTTCTCTAAGGTGATTTAATTGGTACTTCACTTTAGCTTTATATTTGGTAATAAAAATTCAAAAATACAATCTGTCGCTTGGAAAACGTCCATTTTATCGGTGCAAACTTCTAATGCGGGTTGAAGCGGTGGTTCATAAGGAGCATCAATCCCTGTAAAACCTTTAATAAGTCCTTTTCTTGCTTTTGCATAAAGCCCTTTTACATCTCGTTTTTCGCAGACCTCAATAGGCGCATTAATATATATCTCGATAAATGAATCGGGGCTAATAATCTCTGCTGCCATTTTCCTGATGGCTATCGTTGGACTGATAAAAGAGTTGATAGTAATGATTCCACTATTTAGGTAAAGCTTAGCCACTTCGGCTATACGCCTGATATTTTCCCTTCTATCCTCCTCAGAAAAACCTAAATTTTGATTGATTCCATCTCTGATGTTGTCGCCATCTAAAACTTGAGCAAAGAATCCCCCTTCAAATAATTTTCGCTCTAAATGCTGAGCAATGGTACTTTTTCCGGAACCGGATAAACCCGTCAACCAGATTACTTTACTCTGTTGGCCCAACTGCTCACACCTGGTTTGCCTATCAATTAATCGATCATAAATGGGATGAATGTGTTCTGCCATTTCAACGTATATTTACGGTGTAAAGGTAATTTTCTTATCTAATAAATCTAAAGGACCAGACGATTGTGGAAAAAATAAAGCATCCGATAATTGAAGCAGCTCAAAATAGAATTTTAGTACTCGATGGAGCAATGGGAACCATGATCCAACAGTACGATTTATCTGAAAATGACTATAGGGGGACTCCCTTTAAAGACCATCATAAAGACCTAAAAGGCAATAATGATTTATTATCAATTACTAGACCCGATGTAATTAAAGCTATTCATAAGGCTTACCTCGCCGCCGGAGCCGATATTATTGAAACCAATACTTTTAGTGGGACTTCCATCGCACAAGCAGATTATGATTTATCTGAACAGGCCTATGCCATCAACCTTGAATCTGCCAAAATAGCCCAAGAAGCTGTTAAAGAATTTATGGCTGAACATCCCCATAGTAATCGGTGGGTAGCAGGCGCATTAGGTCCTACCAATCGAACGGCCTCCATCTCACCCGATGTTAACGATCCTGGGTTCAGAGCCGTAACTTTTGATCAACTTAAAGCAGCCTATTACGAGCAGGCAAAAGGACTTTTGGATGGAGGGGTAGATGTTTTTTTGGTGGAAACCATATTCGACACACTCAATGCGAAAGCTGCTCTTTTTGCACTGGATGATTTAATGGAAGAAAGAGGTAAACAACTGCCAATAATGATTTCTGGAACCATTACAGACAATAGTGGAAGAACTCTTTCTGGTCAAACGGTAGAGGCATTTTGGATTTCTATTAGTCATATCCCTTTATTTAGCGTAGGATTAAATTGCGCTCTAGGAGCTAAAGAAATGCGCCCGCATCTTGAAGCCTTATCCAACATCGCGGATGTATTTATCAGTGCATATCCCAATGCAGGTTTGCCTAACGAATTTGGAGAGTACGATCAGAACCCGGATGAAATGCAAGAATACATCAGGGATTTTGCCTCAAGTGGATTGGTCAATATTATTGGAGGTTGTTGTGGTACCACCCCAGATCATATTGAACACATGGCAAAAGCTGTAGTTGGGATTCCTCCTAGACCAAAACCTAAAAAATCCGACTTCGCTATGTTTTGTGGACTTGAACCTCTAATAGTGCGGCCGGAGACCAACTTTATCAATATCGGAGAAAGAACCAATGTAACCGGCTCTAAGAAATTCGCCCGATTAATTAAATCGGAAAATTATGCCGAGGCGCTAAGTGTAGCTAGGCAACAGGTGGAAGCCGGAGCTCAAATTATCGATATTAATATGGATGAGGGGCTTCTCGACGCAGAAAAAGCAATGACTACGTTTTTGAATTTAATCATGGCAGAACCAGATATTGCCAGAGTTCCAATCATGATTGATAGCTCCAAATTCGAAGTTATTGAAGCTGGCTTAAAATGTGTGCAGTCAAAGTGCATCGTCAATTCAATTAGTTTGAAGGAAGGAGAAGAAATTTTCTTGCATCAAGCCAAACTCTTAAAGAAATACGGTGCAGCGACCGTCATAATGGCTTTTGACGAGCAAGGTCAAGCAGATACAATTGAACGCAAAGTTCAAATTTGCGAAAGAGCTTATCAACTGCTGGTTCAACAATTAAATTTCAATCCAAAAGACATCATTTTTGATCCTAATATTTTTGCCGTTGCTACTGGTATAGAGGAACATAACGAATACGCCATCAACTTCATCGAAGCAACTCGAGAAATCAAGAAGAGGTGCCCAGGAGCTATGATTAGCGGTGGCGTCAGTAATATTTCTTTTTCATTTAGAGGAAATGATGTCGTTCGGGAAGCCATGCATGCCGCTTTTTTATTTCACGCCATTCAAGCTGGTATGGATATGGGAATCGTCAATGCTGGAATGATTGAAGTATATGAAGAAATTGAACCGGAATTATTGACCCATGTCGAAGATGTCCTATTCAATCGGAGACCAGATGCCACTGAGCGTCTAACTGAAAAAGCGGAAACCCTTAAAGGTGGTCCCGGAAAGGTCTTGAAAAAAGATGACTCTTGGCGAGAAAAACCAGTTAAAGAAAGGCTACAACACGCCCTAATAAAAGGTATTGTTGAGTTTATAGAAAAAGATACCGAAGAAGCACGACAACAGTTTGATAGCCCATTAGAAGTGATCGAAGGTCCTCTTATGGATGGCATGAATGTAGTCGGAGATTTATTTGGAGCTGGCAAAATGTTTCTTCCCCAAGTGGTTAAAAGTGCCCGGGTAATGAAACAAGCTGTTGCGTATTTGACACCCTTTATTGAAGCTGAAAAATCAGGAGACCTTCGGTCAAACGGTAAAATACTTATGGCAACCGTCAAAGGAGATGTTCACGATATCGGAAAAAATATAGTAGGGGTCGTCCTCTCTTGTAATAATTATGAAATTATAGATTTAGGGGTAATGGTACCTGCTGACAAAATATTGCAAACTGCAGAAGCCAAACAGGTAGATGTAATAGGCTTAAGCGGACTGATAACTCCCTCTCTAGACGAAATGGTTCATGTGGCGAAAGAAATGGAAAGAAGAAAAATGAAAATCCCTCTGCTCATTGGAGGAGCTACCACCTCCAAAACACATACGGCTGTTAAAATTGCCCCACAATATAGCGGACCTGCTATACATGTTCTCGATGCCTCCAAAAGTGTAGGCGTCGTTGGTCAATTGATAGGAGGCAATAAAGAAAAGCAACAAAATTATGCAGCCAGCATCAAACAAGAATACGAATCACTAAGAATACAAAGGGGCAATAGACAGTCTAATAAAAAATACCTATCTCTTAAAAAAGCCAGAGAAAATAAAATCCAAATTGATTGGATTACCTATCAACCACCTACTCCCAAAAGACATGGAATTGAATATTTTCAAGATTTTCCTTTAGAAGAAATCATTCCTTTTATCGATTGGACTCCTTTTTTTGCCAGTTGGCAAATGGCTGGAAAATTTCCTGAATTATTTTCCGACCCTATCAAAGGTAAAGAAGCCAAAAAATTATATTCAGATGCACTTGAAATGCTAAAAACCATCCAAAAAGAGAAATGGATAACTGCTAAAGCTGTCGTGGGCATATTTCCAGCAGCTTCGGAAGGGGATGACATTCACCTTTATAAGGGCCCCGAGAATAAAGACAAAATAATGACGGTACACCACCTCAGACAACAAAATCAAAAAGCTCCTGGGCAAGAAAATTATTGTCTGGCGGATTTTATCGCTCCTTTTAATTCTGAAAAACAAGATTGGTTGGGTGCCTTTGCAGTAACTGCAGGTTTGGGAATGGAAGGCCCATTAGCGGCATTTGAAAAAAATAATGACGATTACAATGCTATTCTTCTGAAGGCCTTAGCCGATAGATTGGCAGAAGCGCTAGCCGAAAAAATGCATCATTTAGTCCGGACAGCTATTTGGGGATATGATGAAAATGAATCCCTCAACAATGACGATTTAATTCGAGAACAATACATTGGAATTCGACCTGCACCGGGATACCCTGCCTGCCCGGACCATACAGAAAAAGAATTATTGTGGAAATTGCTACAGGTTGAAGAAAACATTGGCATTTCCTTAACTGAAAGTTTTGCTATGTGGCCAGCTTCTTCTGTAAGTGGGTGGTATTTTAGCCACCCTCAATCTAAATATTTTGGACTTGGTCAAATTTCTAAAGATCAAGTGGAAGATTATGCCCAAAGAAAAAATATATCCACACAAGAAATGGAAAAATGGTTGGCACCAGTTTTAAATTATGATGTTTAATTTTGTTTATTTACGTAAATGTATTACCTTTAAAAATATACACGCAAACTCCTTTTCTGAAAACCAAAATCATCAACCCATGAAAAAAGGAGTTTTTCTATTGTTCTTATTATTTAGTTGCTGTTTAGACGCACAGTATTATCAGGATTTTGAAGGTTGGAGTTTTCGCAGTCAAGGCGACTGGACTGTTACAGATGCCACTGGAACTTATACTACAGGTGGCACCTATTTAAATTTTGGATTCTCAGTTAGTGGCTATTTGAAGCTTGGGTTTAACAACACTGGAGATTTTATGGAATTTCCACCAATTCCCAACCCGGCTGAAATAAGTTTCATGGCTAGAATTTCCTCTCCAGGAAGTGCCACATTTCTAGTGCAAATTTTTGATAACGGAAGTTGGGTCACCACAGATGAAATTCCCATTCTTGAAACCAATTACCTACAGTATAAAGTGGTCGTTAGCTCTGCTAATAACGCCTCAACCCTTCCTTTTAGATTGGTTTTAAAAGAATTTTTTGGCCAATCTATTTTTTTTGACAACTTCTCGGCAGATCATTCACTTTTGCTTCCAGTAGCTTTAAGTGATTTTTCTGGTTCCGCTACTTCTCAAGGGATTTATATCAATTGGACCACCGAAAGAGAAAGTGATAACGACTATTTTACGGTTCAAAGAAGCAACAATCCCCTCGATCAATTTTTCGATATCTCCGTAATTCCAGGGCACCAGCAATCAGAGCAAATGGTGGACTATCAGTACTTAGATTTTGCTCCTATGCCGGGTAAAAATTATTATCGCTTGAAACAAGTAGATATAGGTGGAGCAGTCCATTATTCCGATGTTATCGAAACCGAATTTTACCCCAATCGCCAAAATTTTCTGGTGTACCCAACTATTGCTCAAAATAATTTAACGGTACTTACTCAAGACTTGATTTCATCATCCTCTTATATCAATATCGTAGATCAAGCGGGTAGAAAATGGTTGAATCAATTATTAGAATCTGGAAATCAGGTAACTACACTTGATATAAGTCACCTTCCCAATGGCAGATATTTTATCCAATGGAAAAATTCTTCCAATAGCTCCGTTAAATCTTTTTTCAAATCTTAAGTCCGTGGGGCTAAATTTCTTTTATAGCATTAATTTTGCACCAACTAACAAACATGTAAAGATGGGAGATATCCAAATGGTAGATGTTAAATCTCAATATTTAAAAATAAAGGAGGAGGTTCAGGCTGCAATTGAAGAAGTCATCAATTCCACCGCTTTTATCAATGGACCTAAGGTTAAGGCTTTCACCGCTCATCTGAGTACCTATTTAAATGATGCCCATGTAATTCCCTGCGCTAACGGAACAGATGCGCTTCAGATTGCAATGATGGCATTGAATTTACAACCTGGTGACGAGGTGATCGTTCCTGCGTTTACCTATGTAGCTACTGCAGAAGTAATTGGATTATTAGGTTTAACGCCTGTAATGGTAGATGTAGATCCCGAAACTTTTAATTGTAATGCTGAACTAATTGAAAAAGCCATTACGCCTAAAACCAAAGCCATTGTTCCAGTGCATCTCTTTGGTCAAAGCGCAGATATGGACCCCATTATTAAATTGGCGCACCAACATGGAATCTATACTATTGAAGATAATGCACAGGCATTGGGTGCTGTATATCGCGGAGCAAACGGGAATCAAAAAACTGGAACAATAGGCCACATTGGGTGTACTTCTTTTTACCCGTCCAAAAATTTAGGCGCCTTTGGAGACGGGGGAGCCATAAGCACTACCAATGAAAAATTGGCTGAAAGAATTTATAAAATTGCCAACCACGGTCAGGAGAAAAGATATTATCACGAAATGATAGGTTGCAACTCCAGATTAGATTCGATACAAGCTGCAATTCTTGATATCAAACTCAAATATTTAGATGATTATGCCCAAGCTAGAAATAAAGCTGCGGAATATTACGATCATCACCTTAAAGACATTGAAGGCCTTCAAATTCCAATAAGAAGTCAAAAATCAACCCATGTGTTTCATCAATACACTTTAAAAGTAGAAAATGGTAAAAGGGATCGTTTTCAAGATTTCCTCCAATCAAAAGGAATACCCACGATGATATACTATCCCGTTCCACTTTATCACCAAAAGGCTTTCAAAAAATATATTGATGATCCAGATTTTAAATTACCGGTAACTGAATCTTTATGCCAAATGGTCATTTCACTGCCTATGCATACAGAATTAGATGAACCTACGCTAAACTATATCACCGATTCGATCAAAGAATTCTTTAACTCAACAACCTTACACTAGTGGCTAACTATTATGTACATCCTTCTTCTGAGGTAGGTCAAGGTGCTACCATTGGGAACCATACCAAGATTTGGCATTTTTGTCACGTAATGAGTGGGGCTGTCCTCGGAGAATATTGCGTATTGGGTCAAAATGTGTTCGTAGCTGATGCTGTTCACATTGGCAACTACGTTAAAATCCAAAATAATGTTTCCATTTATAAGGGAGTTAAGCTATTGGACGGGGCTTTTGTAGGTCCTTCTGCTGTATTTACTAATGTTATTAATCCCAGAGGAACCATCGAAAGAAAATCCGAATACCAAGCTACCATTGTAGGAAAAGGCTGTACTATTGGTGCTAATGCCACTATTATTTGTGGAAATACCCTAGGGGACTTCAGCCTTATTGGCGCAGGAACTGTTGTTACCAAAAATATTCCAGATTTCGCTCTAGTAGTTGGCAATCCAGGCCACCAAATAGGTTGGGTTAGCAAAGCGGGTCATCGGCTAGAATTTGATGAAAATGGGATAGGGG
>JBEAPR010000043.1:0-18536 GCA_041164265.1 Bacteroidota bacterium | reverse complement strand
GCCAATAGCCCCTATTTCTTCGCCCCCGCATCCAAACCCATGCACGAGTACATAACACCGTGGCAAAAATCTTTTCAAGAAATTATCGGCAAAAACAACGCCAAATATTTTGAAAAAAATGGCTGGCTTTATTTTACCAAAGAAGTTTTTGACCTATTATACCCCAGCTATGGAGATACTTGGCCCACTTACAATGGTGCCATAGGAATGACTTTTGAACAAGGAGCTTCCCGAAGCCGAGCTTACCAATTGGCCAATGGAGAAACCCTAACTTTACTCGACCGGGTTAAGCACCATCACGCTGCAGCCCTTTCTACTATTGAAGTAGCTCACCTCAACAAAGAAAAGTTAGTATCAGAATTTGAAAATTACTTTCAACAATCCATTCAAAAAGCCTTTGGTCCTTTTAATACCTACCTCATTAAAGCTGACAATGTACCCCATCGAATTCAAGCACTCACTGCCTTACTTCAGAAAAACAAAATCGCTTACGGTTTAGCGGGATCCACCTACACCATCAAAAACGCCTATAATTACAACAACCAACAAACCCAATCCATCGATATTGCTCCCGATGATATAATCATATCGGCACATCAACCTAAATCTGTTCTCACTCAAGTTTTATTCGATCCAGACACCTATATAGAGGACTCTTTAACCTACGATATCACCGCATGGTCTCTCCCCTATGTCTATGGTTTAGAAGCCTTTGCGATTAAGGACAGGATTCTTCCTCAGCAAGCCTACACCCCGACTCACGAGACCTACCCCACTACCAATCAGAAGCAAACCCCCTACGCCTTTATAGGGGAGTGGAAAGCACTTAACAATGCAGCTTTTTTAGCAGAACTATCCAAAGAAGGAATCTTGGCCAGAGTAGCCATGGAACCCTTTTCCCTCTCGGGAAAAGATTACAATCGAGGAACTTTAGTGATTACTCAAGCTGACAATTTGAAGATTGGCGAGAGCCTTTCTTCTAAAGTTTGGAGCGCAGCCAACACCCACCAACAAAAGCTTACTGCTGTTCAAACCGGATTTGCAGATCAAGGTCCTGATTTAGGGTCTCGTAAATTTCAATTGCTCCAAAATCCCAAAGTCGTCGTATTAGCTGGAGATGGTATATACTCCAATAGCTATGGACAGATTTGGCATTTCTTCGAACAGACCATGCAGTATCCATTCCACACCTTAGAAGCCAGCAATTTTGGGAGAGCTAACCTCAATGCCTACAATACCCTTATCCTTCCGGAAGGACGCTATAGATTAAGCAGTAACGATAAGGAAAAATTAAGGAATTGGATCAATCAAGGGGGTCGAGTCATAGCCATTGGCTCAGCCAATAGAGTATTTGCCAATGAAAGTGATTACGCTTTGACTGAATTCAATAGCAGCCAATCGGAAAACCAACACAGGGAAATGATATCCGCTCAAGAAGAAGCAGAAAGATTGATGCCCTTCGCCGATAGGAGAAGAAATAGTGCTGCAGATAATATTCCCGGGGCTTTTTTCAAGCTTCACCTGGACCAGACCCATCCACTAGGGTTTGGTTTAGACCCTACTTTCTTCACCCTTAAAAATAGTGAATTGGCCTATCAACATCTCAATGGCGCAGATAACGTAGGCTATCTTAAAGACGATTTGATGGTAATTGGTTTTGCAGGAAGTCGAATAAAAGAAAAACTAAAAAATACTACTACGTATGCAGTAGAGTCTAAAGGAAGAGGTGCAGTGATATACCTCATTGACAACCCCTTATTCAGATCATTTTGGGAAAATGGAAAATTCCTTTTCAGTAATGCCTTGTTTTTCGCAGGTCAATAATGCACAACTAAATGAAAGGGTTGATCAAATGCACATGGACCGGAATACTCCTCTTCGGAATATCCTGGATGGCAATTGGTCAACCTTTTCCAACCCAATTCAATACTCATTCCCTTATTCAACTCCCCCCTCTGGATAATGAATCCCTAAAAAAAAAGGAAGTACAAAGAAGAATTGCCCATTTACCTCCTCATTTTGCCACCAAAAGATCAGTGAATCTAGAACCTTCCTCCCACGGACAATGGGAGAGTGGTTCTAAGGATACGATGATATGGTCGCTAAAGGTACAATCTCCCGGAGCTTTTTCATTAAACCTGGGATTTTCTGAATTTACTTTACCCGACCAGGCTCAATTCTATTTGCACGCTCCTGAGAACGGACAGACTATAGGGCCATTGACCACTAATGATAATGAATCTCACAACCAATTTTTTAGTCCCGCTCTTGAAGGAGATGCCCTGGTCTTAATCCTCAAAATTCTCAAATCTCAAATTCCCAATTTAAAACTTCAATTGTCCTCTATCAACCACGATTTTATTGGACTATCCAACTTACTCCAATCTTCTGAATGTCAAATTGATATCGCTTGCGATGAAGCAGAATCCTATCGAGATATTGCACAATCTGTAGGATTAATAGCCATAGATGGCGTAGGAATTTGTACAGGTTTTTTGGTCAATAATACCGCAGAAGATTGTCGTCCCTATTTTATTACAGCCCATCACTGCGATATCAACAGTCAAAATGCCCCTTCAGTAGTAGTGTATTGGAATTATGCCAATAGTTATTGTCGAGTGGAAAGTGAAACTGGAGATGGTTCCTTAGCTACTTTCAACTCCGGCGCTAATTGGATCGCGAGTTATCAACCTTCTGATTTCTGTCTGCTAGAATTAGATGACCCCGTTCACCCTGATGCCAATGCTTATTTTGCCGGATGGAATAGAACCAGTCAACCTCCACAAAATCTAACTTTTAGTATCCATCATCCTGATGGTTCTGAGAAAAGTTTGGCGCTCAATACAGATGGCACTGAAATTATCAATTATGAATTTGGGGATTATCCAGATCAAAATGGTAACCATTTGATGGTGGCCAATTGGGAATTAGGAACTACAGAATATGGTTCCTCAGGAGCCCCTTTATTAGACGAAAATCAATTGGTCGTCGGACAATTACACGGTGGTCTGGCTAGCTGCGACAATAATGATTACGATGCCTTTGGTTGGTGGTTTAAGAGTTGGGAAGGCGGCGGAACACCTAGCTCAGCACTTAAATTCTGGTTAGATCCAATCCAGAGAGGAAATTGGACCCTAGACGGTCAATTTGAAAAAGACTGCGGATACCATTTCATTGAAATTTTAGAAACCCCTAATTCATTGTGCGGCAGAGACACCTTATATAGTGAGTTTCAATTGGGTCCCGAATTCAAAATTTCAACTTCGTTATCCATAACCAACTTACCCAATGGGTTTAATTACTTTTTTTTACCGAGCTCAGCTGTCGGTGGAGAGGTAATCCGTCTTTTTATTTTTCCCGAAGGGGAACCCCTCTCCCAACAGGTAAACTTTAATTTGCTAGCAGAAAATAACCAAATTTCCAGTCGACTTTCTTTGGGATTTGATTACGCTCCATCCCTAAGTCAACCCCCAACATTAAATCCTGTTGTAGATGGTGAAATAGCTCCCTTGCTGTCTTGGGAACCTTACGAAGCGCATTTACTCTGGCAATTAGAAATTGTGAATGACACAGGCCTTTGGATAGATACCATTCTTTCCAGCAATCAATTTCAATCCCCAATATTGAGCTCCAATACTATCTATGAATGTAGGGTCAGAGGCATCAACGCTTGCGGTAATAGTGTATGGTCAGAAGTAGCTTCATGGGTAACTCCAGATATAAGTTGTCAAGAGTATGAGCGTGCCTTTGCTGATCCAGAGTCGATTCCCGACCACAATCAGGGGATATTCGAAGACAGCATTAAGGTAGAAAACATAGGTAACTTGTTGGCAGTCCGATTAAATAGATTAGTAATCAATCACAGTTTTATTGGAGATTTGACTGCATGGCTGCAAAGTCCATCCGGGACAAAAGTGCTGCTTTTTGACCAGGCTGGAGCAGATGGTAGTGGATTTGGTTGTCCTGGAGAAAATTTAGACGTGTCTTTAGATGATTTTGCTGCTGCTAACTACATGGATTTTACCAATACTTGTACCAATACATCACCAGCTATTTCAGGTAATTTCCAACCTAAAGAACCACTCAACCAACTACTCGGTGAAAATCCAATGGGGTATTGGAAATTGCTGATAGAGGATCAAACTTCAGAGGATATAGGAAGTGTAGAAAGTTGGTCCTTGGAAGTTTGCACAGCGCCCAAAGCTACCTCCTATAATCCGCTTTATACAAAGCAGGCAGATATTGGACTTTTCCCTAATCCAACTAGAGGTTGGACTTCTATAAAAGATTGGCCAATTAATGAAGAACTCCAATTGGTGCATATTTATGCCATTGATGGAAAATTGATCCAAACTATTACCATGGAACACAATCAGCGTGCACTGCACCTATCCAATCTGAGAAATGGGACCTATATTTTTCAAATACAAGGGAAAAAAATAGTGGTTTATCGAAAAATTATTCTACACAGATAATAGGTTTTTATATTTGCGATATGAAGCCATTATTCATTTTTTCAATTATTACCCTGCTGGCATTTGATCCTAATCCGGTCATAGCTCAAGGAAATTTTCAAGAAGCTATTAATCGATTTGTCCAACAACCCGAATTGACCTATGCAGGTGTAGGTATTGCAATTATGGATATGAAGACAAGAAAGATAGTTGCTGCTCAACAGCCTAATTTGGCCCTCATACCAGCTTCTTCCATGAAAACTATAGTAACTGCATCCGCCTTGGCTATTCTAGGTCCTGATTTCACCTATACCACTGAGGTATATATCCAAGGGGAGTTGAATCAAGAAGGTACCCTCAATGGTAATTTAGTTATTAAAGGCGGCGGTGATCCGACCTTGGGATCAGATGATATGGAAGGGGCTGTAACCCTTGCCCAATTTGAATCTACCATCATTAAAGCAGTTCAGTTGGCTGGTATCAAAAAAATTAATGGATACATTATTGCAGATGCCTCTATTTTTCCTCGAGAAGTTCAAGTTCCTTCCTGGCAATGGGAAGACCTCGGCAACTATTATGGGGCGGGAAGTTGGGGCCTCAATTTGCACGACAACCAGTACGAAATACAATTTTCAAGAAATTTAGAAGTCGGACAATCGGCTCAACTTGCGGGGACTCACCCTAATGTCCAACGGTTAAATTTTATTAATGGTGTAATCCAAGCTCCTTCGGGAACTGGTGATCAAGCCTATATTTACGGTGCTCCTTATGCGATAGAAAGATATTTAACTGGAACTATTCCAGTTGGAAAAACTCCTTTTACCATTAAAGGTGCCCTTCCCAACCCTCCTTTGTTTGCCGCCGACCTCATCAAAGATCGTCTAGCCGAAAATGGCATTAGCACTACTTTAGGAGCTACCACCCTGCTCGATTTAAACCAAGCCGGGATTATTCCTTCAGGGCCTCAAATATTGCTGACCAGATTCTTCTCGCCCCCTCTAAAAGAAATCGTTCGCTTTGCTAATTATGAGAGTAATAATATGTATTGCGAAACCCTATTAAAAACCATAGCCTTGAGTGCGGAAACTATCGCCAATGAAAAAGAAGGATTGAGGGTCCAGCAAGCTTTCTGGGAAGAACAAGGAATTGATTTTTCTGGAACTTTCTTAAAAGATGGTAGTGGCCTTTCCTCAAGAAATGGCATCACAGCCCATTTTCTTACCCAATTTTTGACCCATTTGGCCTACAACAAGTCCTATTTTGAATATTTCTACAATAGCTTACCCATAGCTGGAACAACAGGCAGTCAAAAAGACCGTATGAAAAATACGGCAGCAACGGGAAATCTTAGAGTTAAAAGTGGGACTATGGATAAAGTAAAAGGATTCTCTGGGTACTTCTCTAATTTATCAGACACACAATATTCCTTTGTGATTTTGGTTAATAACTATACAGGTTCACACAGCAATATTAGAGATAAAATGGAAGCTTTAATGGTTGAATTCTGTCAAATTGCCAAACAATGATGAAAAACCTACTACTATTGCTCTTTATCTTTCTGGTACAACTTGCTTGTACCCATCAAAATTCCAGTAAGGAAGAATGGCCTTCTATTCCTTATCCAGATACTGCTCCTGCAAGAACCAATAGTGTAGGCATTAGCGAAGACTATTTGCATACTAATCGAGGTATTTGGCAAAAGCCGGATGTGGTAGTTGATCTACTTGGAGATTTGGAAAATAAAGTGGTTGCGGATATAGGAGCTGGGACAGGTTTTTTTACCTATAAGATTTTACCAAGGGCAGAAAAGGTTATCGCCATTGATATCGATCCAGATTTCATCAATTATCTGGATAGTTTAAAAGCAATTAATCTACCTGAAAGCCAATATTGGCGACTGGAAACCCGTTTGGCAGAACCAGAAATGCCAGCCCCGATTAACTATCAAGAAGTAGACGTTATCCTGGTAGTTAATACTTATATCTATCTCGAAGACCGAATAAAATATCTTGAATCCCTTCGGGAAAATTTAAAACCGGGCGGCAAACTAGTTATCATAGATTTTAAGAAAAAAAGAACACCTGTCGGACCACCAAAAGATATTAGAATGCCTCTTTATGTAGTCGAAGAGGAATTGTATCAAGCGGGATTCGAATATGTGCACACCAATGACACCTATCTGGATTTTCAATATATACTTACCGCAGAAAAGCAGCTGTCTGTAAACTAACTCTTAATTAGCAATTCTTCCCTTCCAGGTCCTGTGGAAATCATATCAATAGAGACTCCCAATAATTCTTCTAACCTCGCAACAAAAGATCTAGCTTTTTCAGGCAAGCTCGAAGGGTCTGTAGCTTGACTCACCTCTTGCATCCAACCTTCCGAATATTCATACTCAGCATCAATATCCGCCACACATAAATCATAAGGCAAAGCCTCTAATTCCTTCCCATCCAATCGATACTTGATTCCAATTCCTATCTTTTCAAATACATCCAAAACATCCAACTTCGTTAACACAATGGAGTTGACTCCATTCAACATAATGGTATATCTCAGTTGAAGGATGTCAATCCAGCCACAACGTCTTGGCCTACCCGTAGTAGCACCAAATTCATGGCCTTCTTTTTGCAATTTTTCGCCAGTAGCATCAAATAATTCAGTCGGAAAAGGTCCTGAACCCACTCTCGTACAATAAGCTTTCGTAATACCAATGACTTTCCCAATTTTTTGGGGCGCAATTCCTAATCCTGTGCATACCCCAGCAGTAGTGGTAGAGGAAGAGGTTACAAAAGGGTAAGTTCCGTAATCAATATCTAACATAGAACCTTGTGCACCCTCTGCTAATATTTTTTTACCTCCTGCCAATGCATGATTAATATAATATTCACAATCAATAGCTCGTACTTGTTTGCTGAGATACGCTAAACTATCTAACCAAATTTGTTCTTCATGAGCCAAATTAAATTCAACCTGTTCATATCGTTCCAAAAGCTGAAGATGCTTTTGTTTTAACGCTTCGTATTTTTCCCTAAAATCCGATGCAAATACATCCCCAAATCGCAATCCATTCCTTCCTGTTTTATCCATATAGGTTGGACCAATACCCTTCAGTGTAGAACCGATTTTAGCCTTCCCCTTTGCCTGTTCTGAAGCTGCATCTAACCAACGATGTGTAGGCAATATCAAATGGGCCTTATTAGCAATCATCAGCCTACTTGAATAATCTACTCCATGCTGAGTTAACATCGCTAATTCCTTTTCCAAAGTAATTGGATCAAGAACTACCCCATTACCAATCACATTGATGGCCCCCTCTCTAAAAATTCCCGATGGAACGGTGTGCAAAACAAATTTTTGGCCATTAATTTTTAAGGTATGACCTGCGTTAGGACCGCCCTGAAATCTAGCAATAATGTCATAGGAAGGTGCTAAAAAATCAACGATTTTTCCCTTTCCTTCATCTCCCCATTGAAGACCTAGCAATACATCGACAGCCATTAGTAAATTTTGAATTAGTTGATCGGTAAAAGTAACAATATTTAAGATTTAGTGCGGTCACATGCACCATCACAAGAACCAAAAAGATTAAGCGCGTGATGGGTAATTTTAAATTTCATGAGTTCTCCCATCATATTCTTAATTTGCTGAATACGCGGGTCGCAAAATTCCAAAACTTTGCCGCAATCCACACAGATCAAATGATCGTGCTGCTTGAAGCCATAAGATTTTTCATACTGTGCAAGATTTTTACCAAACTGATGTTTTTTGATTAGGTCACAGTGAACCAGCAATTCTAAGGTATTGTACACAGTTGCCCTGCTCACCCGATAATTTTGATTTTTCATGTGGACATAAAGTGCTTCAGCATCAAAATGATCGGTGCGGTTATAAATTTCCTCGAGAATGGCATACCGCTCTGGCGTCTTTCGAAGATGGTTAGATTCCAAGTGAGCTGTGAAAATATTTTTCACCTCTCTTAATACTTTTTCACTTACCGTACCTTCAGTTTCCATACATTTAATTGTTAGTTATTCTTCTAACGGTTGAAATACTTTCCAAGTTTTCCAAATGGTGAATGACCCTTTGTAATTGCTCCGTGTTTTTCACCAATAAACTCACCCTCCCCTCAAAGTAGCCTCCCTCACCCGACATATTAAATGAGCGGATATTCAATCCCATTAAATTGGAAATTTCAAAAGTCAATCGCTGTATAATACCCGGCCCATCATCAATACCCGTAATTACTAAATCTGCAACGAAGAACGCATCTGAAGTACTGACCCACTCCGCCTTCATAACTCTATATCCATAATTAACCATGATATTATCTGCATTCGGACAACTAGTCCTATGGATTTTAAGCCCTGCATTGGCTGTTAAATAGGCAAATATATCGTCTCCCTGAACCGGGTTGCAACAAGTGGCAAAAGTAAACTCATACCGATCTGAAGGTTCCCCATTGATTAGAAGAATAGTCTTACCTGTAATCTTCTTTAATCGAATTCTTTTAGCTATTGAATCCTGAGGTCCATCCCCGTCTTCTTCCACCTTTACCTCCGGTATCACCACCAGTTTGCCGCCCTCAACTGTGAAAATTTTGAAGATTTCAGCAATGGTAAGTTCTTCAGTGGCAATGTCAAAAAATAAATCGACATGAGAGGAATACTGAAAATATTTAACCAATAGATCAAAAGCTTCCTCGTAATTATTGACCTTCAAATGCTTGAACTTCCGCTCCAATGCCTCCTTTCCGTATTCCCCTTGCTTTCTACGCTCTTCTTTTAGTGAAGACCGAATTTTAGCTTTGGCTTTCCCCGTAGTAACCAATTTCAACCAATCTTCCGTAGGCCGCTGATTCTTATTACTCGTAATGGTAATCTGGTCCCCATTTTGTAAAACATACCCCATGGGAACCAACTTATTATTAACCTTGATAGCAGTACAATGAAATCCTAAATCTGTGTGGATGCTGAAAGCGAAGTCTAACCCTGTTGCGCCTTTCGGCAAAATCTTCAAATCTCCGTTAGGAGTATACACATAAACCTCCTCATTGAATAGATTATTGGCCTTGAAATCTCCTAAAAATTCTACTGCATCAGCATTGGGATCATCCAGTATATCTCGGACACTATCGAGCCACCTTTCATATACGTCAGGCTGTCCCGAAATTCCCTTATATTTCCAATGTGCGGCAAACCCTCTTTCCGCTATTTCATCCATGCGCTCAGAACGAACCTGAACTTCAACATACCTTCCCTTAGGTCCAATGACCGTAGTGTGCAAAGATTCATACCCATTGGACTTAGGAGTGGTAATCCAGTCTTTAAGCCGCTCTGGAATGGGAATATGCACATCAGTAACTATGGAATATATCTGCCAACAGATTAATTTCTCCATATCCTTGGGAACATCAACAATAATCCTAATGGCAAATAAATCATAAATCTCTTCAAAAGGAACACTCTTGGCACGAAGCTTTTTCCAAATGGAATATATAGACTTAGGCCTACCGGTAATCCGATAGGGGTACCCTATATTATCTAGTTTGACTTTCAAAGGATCTATAAATGCATCTATATATTGCAATCGAGAACTCTTGGTCTGTTGCAGTTTTTTAGCAATATCCTTATAAGTCTCCTCATCCGTAATTTTCATGCACAAATCCAAGTACTCCATTTTAATAGCATATAACCCTAGTCTGTGGGCTAAAGGAGCATATATATAACTGGTTTCCGCTGCTATCTTTAATTGCTTTTCCCTTGGCATGGAATTCAAGGTTCTCATATTATGCAACCTATCAGCCATTTTAATTAAAACCACTCGGACATCTTCAATTAAAGTACTCAATACTTTTTTGAAGTTTTCCGCTTGAGGACTCTCTGCATTATATGCACTATCTAGTTTGGTCAAACCATCGACAATCTTCGCAACCCGCGGACCAAAAAGCTCTTGAATTTGCATCAAAGTCGTTGGCGTATCTTCAACTACATCGTGAAGTAAAGCGGCAATTATGGCGGTGGGACCTAACCCAATCTCTTCAGCACATATTTGAGCAACGGCTATAGGATGCAAAATATATGGCTCTCCGGATTTTCTTCGTTGACTGCCATGAGAATCTAATGCCAATTGAAAAGCCTTTTCAATGGGGTACTCATCCTCAGGTTTCATCCTAGGGCGCATGAAACTGAGTAAATGATCGAAAGCTTCGTTTATTTTCCGGCTCTCCTCCGTCTGTATCTCTTGTATTTCAGATACTGCCATATAATCGTAAATATCCTTATAATTTCCCAATATTCTAACTCTAATAGGTATTATTGGGAGCGTTACAAATTATTTTCTAAAGCCAACATTATTTTTGATTAAAAGATTATATATTTGCATCGCTTTTTTAGACGGCTAGTCGAAAGCGGACATGCGGGTGTGGCGAAATTGGTAGACGCGCTAGACTTAGGATCTAGTGCTGCAAGGCGTGGGGGTTCGAGTCCCTCCACCCGCACCGAAACAAAGGGTGTCGCACAAAACAAAGTGCCACCCTTTTTTCTTTTTAACTTATAACTAACTGCGTTTATGCCACAAATTACCAGAGCAGACCTTGATGAATTTAATGGAGTACTAGAAGTCACCATTCATCAATCGGATTACGAACAAGACTATCAAAAAGCCCTCAATAAATACCGCAATGAAGCTCAGTTTAAAGGCTTCAGAAAAGGTAAAACACCGATGGGCATGATAAAAAAATTATACGGACCCAATTTGTTGGTGGAAAGTGTTACCGGCAAACTTCAAGCGGAGATAGATAAGTATTTAAAGGAAGAAAAACCTGCTATCATCGGATATCCTATCGAAGCCGAAAATCAGGAAAAAATAGACTTTGACCCCAATAATCTTAAGGATTACTCCTTCAAATTTGAAATGGGATTACTACCAGAATTCGAGCTCAAAGGAGACCAACCTGAAGACACCTATGACTTTTACGAAGTAAAAGTAACCGATCAAATGGTCGATCAACAATGGGAAGATAGCCTAAATAGTATAGCGCAACCTCAAACTGTTGAAGGACCGATTATTGAAAAGGATTACATCAAACTATCAGCTACTCAAAAAGAAGGGGAAACGCCACTTACTCATACTTTTTCTTTGCTAGTGGATGACGCCCTAACGGAAGAAACCAAATCTACATTATTGGGTAAAAACAAAGGATTCTCTTTTGAATCTTCCATATACCAACTCGAAAAAGAAGCGACCCCACAAGTCGTCCATAAGTATTTCTTAGGTCTAGAAGATGGGGCTGAGTTAGAAGGGACAGAACACTTCCAGCTAGAAATAGTAGAAATCACCAGAAGAATCAAACCAGAGCCTACTCAGGAAACCTTCGACCAACTATTTGGAAAAGACGAAGTTGATTCTGTCGAAAATGCAAAAATAAAAATTAAGGAATTTATCGAAAATCATAGGTTCGAGGAAGCCACCATCCTATTCTATAACCAAATTCAAGAGGTATTAGAAAAAGAAAACAAATTCCCCTTACCAGATGCTTTCATCCGTAAATTCCTTCCGTTGACCAATGAAGACATCACCGAAGAAAACATAGAAAGTGATTACGAAAAATATGCAGACTCCATTCGTTGGTCTATCGTAAAAGAGCGCTTACTTGAAAAACATGAAATAAAAGTCGAAAACTCAGAAATCCTTCAACACATTAGGGGGAAAATTCGACAAATGCTCGGAAATTCTCCTGGTATGGGGGCAGATTTTATAGATAATTTAACGCAAAGGATGGTCCAAGATAAAGCCCAAGTTCAAGAGGCTATTTCTGGAGTCCAAACCGACAAATTGGCCAAAGCGCTTAGAGATACCGTAAAATTGAAGAAAAAGAAAGTGAGCAGTGAAGAATTTCAAAAAATCATTGAGGAATCTACCAAAAAGCTGAAGGAACAGCAATCGTAAAACCTGATTCTACTTTTCTTTGTTTATAGTCTGTTTAACCTAACTCAATAGAAATCTATGTTCAATCAAGATGAATTTATGAAGTATGCTACTCGCCATTTAGGTATGAGTAGCATGCACCTTGAAAAATATGCGGAAAAATCTGCTGAATCCATGCCCAACATCAAAGGATTCACTCCCAATGTAATTGAGGAAAGACAAATGAATGTGGCAGCATTGGATGTTTTTTCCAGACTTATGATGGATAGAATTCTATTTTTAGGTGTGCCCATCAACGATTATGTTGCTAACGTTGTTCAAGCCCAACTTTTATTTTTGGAATCGGCTGATCCCAAAAGAGATGTCCAAGTGTTTATCAACAGCCCAGGAGGATCTGTAATTTCAGGATTGGGCATATACGATACTATGCAATATATTGCTCCAGATATCAGTACGATTTGTACCGGTATGGCAGCCTCAATGGGAGCTGTTCTATTGGCAGCAGGCACCAAAGGTAAAAGAACAGGTCTTTATCACAGCAGAGTTATGATTCATCAGCCACTGGGTGGAATGCAAGGGCAAGTTTCCGATATGGAAATCTACTACAACTTGGTTAAAGAACAACAAAAAGCATTATACGATATCTTAGTTTATCACACAGGTCAAGAGTATAAAAAAATTGAAGCCGATTGTGATAGAGATAACTGGATGACTGCTGAAGATGCTAAAAAATACGGCCTAATTGATGAAGTATTAGATAGAAACAACCCTAAGAAATCGGAAAAATAATCTATGTCTAAATCAAAAAAAAATCAACATTGTTCTTTTTGCGGGAGAGATAATTCAGATACCTTGCTTCTTATTGCAGGTATAGATGGACATATTTGCGAAAAATGTGTTGAACAGGCCAATGATATTGTCAAAGAGGAACTTTCCAATAAAATTGGAAAAGGAAAGGGTATGGGAAAAGGCAAAGGTAGATTTCAATTACCTGATGAATTGACTCCCGAAGACATTAAAAAGCATTTAGATGAATACGTCATCGGTCAAGATAATGCTAAAAAATATCTTGCTGTAGCAGTTTACAACCACTACAAACGCCTTAATCAACAAGCATCAGGTAACGATGAGGTAGAAATTGAAAAATCAAATATCCTTTTTGTCGGACCTACTGGAGTGGGGAAAACGCTAATGGCCAAGACCATTGCTAAATTTTTAGACGTTCCCTTTTCTATAGTAGATGCTACCGTTTTTACGGAAGCGGGTTATGTAGGAGAGGATGTAGAGAGTATTTTATCCAGACTATTGCAGGTATGTGATTATGACGTAGACGCTGCTCAAAAGGGAATTGTTTACATAGACGAAATTGATAAGATTGCCAGGAAAAAAGACAATCCCTCCATCACAAGGGATGTTTCAGGAGAAGGTGTACAACAAGCCCTACTAAAAATGTTAGAGGGAACTGATGTCAATGTGCCTCCTCAAGGAGGTAGAAAACACCCAGAGCAAAAACTAGTAAAAGTCAATACGGAGAATATTCTATTTATCTGCGGCGGTGCTTTCGATGGGATTGAAAAAGATATCTCCGCTAGACTCAATACCCAAGTTATAGGTTTTAAAGCAGGCAATGAAGTGGAAGAAGTGGATCAAGAAAATATGCTTCAATACCTTTCCCAACAAGATATCAGAAAATACGGACTGATTCCTGAGCTTATTGGAAGACTTCCGGTCCTCACCTATTTGGAACCTTTGGACTTGGAAGCCATGAAAAAAATTCTAACAGAACCCAAAAATTCTTTAATCAAGCAGTACCAAAAGTTAATAGAATTAGAAGGTATCACTTTAGAATTTCCAGTAGAAACTATAGATTTTATAGCAGAAAAAGCCATGTAATTCAAATTGGGTGCTAGAGGTTTGCGTTCTATTTGCGAAACGATCATGACCGACGCCATGTTTACCCTCCCCTCCCAAAAAGGGAAGATCAGTACATTTGAAGTCACCAAAAAGTACGCGGAGGAAAGGTTAAAAAAATCTAACTTTAGCAAACTAAAGGCAGCTTAATCTGACAGCGTATGCGTTGTTTTGCTCACATCGCCTACAATGGAACCAAATATCATGGTTGGCAAAGACAGCCCAATAGTCATACGGTTCAGGAGGTTTTAGAAGATGCTTTCTCTACGATTCTGAATCGAAATATCTCCGTAGTGGGATGTGGGAGAACAGATACCGGTGTTCACGCATCATCCTATTACTTTCACTTTGATTGTCCCCAACCTCTTCCTCCTAATTTCGAATACAGAATCAATAAGTTTTTACCCAAAGACATAGTTATTTACCAACTATTGAAAGTACCTCCAGATGCTCACGCTCGCTTTGACGCGGTGAATAGGTCTTACTATTACCACCTCTCATTTATAAAAGATCCTTTTCACCAGAGCACTACAGCGCATATTCCTTTGGCTCAAAAAGCAGATTTTGAAAAATTGCAACAAGCGGCCCAACTTTTGTTGCAGTTTAACCAATTCTACCCTTTTTGTAAATCAGACTCAGATACTTTGGGATATACCTGTAATATTAAAACCGCACAATGGTCCACTAAGGCTAATGGTTTGGTATTCAACATTCAAGCCAACAGATTCCTTAGAGGGATGGTCCGATTAATTGTAGGAATGTGTTTAAATGTAGGTTGGGAAAAATTAACACTTGAAGAAGTACATGATTCCTTGAAACAACAAAAAAGATTGAAAAATGCTTGGAGCGCTCCACCTGAAGGGTTGTTTCTTTCTCATATCGAATATCCCTATTCACTAGAACCATTAACCCAACTTAATTAATCTATTAACTTCATCTACTCAAGCACTTGCTCTTTCTTTTTAAATCTTATTTGATACCTAGTAACTCTGAGTTACCTGTTGCAAATACTCTTTGATTATTCAATCGGTATGTAAAAGTCAACAATTGCTTTTTTTTCAGGATGTTCATTAAAGTGGTTGTGATAAATTTCAAAAGGATTTCGGTCGGCTTTTTTATAACCGTTTTGGTTCATCCATAAAAATAGTCCTGTCCACGATTTTTCAAATTCATTCATGCCTATTTCGAAGCTACCAACAATAAACTTGCCTGCTTCGATGGAAGTTAATCCAATTTCGCCATCTGTTTCTACCGGTTGGTTTAACAAAATGGCAGCACTCATTCTCACTCGGTTAGCTTCAGTATCCTTAAAACTGTCGTGATAAATGGTTACCATTTTGGCTTGGTCGTCCATCAAGCCTTGTGGTGTTGCCCATTGAATTAGCTTACCATAAGCATTTTCAATATTTTGTGGACCGATACTTGCTACGTAAGCCAAATTCATTTTTGGCATTTCCTTAATCTCAATTTTTGTATTCATTTATACCTAATTTTGGCAGGTTATCCACGATAGTCTGGATCACCTTTTTCATTCTTGCTTTGAGGTTGACTCACCTTGCTCAGTGGATTTGGATTTTATTCTATTATTGTTTTGTAAATCTCTTCTTGGAATGATTCGCTTTGTATTTCTTTACCCAATTTTTCTGCTTTCACCTTGTAGGATTTATTGGTAAACAAGTCAATTATTTTAGCTTCCAAATTTTTTACTGTTATTCGGCTCACATCTATTCCTAATGGACCTATTCCTTTTCGAGCCACCATTTTGTTCCAAACATATTGGTCAATTATATGAGGAATAATCAATGAAGCACATCCATATTTTATAGCAGTGTGTGTGGTACCTGAACCTCCATGATGAATTACTGCATATAATTTGGGAAATATCCAATCATACGGGATACGGTCTACAAAATGGAATCTTTCTTTATCATAGTTTTTAGGTTTTACAAGTCCTCCCGATGCTGTATTAATGATTGCTGGGATGTTATTTTGAGCAAGAACCTCAAGGATTATGCTAGTTTTCTCTTTTGGATTAGTATTGATCATGCTTCCAAAAGTGACCAGTATTACTTTGGAATGTTTTTTCAAGAAATCATTTAACGCTTCCGATGCTTCCCAATTAGTAGTTTTCTTTCTTTCATGATAGCCTAAAACCTGTAAATTATCATTCCAATATTCGGGTCTTTTGAATAAGGAAGGAGAAATGGTATAAATAGCCTTATTGTCGAACAATGCTTTTTTTATATCCTTTGTTTTTATTCTATATGAGGTAGACACCCATTTTAATGAACTTGCAATGGTTCTTATTAATCCAAAATTGGCTAATTGATAAGTTAATTTATTAATGAACGGTCCAAAATTTTTATTAAATGCTACATGGGAATGTTCTTTTACATAATGCATATATGGCACGGGACTGACAAACACCCGTTTGCCATTATTTTCCAATCCCCAAATGACAGGGTACATTACTTTTCCATTATGCACAATTCTATCTGGTTTTAGGTTTTTGATGATTTCTTCTTGCATAATAATCATCTCTTTATTTACCTCTTGTTGTGCAGCTATTAGTTTGACATAGGCTTTCAATTTTTTTAGACTTAAATTTCCACCTCCCATTGCCGTTCTTCCAGCAGGGCTATCAAGCATTTTGATAAACTTATCTCCTAAAGAAGCAAATCCGAACCCTGAGTCCTCAGCAAGACTTCTAAATTGTTCTGGAAACATGCAAGTAATCGTATGACCTTTTTGGTGCAAAATCTCACCAAGAGCCAAGAAGGGTTCCATGTCGCCTCTTGTTCCAATTGAGGTAAGTAGTATTTTCAATTTGTTCTATTTTTTCAATGGCCAAAACGAAAATTACATTTTAAGGTATTTATCAAAAACAAAAAACGCTGTTGCTTATGCAACCAATAATTTCCTTCAGAAATCCTGGAATTTAAAACTTTATATTTTTAAGTCGTCCAAAAATTGGAAAAATCTACCGGTTTTTGAAAAGTCTGACAAATATGTAGATATGGCTTAAGAAGGTAGCCAAACCGTAAGTCACAAACATGAGCCAGATAAACCCTAAGTTCTGGTCGTAGAGTTTTAAGCCGAAGAATTGAGGGAAAGCGGTTATCAAATCTCCAAATCCTACAATATTGAATATCCACACTAATGGAATGGCAAAACGCCATTTGTTTTTTAAGGCAATGGCTGCAATGATGGCTAAAATAGCTGTAGCAAAGTCAAGCAGACCAACTGTTGTTAAAAAGTCAGAAGGAAAGCCGTCATAAAACTGCTCCTTTGCCATAAACGTCAAGCCCAAATACCGAAATGCGTTTAGGAAAACAAAAGGCAAAAGTGCTTCGTGTAAGGATAGTTTTGAAATTCGAGGCTGAATCCAATACTTGAAACCTAAAATGATTGCGATTGTGCCTGTTAAGGCTTGTAAGTTGATAATTGTAAAATTGTCCATTTTGTTATTATTTCTAGTGATTACTTACTCTTTGGGATTGGTTTTTTATTCAATTGATTGAAAATAAATTTCGGAGCGAGTCTGCTCATTAGTTTTAATTGTTTGGAAATGCCTGGGGTAATTTCTTCTTTTCCTTTTTTGAAATCTTTCCAAAAAATATCTGCTAATTTTTCGGGTGGCATTGGCTTCAAGTTATCATCTTCGGCAATATCAGCTCCGTGTGCCAATGGAGTATCAACTACTGGCGGAAGAAGCTCTACCACTTTTATATTGTGAAGTTTCAATTGGGGGCGAATACCTAATGTCCAAAAATGCAAGGCCGATTTTGTTCCTGAATAAGTTGGTGCTTGTGAAAACGGAACATACGCCAAGCCAGAAGAAACATTGACAAGTACTGGGTTCCTACTATTTTTAAGTTGTGGTAAAAAATAGTGCAACATTCTGATAGGCGAATTATAATTGATTTCAATTTCCTGCATTTGTTTTTGCAATTCATTGCTTTCATTCCCGGCATCTACTAAATTCATTACCCCAGCATTATTAATAAGGATATCAATACCACTAAATTTTTCTTGAATGTCATCTGCAAGTTTTCTTACACCTGCGTCATCCGTTACATCACTTTGAAAAATATGGATTTGGGGAAAGCCTCTTTGGACATCTTCTAATTTTTGGAGATTGCGACCTGTGATAATTACCGTATTGTCGTTTTCCATAAACTTTTTGGCGAGAGCAAGTCCAATTCCAGAACTTCCGCCTGTAACAAGTACGATTTGTGGTGA
>JBEAPR010000042.1:0-51746 GCA_041164265.1 Bacteroidota bacterium | reverse complement strand
ATTGATAAAATTCAATATCGACAAGCTCCGAGGCATCCCAATTTACCCGCCTCTAGCTATAAACTAGTTTCCCAAATTAAAGGGCGAGGGGTGTTTTCTTTTTGTATGTGTCCTGGAGGATTAGTCGTTCCAGCTGCTACTGCACCTGGTGAAATTGTAGTTAATGGGATGTCGATGTCCAGGAGAGATTCAGCTTATGCCAATTCGGGAATTGTGGTAGCGGTAGAACCTGAAGATCTAAAACCTTTTAAGCGTGAAGAAATATTTGCTGGTTTGGCCTTCCAATCTTCTATTGAAAAAAAAATGTTTGATTTTGGAGACGGCAGCCAGAAGGCTCCTGCCCAGCGAATGACTGATTTTGTTAAGGGAACCTCTTCCTCGGATTTGTCAGAAAGCTCCTACATCCCAGGTTTGATCAGTGCTCCTTTGCATGAGTTACTTCCAAGTAGTATATATTTTCGCTTGAAAATGGCTATGGAGGATTTTGATAGAAAAATGCCGGGGTTTTTGACCGATGAAGCTCATGTGATAGGAACGGAGAGTAGGACAAGTGCCCCAATAAGAATACCAAGAGAAAAGGATACCTTTATGCACCCTGAAATAGTTGGCCTTTTCCCAACAGGGGAGGGGGCGGGGTATGCAGGAGGTATTTTGAGTGCCGCTATGGATGGACAAAATGCAGCTAGAGCCGTTGTTGAGTTTTTAACAAATTCCTAAGTTTATGAAACCTATATTGGATTTATTGGGTAGGATTTTTATCTCGGTTACGTTTATTTTCGAAGCCTATGACGGTATAGCATTTGCCCGAGATACTAAAGCCAAAATGATTGCTTATGGGATTACTTGTCAAACTGATTTTCTGTTTTTAGCAGGAGTAGTCATTTTGACCCTTGGGGGTATTTTGGTTTTAATTGGATACCGGGCATCCTTTGGAGCGATTTTACTGCTATTGTATTATATTCCTACCACTTTTATAGTGCACTCTTTTTGGAACGACCCACCAACTATAGAAAGAGAACAATCCATACTTTTTATGAAAAACCTTTCCATTTGTGGCGGTTTATTAATGGTTTTGGTTAATGGGAGTGGCCCCATAAGTGTCAAAAGGTTGTTTGCTACATTTAAGGTTCCTGGAACTTAGTGCAAGGACTCGCCGCAGTATTTGCAAAAAGTAGCATCTTGATCATGTCCCTCTTCCCCACAATTAATACAAGCTTGGGTAGTTACCTTTTTAGGGTTGATCTGAGTAATTTCCGATGATACAATGCCAGTAGGGACTGCAATTACAGCATAGCCTAAAATCATTACACAGGAGGCAATAAACCTTCCCAAATTGGAAATGGGGGTAATGTCTCCGAATCCTACAGTTGTCAAAGTGACTATGACCCAATACATGCTTTTGGGAATACTGGAAAACCCATCATTGATAGGACCTTCAATTAAGAACATTACGGTGCCCATTATACTAACTGTAATGAGAATAAAAAACAGGAATATGGTGATCTTTCTCCTACTTCTTTGAAGGGCATTCACCAATAAATTTCCTTCGTAAAGAAAGTGACCCAATTTGAATACTCTAAAAATTCTCAAAAGTCGAAGGGCTCTGATAATCAAAAGATATTGCGTCCCATTGAAAATTAAGCTTAAATAAGTGGGTAAAATAGAAACCAAATCTATGATACCATAAAAACTAAAGGCGTATTTAGAAGGTTTGTTAACACAGTAAAGGCGGGTACCATATTCAATGGTGAATAGGATGGTCAAAAGCCATTCCAAGGCATAAAAAATTGGCCGATAGTGATCCTCCACCCCTGGTAAGGTCTCCAAAATAACCAGAACAACACTTACAATTATGAAAATAAATAGGATTACATCAAACAATTTTCCCGAAGGGGTATCTGCTTCAAAAATGATTTCATGTAACTTTTTCTTAGTTGGATTGGTTGATTTTTCCATCCAAAAGGAGATTTGTTTTGGTTTATAAACACTAAAAATGATAAATTGCTGTTGAATAAAAAAAAATTCGACGTGATAAAAGCAATAATTATAGAAGATGAGGAGAAGGGATTAATAAATCTCAAGAATATGCTTTCCGAGCATTGTCAGGGTTTAGAGGTAGTCGGAGAGGCGGGATCTGTTCAAAATGGACTAGATCTGATTGAGGAATTGGGTTCGGAAATTGATGTAGCCTTTTTAGATATTAGTTTGCCGGACGGTTTGGTATTTCAACTTTTAAATGAAATACAACCCTTAGAATTTGAGATCATATTCGTAACAGCTTATGCGGATTATGCTATCAAGGCTTGTGAATACAGCAGTATTGGATATATCCTGAAGCCCATAGACCCCGACGCTTTAAGGGAAAGTGTAGGAAGGATAAAAGTTAATGGAGGAGATAAAATGCAAGAGAGATTGAATCTTTTTTCTCAGCAATTTAAGAATCCCAATACTTTTAAAAAGATGAGTATTCCTTCTTTAGAGGGGATTCATTTTGTAGATATAGAGGATATCATTCGATTTGAAGCCGAGGACAATTACACTCACATTTATATGAAGAATGGAGATCATATTATCGCTAGTAAGACCATCAAATCTTATGAGGATATGCTGTCTAGATATAATTTCTACCGAGTGCATAAAAGGCATGTAATCAATCTTAATTTTTTGAAAAAATTTGTAAAAGACGGATTGGGTTATGTTTTGATGGAAGGAGGAGCCAAAATAGAAGTAAGTAGGCGAAGAAGACCGGCATTTTTAGAAGAAATTAGAAGACTTCAAGGAAGTGATATTGTTCCATAACAATCAATTTATCTTCTAGAATATTTTTTTTTGTTAAATAATAACAATACCTTTATCCTCCGATATTATTACGGCAGGTTGCTGTCGGGATTATTCTTAACCGAGATTTAACTACTATGGGAAAATCCAAACCAAAAAACCTCGGGGATCTTAAGAAGAACCTGAAAACCATTGACAAGGGCGAAATGCTCAAAATCATTGGGGGTAAGAACGACAAAAAACAAGCCAACAAATGGAACAGCCACTGTGGAGGTATTCTTCCTCAGTAGTGTTTTGTCGTTAGTAAAAGCATTTGAGGGACTATATCTTTTGGGATATAGTCCTTTCTTTTAAATTAGGGTAATATGACTTTCGACATCAAAGTGCCATCCACCCATCCAGATTTTTTTGCTTCAGCTTTCGATTCTTCCATACCGCCTAATCAAAGATTACTCACTTTGGAAAAGTTAGCTGAGATCTATGCTTTCACAGATGTAACCAAAGGAGATGCCTGTTTAGATGAAATGTGGAATTTGCTTCAATCCATCAAAAGTTCGGATGTTCTCCTCAATTATTATTTGGGTAAAGCTACCATTGAAAATCAGCGCTATCAGTATAAAAAAGCTTTCTCCTACTTTAACGAAGCTATAGATTTAGTAGAAAAGGTTGGAGATGCGGCTCAACAAGCGGAAGTATATATAGACTATGCGGGGACTTGTATAAATGCTGTCCAATTGGTGGAAGCGGAAAAGAATCTAATCAAAGCGTCTAAACTTTTAAAAATCGCTGAGAATCCAAATTTAGAAGCTAGGCTTATTTGTCGAGAGGGCTATATTCAATTGCATTATAGTAATTATTCTGAGGCTATAGAATTATTGCTTCAATCTGAAAAATTATTGGACGAACTAGTCCTCCCTTTCAATGTTAAAGATGCCTACTTCAAAGTATTAGTTCAAAGTGGTTTAGGTAAAATTTACGAGAGGAATGGAGATAAACGCAAATGCGTTGAAGCCTTTCACAGTGTGGTTCAGATGAGTGAGTCTATCGGTATGCGATCGAGAATGTCTTGGCATTACCTCAACTTAGGAAATGCTCACTTAGCACTGGAAGAACTCGATCGAGCGGAAGAATTTTTTAAGAAAGCATTAGAATACAACGACGATCTTAGCAAACAAGCTAGGGCAAGTGCAGCGGCAAATTTGGGTTATTGTAAACAAATCAAAGAGGAGTACGATGTAGCCCTAACTTTGTACGAAAAGGCAGCCCTTCATTTTAAAGAAATTGACCAAGAAGATTATTATAACCTTTCAATCATAGAATCTAGAAAGGGGACTTTATTCCTCAAACAAGAATCTTACGAGAAAGCATTACAGCATTATCTTTCAGCTTTAAGAATGGCTAAGTCTATTGATGATTTCCGACAACTTTCCTCAGTTTGCAGAGAAATCGCTGATTTATATGCTGGTATTGAAGATTACAAGAATGCCTACGACTACCAAAATTTGCATCACCGTTTTGAAGAACAATATCTGGAACAGGTCAATATGCGTCAGCAGATGGAATTGCAAATTAAATACGAAGCAGAAAAAAAACAACAGCAAGTAAAGCTAGCTCAATTGCAAGCCACCCAACTGCAGCTCAAAGCTTTAAGGGCGCAAATGAATCCTCATTTTATGTACAATGCTCTTAATAGCATTCAACATTTTATCACCCTGCATGACGCGGCTTCCGCTGCTAAATACCTCGCCAAGTTTGCCAACCTCATGCGTAAGAGTTTAGAGTATTCAGAATTAGAAATTATTTCTTTGGAACAAGAAATTGAGTTTTTAAGAGACTATCTGGTTATCAATGAAAAATTAAGATTTGAAGACAAATTATCGTTTGAGATTTATGTCGATGATGAAATCGAAGAAGATATTTTTGGAGTTCCTACCATGATTGTACAGCCCTACGTTGAGAATGCCATTGAACATGGATTAAGAACTAAAAAAAGAGGGTTAGTTAAAGTATCCTTTTATTTGGAGGATGAGGAAACCATTCTCTGTGTAGTGGAAGATAATGGGATTGGAATAAAAAAAGCTAAAGAACTGCAAGCAAAGGATGACTCTTTTAAAAACCATAAGTCCATGGGGACCAAAATTACAGAAAAGAGATTGGAGCTATTGCATCATGCTAATCACGACAAACTTTTCGTGAAGATCATGGATATAGAAGATCCAAATTCTAAAAATTCATTGGGAACCCGAGTGGAAATTAAAATTCCAATAATGGAAATTCCCGATCCCATAGCCTGATTCACCATGAGTAATCAATAAACTTTTTTTTTAATATAAACTTTATTGTATTTTTGGCCAGAATATATTAAGATTAATCGTACTGATTACAAGTAATTTGTAAGAATGGAAAAAAAGTACACCCCGAGTACTGGACACGCTGTATTGATATGGATAATCATCTCAATTAGCTTTCCATTATTTTCATTTGGTCAACAGTGTGCATTTAATAACAATTTCAATCTTCCGTTAAATGATGATTGTACGGATACCCTTATGCTCTCCAATGTAATTACCAATTTTGGAGCGTGTGATGTAACGCAATATGTGGTGGTGGTTAGAGATACTATTTTCACCAATCTCAATGACAGCTTGGTAACCATGCCCTCACATAATACTTTGCTTACTACAACTGGCCTTTGGGATTATGATTCTTACAATTGGGCTGTTATTGACCAACCAGGAACTTTTGAATATTACGTTTACTCCTTTGATAATACAGATTCTTCTTGGACATTGAGGGGAGATGGAATTTTTACAGCAGAAGATAAAATTGGAGCTACTTTTTGTTGTGCCACTGAACCTTTAGACCAATACGGCTCTTTTCGTTCGGTTTATTTTAACGAATTGGATACCATGAAATTAGGGGCGGGCGGGTTTTATCCTCGTCAAACTAGCGCATGGGTTTCTACTCAGGTAGGTGGGGTGTCTTATACATGGCCAGATGGTAACTTTAGGTATTTTGACTCTTTAAAATTTACACCTGAGGTAGATGGTATTTATACTTTTCACGTGGGACCGCTCGATACCAATGGAATTACAGAGCCTAAATTTGACCCCGCAATTGCTGTTTATCGAGGAAACTTTGATCGCACTCAACCGGGTAAAAACCTCATCAATTTTTCTGCAGCGACTTTCTCGGTAAATCCTGCAGCCGGTCTCGGATATGATATTGGGAGTATATCTAGCTATTTTGGGACAAGTACGACTTCAGATTCTTTAAGCCCTTGGGAACAGTACAAGTTTCCCATCACCCGCTTATCCCTTCCCCTCAATGCGGGGGATACCATTACAGTAGTAGTGACGCATGAAGAACCTACCCTGGCATTGGGCACAACCGATTCTTTGGAATATTTCAAATTATTTGCTGTCTTGGATTCTCACGATCCTACATCTGCAGCACCCGCTGCCATCTTAGATACCAATGGGACCAACTTACCCGTATTAAGGGCCATTCAATATCACGACTTTTATTGTGGTGATTTACCAGCAGTTCAATTGAATCAACAAGTAATTTTAAGTGATTCAGAATACATAGTAGGTGGAAAATTGTCTTCCTCTAATTGTTCCGTTTGGAATGCCATGGGGGAAAACTTAGTAGGACTGCCTGCTAATGATAATATTCAACAAGATATTCAAGATTACGCCACTCTGTTTGGGCAAAGTATAAGTAGTACTGACGATATTTTCTATAGGTATGGGTTCAAACCTTATGTGATTGAAAATTGTGGAGCTTGGGAAGTAAGCATTCAAGATTCTACAGCTAATGAAGGAGGAGATTTAGGACTCACGGGTGACCAATTTGGAATGACTGCTGATGAATGGGTGTCCAATACCATTACCAGAACATATAGGGCTAATGATTTAACAGCTAATGATACGGCAAGTTGTTCTATTAGGATGATTTTCCAAAATCCATTAATCGAGGACGTTGTTTTACCCCATTTTACTTATTCAATGGAATGTGATGAATTTGAAACCTTAACAGGGGTGCAACTCACCACTGGGGGACTCCCTTCACCGGAAGTTTCAGGATATCCCTTTTTATTGACTTTACAAGGTACGGTTGCCTTAACCCCTACCAATGAATATTGCAATTTAGGCGCATCTTATGAAGATAGCTCAATTCTGTATTTGTGCGGAGGTACCCGTAATTTTTCATTTAGGAGAACGTGGACCATTTATGATAATGCTAGACCTGGAACAAGTATTATTTACCATCAATTGATTAGGGTAACTGATTTTAGTGCTCCTGACATAGTAAGTAATGCATACGAATTGGAATACGATACGATGGGATGTGCTTCCAACTTGACCATTTATGACCCTGAAATCACTGATAATTGTTTGTCGGAAGACGGAGTCAATCTTAAATTATTTATAACCGATACCATAGGTAGGGACGTGTATCCATTCACCAATGTAGGTCCAGATTACAATTTTACGGATCCTCAACTCACCATAGATTTACCCAATAATGATTATCTGATAAGGTATATAGCTACCGATTCATGTTCCAATCAAAGTGTGTTGATTGATACCGTATCTATAAATTTGGCTTTTTGTAAGGATACTATTTTGGTATTAGATGGAGTTACTGGGGAGGCGGCTTTAAATCCTCTAGATTTATTTTTAGGAGATTTAGAGTCTTGTAATATCTCATCACTTTCGCTGGACACTTTTCAATTTAATGCACCAGATACGGTTGATGTCACTTTAACTATCAATTATGTTTCGGGGTCTTCATCCACTTGTGTATCTGAGGTAGTCATCGAAGATAATAGCAGTGCCAGTTTTTTATTAGACCCTACCTTTACTCCTTCTTTAACCAACTTTGGTACATTGGAATTAAGTGTAATGGATTTGATAGCTTCCGTAAGTGATAATGTAACCAACGCCAATAATTTGATTTATTCTTTTGCTCCAGATACGGAGGAAATGATTAAGAGTCTGACTTGTGCTGATATAGGGAGTATGGATTTAACAGTCTATGTTACTGACCAAGCTGGGAATATGGCTCAGCAATCCATCACCGTGAATGTTGAGGATACTGGTGGCGCTTGTAGCTGCAGAGGGAGTTATCTCAGTATTCAAAGTAGTAATTTACCAGCTGGGCTGTATTCTTCTAGTGATAGAATAGTAGCTTCTAACATTATTGAAGCAGGTAATAATATTCAATATATTGCTTCAACCAGTATTACTTTAAGGCCTGGTTTTGAGGTTAAAGCAGGGGCTGATTTTTTGGCTGCTATTGGAACTTGTCAAGTACCACCGGCCTCTCCAAATTTGTTAAGCGAATTAGAAGCGGAAGAGGAAAAGGAAGCTGAAGAGGTAATAAGTGAAAAAAAAACCATGCATCATTTCGCACAAGAAAAGCCTGGTTTAATTGAAAATACCACTGTTAAAGGATACCCTAATCCAACCACTGGGGTTTTTAATTTAGAATTGGGTTATTATGGCACTGGACAAATGGCCGACTTAAGAGTGGTTAATTTATTTGGTCAAACGGTATGGAGAACCCAATGGCCTCTCTTACAAGGACAAGATAAGAGAAGATTTGATCTTTCACATTTGCCAGCTGGTAGTTATGCCTACGTATTGCTTGTTGATGAAGAACCACTTCAGAGCAGCCAATTGATTATCATGAGGAGATAATTGATATGCAACTAATAGTTGAGAGCGGAGCTACCAAAACCAAGTGGATTGTGTTAGAAAAAAATCAAGTATTGGCCCGAGAGGAAAGTCAGGGATTAAGTCCATATTTTCAATCCACCACACAAATACAATCGATTATAACAGATGTTCTATTGAAATGGGCAATGAATATCAGGTCTGTATTTTATTACGGAACTGGGGTCGATGGAAATGAAAATGCTCAGATTATTCAACGGGCTTTTGAATCAAGTATCCCACTTCTAAAGTCAATAGGGTTATTTTCCGATATGATGGCTGCAGCTAGAGCTTCTTGTCAGGATAGAGAGGGTGCAGTTTGCATTTTGGGTACTGGAGCCAATAGTTGTATTTACGATGGAAGGGATATCGTCTTTCAAAAAAGGGGATTTGGGTATATACTTGGAGATTATGGTAGCGGTGCTGTTTTAGGGAATACTTTGGTTAGCGATTTTTTACACGATAGGATGCCTGATGAATTGATGGACCAATGGAAACAAAACGGTTATGATAGTGAGCATGCTGTGATTTTAGAAAAAACTTACCGAGGAAAATTCCCTAATCGTTATCTGGCAAGTTTTGCTCCATTTGCATCGCAATTTCAAAACAGCCCTTACATCAAAGAATTATTACATCAACATTTTCAAAAATTTGTTTCTTATTTGTTGAATCCTTTGTTAGCATCGAATAGAACCATGCCAATAAGTGCAGTGGGATCGATAAGTTTTTATTTTGAAAATCAATTGAGGGAAGTTTTCGAAAACAATGGTTATCAATTGAGTGCAGTAACCAAAGATCCTTCAGAGGGGTTGATTAAGTATCATGTACAGAATAAGTCACAACAATAACCTACTTTTGTACCTTAAATTTTAGTTAATTAATATTCATGAATAATTTTGAAAGGCTGGGACTCTCTCAGCCGTTACTCGATGCCATTCAGGCATTGGGCTACGAATCACCTACATCGATTCAAAAAGAAGCCATTCCTCAATTATTATCCAAAGATTCGGATTTGGTGGGGTTGGCGCAAACGGGTACTGGTAAAACAGCAGCTTTTGGTTTACCTTTAATTCAATTGATCGATACCCATTTTAACGCAGTTCAAGGCCTTATTTTGGCCCCAACCCGGGAGCTGTGTTTACAGATTACCAATGAACTCAATTTATTTGGCAAGTTTACCGAAAACCTTAAAATTACTCCGGTTTACGGAGGTGCGGATATTCGAAAACAGATGATGGATGTTCGCAAGGGTACTCATATTATAGTAGCGACTCCGGGAAGACTTAGGGATTTGATGAGAAGGGGAGTAGTCAAATTAGAGACGATTCGCTATTTTGTACTAGACGAAGCAGACGAGATGTTAAATATGGGATTCAAAGAGGAGATTGATGAAATTCTTTTAGATGCTCCTCCTACTAAAAACACCTGGTTATTTTCTGCAACTATGCCTGCTGAGGTTCGAAAAATTGCTAGGGATTATATGGATCATCCCATTGAGGTTAAGGGAGAAAACCTCCATCAGGCGCATAGTCAAATTACCCATGAATATGTGATAGTTCGACCTGCTGATCGATTTGAAGCTTTAAAGCGCTTTTTAGATGCAGATAGTGAGACCTTTGGACTGGTATTTACCAGAACTCGAAATGATGCTAAGGATTTGGCGGAGAATCTCAGCAAGGAGGGATATCAGGCAGCTGCTTTGCATGGAGACTTGAATCAAAGTCAAAGAGATCGGGTAATGTCCCTATTCAGAGGAAGACACCTTCAGCTATTGGTAGCTACGGACGTGGCGGCCCGAGGTATTGATGTAACCAATATTACCCACGTTTTTCATTTTAATATTCCCGATGATTTGGCTTTTTATACCCATCGAAGTGGGCGAACTGGTCGGGCGGGTAATACGGGACATTCTATTGTTTTTGCCCATCCTAATGATCGACGGATTCTGAAGGTAATGGAAAAACGACTACAACTCAATTTTGAAGAAGCTAAAATACCTTCTGGCATAGATATATTCAAAAAGCATTTGGAACAAAGCATTATCAAGGTGAAGGATTTGGATATTAATGGCCGATTAGATCCTTTTATGGATAAACTGGAAGAGGCGTATAAGGAGATGTCCAAAACAGAACTCATTAAGAGGTTTACCGCAATTAATTTAGGCAAACATTTAGAAGCGTACAACATAAAAAATCTGCCAGATATCAGGTCTGAAAAGAATAACACCAAGAATCCCAATGCCAAATGGGTCCGGTTATTCATTAATGTTGGATCAATGGATGTCAGAGATAAAGGAGCTTTTTTATCTCTTTTATGTGAAACTTCTGGTTTGACGGGAGCAGACATTGGAAGGATTGATTTGCAGAGAAAACATAGTTTTTTTGATGTTGAAGAAACTGTATATCAAAAGGTAATTCAAAAATTCAGTCAATTTGACCTTAACGGAAGGCCAATTCGGGTCAATCGACACGCTGGAAATCCCGCAGACAATTCTTTTGATAGACAGGGGAAAAAACGGAAGTTTAAAAAGGAAAAATTCAGTCGCAAAAGGAAATAATTATGAATAAGTTTTTGTGTTTTTTAGTTCTCTCGGGCACCTGTTGGGGATTGTTTGCTCAAAACGAGTATTTTTTCCCTAAGGGGCAATCTTATGATTCTACCATTCCTACGCCTGAGGATTATTTGGGATATTCTATTGGGACCTATCACACACGGTACGACCAAGTGGTAGGATATTTCAGGCAATTGGCAGCTTCGTCTCCTATGGCAAGCTTGCATGTAATTGGTTACACCGTAGAACAAAGACCACAAATTATTTTAACCATAACCCATCCAGATAATTTCGATCGACTGGAAGAGATTCGACAAAATCATTTAAAAATTGCAGATCCCTCTCAACCTTTACCAGTATTGGATCAACAACCAGTGATCACTTTATTAGGCTATAATGTTCACGGTAATGAGCCTTCAAGCACAGAAGCAGCTATGCTTACAGCTTATTATTTATTAGCGAGTAAATCCACTTTTCCCACAGAGGTTTTTAAGAATGGTGTGGTGATGATAGATCCCGCTTATAATCCAGATGGAAGGGATCGACATACACATTGGGCCAATACTAATCGGTCGGTAAACTTAGTATCGGATGGGGCAGATAGAGAACATAATGAAAATTGGCCTGGGGGAAGGACTAATCATTACTGGTTTGATTTAAACCGAGATTGGTTGCCTTTAGCTCAGGTGGAGAGCCAAAATAGGATTGAATTTTATCACCAATGGCTTCCTAATATTGCCACAGATTATCATGAAATGGGTACCAATAGTACCTACTTTTTTGAGCCTACTGAGGCTTATGGAGCGGAAAATCCCTTGGTACCACGAAGCAATTACGACGATTTAAATGGAATTTTTGCCAACTATTTTTCAAAGGCATTAGATGATATAGGGTCCTTGTATTTTAGCGGAGAATCCTTTGATAATTCGTATCCAGGTTACGGAAATACCTATCCCGATATTCATGGTGGCTTGGGTTTATTGTTTGAACAAGCCTCCTCCAGAGGTCATTTACAAGAGACGACTACCCAGCCCATATCTTTTGCATTTACCATTCGTAACCATGTGCGAACGAGTATTGCAACGGTGCAGGCTGGTATGGATCATCGGTTATTGCTGCATAATCATTTACGGACATTCTTTGAGGATGCCCAAAAGGATGGAAAAAATGCTGATTACAAAGCTATTTATTTTGGAGATGCCTCGGATTTCAACAAAACCAAAGCATTCACTAATTATTTATTAAAACACAGAATTAAAGTACACTCATTAGACCAATCAGTAGAAATCAACGGGAAAATTTTTGAACCGGAAAAAGCTTTTATGATACCTACCGACCAAAAGCAGTTTAAGATGATTCAAACCATATTTGAGCCGGTTACTACTTTTCACGATAGTGTATTTTATGATGCCTCGGCTTGGGCTGTCGCTTTGGCCTTTAATATGCCCTTTGAAAAATCACCTCGAGTGTTGAACCAAGGAGTGCAATTAAATGATCCGATTTCTACCAGAAAGGTAGCAAGTGTTATGCCTGAGGAGGGAATTTATGCCTATTTAATGGAATATTCCGATTATTTGGCACCCGCTTTATTATACGATTTGCAAAAAAGCGGATTATTTGTAAAGGCAGCCTTCAAACCATTTACTATGGAGCTGGAAGGGCAAACGAAAACCTTTGGATATGGAACCCTGATGGTAGCAATTGGGGACCAAAATATGGATCAGGCAGCCGTCAATCAAAGGATTTACCAAGCAAGTCGTACTTATGGAATTCCTGTTTTCCCTGTTCAAACGGGATTTTCTAAATCGGGAATTGATTTGGGTAGTCGCTATTTTCAAACTATTCAGATGCCTAAGGTGGCCATTTTAACAGGGTCGGGAGTAAGTTCCTATGAAGCAGGTGAAATTTGGCATTTACTGGATACTCGGTTTGGAATGCCACTGACCAAAGTGGATGCGGACCAGTTGAGAAGACTCGACCTTCAAAAATACAACACGCTCATTCTCGTTTCAGGTAATTATCAAAGCCTTGGAAAACGGAATGCTGAACGAATTAAAAATTGGGTAGAAGAGGGCAATACCTTGATTTTACAGCGCAGTGCTATTGAATATGCTTTGGGCGAAGGTTGGATAGCGGAAGAAAAGGTGGAGGAGATTCCTTCGGAAAATGTTAGCCAGCGTTTGTCCTATGCAGAAGCTTCAGAACGATCAGGTGCACGTCAAATCGGGGGTTCTGTTTATGAAGCACATCTGGATATCACTCATCCCATAGGATTCGGTTACCAAAGAGATCGCTTGAATGTGTATCGCAATCATTCCATTTTCATGAAACCTTCTGCCTCTCCCTATAATACCGTGGTTCAATACAGCCAAAAAGGGCAATTAGATGGTTATGTACATCAGGATTGGTTGCCTTACATAAAAGAATCGGCTTCAGTATTGGTAAGTGGTGTTGGCAGGGGAAGAGCTATTTCTTTTGTAGATAATCCTAATTTCAGAGGTTTCTGGTTTGGTACCAATAAAATGTTGATGAATGCGCTATTTTTTGGGTCTCATATTTCGGCACCCAGATAAATTAGTAATTAGGCTTTAGTTAGACAGGTTCAGTTTCTATTAATTCAGTCTCAGCATTATTTAAGAATAGCTGAATCACCCATGAGATGACTACCACCAAGATGCATCCAATAAGATTTAGCCATAAAAATGCAATTTGAATGATTCCTTGTTGATTAGCGAAAAACAACAATAAAATAATAGCTTCTGTCAAGATAGCACCAATGAATACAGCTTTACCTTTAACAGGTTGAAATAGGCGAGTCCCTAAATAGTTCCCAACTATTCCGCCAATAGCGCTACCTCTTAAACCGGCCCAAGGAGAATAAGTATCAGACCAGAGGAGTCCTATGGTTCCCCCTACAATGGCTAGCGTAACAGTGGTCAAACCTTGAGATTTTTTATCTTTTTTACCAAAGAAAAATGCTACTAAGAAAATACCTAAAATGGTGCCATAGAATAGAGATCCGATGATATTAACAGCTTGGATTAAATTTTCAAACAAGTCTGCAGTTACGGCAAAAAGCATAGCTATAATCCCCCATACTACTGTCATGCCTTTAGAAGCGAATAAATAATGGCGATCGCTTGCCTCCGTTTTGAAAGATCTACGATATATATCTATAACTGAAGTTGTTGCAAGGGCATTGAGTTCTGAAGAAGTGGAAGACATTGCCGCTGAAAAAATAACTGCTAGTAATAATCCAACCAATCCTATCGGTAAATAATTAATAATAAAAGTGATAAAAACATAATCGGTATCCTTGGTTTTGGCATTTGGGGCTTGTTGTAATATTAAATCATTTACTTCCGTTCGGACCTGCTGCTCTTTTTCCATCAATTCAAAAACATTCATTTTTGCTTGCTGAATGGCTGGTTCATTGGATTGATCAATAGCTGAAGATAAGCTATATAGGGCCTCTTTTTTGGTTTGCCATAACTCCAAATGCTGGTCCTCTAACTCCTGTAAGCGAGCTTCTTGCGGTGTTCCGTATATTTTATCCAAATTGCCTTGATTAAAATGTACAGGAGGAGCAGTGTATTGAAAGAATAGAAAAACTAGAATACCTACAAATAAAATCATGAATTGCATAGGTACTTTTAAAAGTCCATTAAAAATCAGTCCTAGTCGGCTTTCTTTTAGGGATTTTCCCGATAAATATCTCGAGACTTGGGATTGGTCAGTTCCAAAATAGGAAAGAAAAAGAAATACCCCTCCCAACATTCCGGACCAAAATGTATAGCGATTGGATAAATCAAAGGAGAAATCCACTACATTTAATTTTTCGAGTTTACCAGCAATCTTCACCGCCTTATCAAAACCAATATCATTGGGTAATTTGAAAACCAAGAGGACACCAGCTATAACCATTCCGGTAAGAATAATCAACATTTGTTGCTTTTGGGTAACACTGACTGCCTTAGTCCCTCCGGCCATGGTATAAAAAATGACGAGGATGCCAATGAATAGGATGGTGAAATTCAAAGACCATCCCAAAATGGTAGAAAGAATGATGGCTGGCGCATATATAGTAAGTCCTGCTGCTAGACCTCTGGAAATCAAAAATAAAAGTGCAGTGAAGGTGCGTGTTGGTCTTCCAAATCTACTTTCCAGATATTCGTATGCTGTATATACTTTGAGTTGATAGTATATAGGCAGCACAAAAATACAAAGAATAACCATGGCCACAGGCAAGCCAAAATAGAATTGGGCAAATTCCATTCCATCTTGATAGGCCTGACCGGGGGTAGAAAGAAAGGTAATAGCACTGGCTTGGGTAGCCATCACACTTAAACCAATGGTCCACCAGGGTAAATCGTGATCGCCAAGTAAATAACTTTTGGTCGTTTTAATATTTCTGGTTTTCCAAACCCCATACCCAACAATCCCCAATAAAGTGCCTAACATTACTATCCAATCCAGTGGATTCATTTTGATCTTTTTTTAGGAATACATTTGAGTAATTAAATAAAACAAAGCGATAAAGATGGCATGAACGATCAAGACAATCCAATAAAGGGTATTCCAGGATTTGAAAATGGGTGGTTGCTCCTCCATAAGGTCTTTTTATTTTCCTAATGCGATTAAATTAGCAAATAATCGGTAAGCTCCAGGAACCGCAGCAGGTAATTCTCTAAAAAATGAAAGTCCGGTATAAACGTAATTTCCCTTGCCATAAGGGGCAATGAGTAAGGAGCCTTTAAGACCTGTTTCTCCTGGGTCTGCCATTTCTAAAATTGGAGTAAATTCATTGGACCACTCATCAGGGAAATACAAACCTCTTTCTTGTACCCAACCATCAAAATCAGCTTGGGTAATTTTATTTGGATAATGAAGCACCGGATGATCTGGGGCTATAAACTTAACCTCCGATTCTTCCACGGTTACCCGATCTCTAGATAATCTCAATGGGTAGGGGGCCAATTCATCAGCTTGAATTTTTAATCCTCGAGAGGTATTGTATTGTATAATCAGATTTCCTCCTTCCGACACATATTCTAATAAATCTTTTTGGATGTACTTGATTTCATCACTGGTATTATAGGCTCTGATACCAATGACAACGGCATCATAATTCTTGAGCATATCCAGATTAATTTCTTTTTCGGATAATAAATCTACCTGGAAACCAACCTGCCTCAATGCATTTGGAACTTCATCACCCGCTCCCATGAGATAACCAATTTTATCACCTCTTTTTTGAAGATCTAATTTGATTACCGTGCTAGAAGCGTCTTTCAAAACTGTTTGAAGTGGGATATGAGGATAATTTATAGTGATCATCTCCTGCTGATAGGATTTTCCTTCTACTATCGCTACAGGAGTAATAGAAGCATAAGAAGGAGAGGCCGGTGGACTTACCTCAAAGGTGAAAGTTTGAGTACTTCCTTTAAGCGATAATTCAAAAGGGTATTGCTCAGGATTCACTGACCAACCTTCTTCCGTTTTAAGCTGAAGCACTCCACTTACGGGGGCATTTCCCGCTTCAACGATAATTTCCACCATTTGTGGTTGTTCATCAGAGAAAAGGTAAACGGGATTAGCCGTCTTAGTAATTACTTTGGGAATAATCCTAAATGGAGTGTGGTATTCCCCTTTCACAGGGTCCGTTTCTTTGAAGGTAATAGGGATTTCATATTGAAGTAGTGTACCTTCTATTTCAATAGATGCAGTAGCAAACTCTTCTAATGGATTTTCAGGTAATCCTATTTTTTCTTCCTCTGTTACGCGGTAAAATCCTTTTTCAGCAGGAAGGGTCAACCAATAAGGAGTAGTATAGGCAATATCTTGGGGTAAGGTAAAATCGAATGAACTGATTTGTGCCTTATTGTTTTCCAAGTCCCAATTTAGGTCCAAAGTAGGACCATTAGGGTGCAGGGTCAGTTTTTGAAGCACTGCACGCTCTGCTGACCTATTAGTGGCCTCTAAAGTAATTTGAATTTCTTGACCGGGAACGGCAGTTGGGATATTAGAATTGGCCTCCAAGTACAGTCCCATGCAATCTTTGATTAAAGATTGGGTTGCTTCCATTTTTATAGTTTTCCAGTGACCATTCGGAAGCATGGCTAATTTTTGGTATAAGTCAACAAGCTGGGGTACCGACTGGTTAGGTTGATTGGGGTTGAAGTCTTTAATGATTTGATCGTACAAGGGTTGAATCTCTTGTCCACCTTCTATTCGAGACCAAGTGGTATTGATTCCTTCAAAGAGATCGCCATTGCTAGGTTTACTACCTTTTAATATGTCTAGATATTCCATTTCGGAACCTCTTGTTGGCGTTGCTCCAAATCCCTGTGATTTGTGCATGCTTCTACTTTGAGCTGCAATTTCAGTATTGGACAACCCTTTATGTGGGTAATAACTTCCTACATCAATGCTTACCATATCTGACTTATCAGCTTTTTTAAAAGCTTCCATACCGCCGTAAAACCAAAAAGACGTGTTAAAAAATAATCTTTTGGGTTGCCAAGTTTCTAATTCTTCTAATTGTTCGGGAAAGATTGAGGGGTCTGCAGCCTGATCAAAACTCTCGTAGGAAAGGATAGCAGAGGTGGTATGGTGACCATGTGTTGTTCCTGCACTTTTATGATCAAATCGATTGACAATAATATCCGGTTGCCACTTTCTTATTGCTTTGATTACATCTGCTCGCACCGCTTGTTCATTCCAGATAGCCAAAGTTTCATCAGGGTGCTTAGAATATCCAAAATCATTGGCCCGGGTAAATAACTGATGCCCACCATCAATTTTTCTGGCTTCAAGTAATTCACGGGTTCTTATCAATCCCAATAGTTCCCTCATTTCCGTTCCAATCAAATTTTGACCTCCATCACCTCTTGTAAGAGATAAATAAACGGTTTGGGCTTTGACTTCATTCGCCAAATAAGCAATAAGTCTGGTATTTTCATCATCAGGGTGGGCAGCTAAATACATGGCTGTTCCAAGGAATCCCAATTTTTCCAACTCAGCATAAATCTCACCACCGGTTTTTTGAATAGGTCTTTGAGCGGAAATAGAAAGACAGGTTATTAAGCCTAAAACTGTAAACAGTTTTTCGAGTAGGGTCATTTGAATTAGGTTTTATTTGTCTAATTTCCGTTAAATTTACAACTTACCCAAACGCTCCCTTCAATTATAATGATGGTGCCTAAGAAATATATTTGCATCCACGGCCATTTTTATCAACCACCAAGAGAAAATGCCTGGTTAGAACACATTGAATTACAAGACTCTGCAGCCCCTTTTCACGATTGGAATGAACGCATTAACTTTGAATGCTATGCCCCTAATGCAACGGCCAGGAGGATTGACCCTTCGGGAAAAATTGTAGATATCGTCAATAATTACAAGTATCTGAGTTTCAATTTTGGTCCCACTTTACTTTCCTGGATGGAAAAAGAGGATAAAGAAACTTATCGTGCTATTATAGATGCAGATATAGAAAGCCGAAAAATTTATAAAGGACACGGGTCGGCCATTGCTCAGGTGTACAATCATCTGATTATGCCTTTGGCTAATCAAAGGGATAAAATTACTCAGGTAATTTGGGGAATTGAAGATTTTGAGTACCGTTTTGGAAGGAAGCCCACAGGAATGTGGTTGGCAGAAACAGCATGTGATATTGAAACTTTAGAAATTCTGGCGGAGCAAGATATCGTTTACACTATTCTGGCTCCCAACCAAGCTGCTGCTTTTCGAAAAACAGGGAGTGAAACCTGGCAGACCACAGCCGAAAACGGCATAAATACCAGACGGCCTTACTTGATACAACTGCCTTCAGGTCGTCGTATGGCCCTATTTTTTTACGATGGGCAAGTAGCACAAGGAGTGGCCTTTGAAGGATTACTTAATGATGGACATTTGCTGGCAGATCGCTTATTAAATGCTTTTGACGATTCAGACGAAACGCAACTGGTTCATATTGCCACAGATGGTGAAAGTTATGGACACCATCATAATAAAGGGGAGATGGCTCTTGCAGCATGTTTCCACAAATTACTTCAAGCACCAGATGTAGAATTGACCAATTACGCGGCTTTTTTAGCACAATATCCTCCTTCTTATGAAGTCAAAATTCACGAAAATAGCAGTTGGAGTTGTGTTCACGGGGTGGAAAGGTGGCGCAGTAATTGCGGTTGCAGGGCAGGAGGTAACGATTGGTGGACTCAAGAATGGCGAGCGCCTTTGAGAAATTTACTGAATGAACTGCGAGATCGTATGATTCCTATTTTTGAATCTGAGGCCTCAAGTTATCTGAAAGATCCCTGGAAAGCCAGAGACGAATATATTGCCATCATCAATAATCGAACAGAAAAAAACATTGATCAATTTATAGAAGAGCATACTCTTAGACCTCTAGAAGAAGCTGGTAGAACCAAAGTTTTACGCCTAATGGAAATGCAGCGTAATGCCCTATTAATGTTTACCAGCTGTGGGTGGTTTTTCGATGAGGTATCAGGGTTGGAAACCAATCAAATATTGCAGTATGCCAATCGGGCCATAACTTTCACTGAGCAAACCTCAGGTATAGATTTACATCCTTCTTTTTTTGACGCTTTGGTCCAAACCCCCAGTAATGTTTTCAAAAATGCTGCGGAAAGTTATCAAATTAATGTTCTACCCTCCCAAGTTGATTTGTTAAGGGTAGGTATGCACTTTGCCGCAGCTTCCATCTTTGAAGAACATCCAGAAAAGTTAGATTTATTCAATTATAAGGCAGTGAGTGATGCTTTTACTAAAAGGAGAGCAGGTAATCAAATTCTGAGTATCGGTAGGATTGGAATGCAATCAAAAATTACCTTATCCCATCGTACATTTAGTTTTGCTGTGCTATACTTGGGGCAACAAAATCTTATTGGTAATATCTCAGCAAATATGTCAGAAGAGGTCTACCAAGCTATGGAACAAGCGTTGAGTGATTCTTTTGACAGTATTAATTTGGGAGAAGTAATTGGCCTCATGCAGCTTTATTTTGGCACTAGAAAATACTCTATTAAAAATTTATTTCAAGATGAAAAGCGAAAGATATTAGATAAAATTACCCAGCTTAGTTTTGAAAAAGCCTTACAGTCCTTCAAAGATATTTACAACGATAATTACCAATTGATGAGTGGGATGTTGAACGCCAATATACCCATACCGGCTGCTTATAAATCTGTTCTTTCCTTTGTGTTAAACCAAGATTTAATTGGACTATTAGAGCACGATTCTTTCTCAATTTCCCAATTAGAGCATACCTTAAAAGAAATGAAAAAATGGGGAGTATCTATTGAAAATGAACCGGAAGTCCAATTGAATCTGAGCGATCGCCTATTTTCAGAAATCAAAAAGTTAACCTTTGAGAATGAAATTTCTCCAAAAGCAAAGGAATTATGTCTGCTTTTAGAATTATTTAATGAAGCGGGATTCCATATTGACTTGTGGAAGAGCCAAAATCTTTATTTCAAAAAGGCAGCTAAGGTTTCCAAAAGAAGCGAAGGCATCCTTCAGCTTGGAAATTTACTCAACATCCAACTTTAAATTCGAAAACCACTCTTGGTCCATTAATGAAATGGTATTGGGCTGTGGTTCTTTGGTTACTTTTAATCTTGGACTCTTGTATTCGTATTCCGCTTCATCATAATGATATATAGACCATTTGTCAAATCTATACTCTAAGGCAGTTAAATTTTCCACCCAATCGCCTGAATTTAAATAGTTAACCCTGTGTCCATCAACCAATTCTTCCCTTTTTTGTGGTTTATGTATATGTCCGCAGATTACGTAATCGTAGCCCTGTTCAGCTGCTAATTTTATAGCAGTTTTTTCAAAATCTCCAATATATTTAATGGCTTGTTTGACTTTATTTTTAACCTTTCCTGCAAAAGAATATTTACCCCAACCCAATCTTACCCTTAATTTGTTAACCCACCTATTAATGACTATAAGCCAATCATATCCCTTTCCTCCTAGTTTGGCTAACATTGGGGAAAAGGTAGTAAGAGTATCAAATATATCTCCATGAAAAAACCAATATTTTTGACCGTTAAGCTGTAATATTAGTTTATCTCTTAAATGAATATTGCCACTAGAAAAATCTGAATATCTTCTAAGTTTGTCGTCGTGATTTCCTGTTATGTAGTAAACTTTAGTTCCATTAGCAGCCATCTTGAGTATCCGCTGAATGACCTGTAAGTGTTCTTTGGGAAAGAAACTTTTTCTAAACTGCCAGATATCAATGAAATCTCCGTTGAGGATAAGGTTTTTGGTCTTAATGCTTTTAAGGTATTGAAGCAACTCTTTTGCATGGCAACCATAAGTACCCAAATGGGCATCGGAAATCACAGCTATTTCCAATTCTTTCTTCATTGAATAAATTTTGACGAAGATCAGAATTGATTGTAAAGGAATTGTAAAGAGAAAATTACCTTTTAATTACTTTTTACAGTAATATCTTAAGTTGGTTGTTTCGGTACTCTTTGGGGCTGCAATTAACGATTTTCCTAAACTGCTTATTGAAATGTGATAAGTTATTGAAACCACTTTCAAATGAAACTTCGCTAATGCTTATTTCTTCGTTGGAAAGTAGTTTACACGCATAAGAAATCCTATAATTATTAAGGAATTGGGTAAAAGTTTTATTGGTCGTTTTTTTAAAATACCTACAAAAAGCAGGTACTGTCATATTGATTAAATCAGCAGCCTGATTTAGGGAAATTTCCTCTTTGAAGTTGCTTTCTACATGTCTAAACACTGCAGCTAACCTATTTACATCCCTTGGATTAACCTCAAATCCAACTTTAGTGGCATTGAGTATTTGAAATGCTGTGGTGGTCGCCATCAATTCTAAAACTCTCAGCAATCCAAGTAGTCTTTCAAAAGGTGACATATTTAGCATTTCTTTCAGCTGCCTACCTACTTCGTGTTTGATTTCGTTCTTAAAGGAAATACCGCGATGGGCCAACTGAAATAGAAATTGAATGTTTTCCATTTCGGGGTAGCTCAAGAAATCATTACCCAAGAAATCTTCTCTCATTTGGACCACGATTTCCACATGATTTTCTACTAAATCTTCCGTAAAGCCGTAATGGGGTAAGTTAGGACCCAAAAAGATGAGATCTCCATCTTCATAAAAAGATATATGATCTCCTATATGTCTTTTCCCTTTTCCATTAGAAATGTACACGATTTCATATTCTGGATGAATATGCCAATTGGGTTTGTTTAGAACAACACCATTGGAAAACTCCTTCATTACAAAGGAAGCTCCGAAATCTGGTTGTATTTTTTCTAATCTAGCCTTCATTTTATTCAAACGAATAGAAGGTATAAAGGGTTGCCATACAGTTATTATTGCATTACAAATGGATAAATTTGCATCAATTAATCAACCTCCAGGTGATTCCAAGGCGAAGGCCTTCGGGATGCAAATAGGTAGCGCTGTGTTCTAAGGGAAGCCCTTTCCAAAAAGTTTGAGTTAGATTTATCCATTGAATAAATGCTCTAAAGCGGGTAACTCTTATACCAAAATAGCCGTCTACTGCCGGGTAATAGGCAATATTTTTTTCATTTTGGATAATAAACTGCCCGGTTAATGGATGGTAATAATTGGAATAAAAGGGGGTATGGTGCCTCAGATCAAATCCAAATCTTACGTTGAGTACGCCAAACCACCTACTGTGGTAGTACAAACTATGTTGGGCATAAAGAGCGGGCAGTCGCATTATTTCTTCATTGGTGGATTTTTGAAAGGCAACGGCATTTTCTAAATAAAAGGAACCTACCCTAAATTTATTTTGAACAGTAATTTGAAATAGGCTCACCGGACTAGCTTCTTGTGCGGGTTTAGCTTGGTTATCGAAATAAATCAGATTATTGAAAAGCGAATAACGACCCGTAATCTTAAGACCAGTTTTTTGGGGATAGATAGTGCCCCCAAAAGAAGTCGCTAAAGTCTTCGATAATTTTTGGTTCCAGATGACTTCTCGGGTAACTTGAAAATAGTTTTGAATCAAAGTAGGACTGTACAAACGGTTATTGAAAAAGAGGGCCACTTCCCCTAATTTTTTGGAAACTAAAGAAAGCTTACCATCTATTTCATAATCACCAGCTTGGTCCCACAAAGCGAGTTGTCCTTTGGTATCCAAGGTTATTCCTTCCCATGGTTGCCATTGAATACTGCCTCTTAGGACGAGATTATTGATGGTACTATCTACACCATCTAAACGGAGAAGATGGTTTTGGTGCGTCAAACTAGCTTCTACGAGGTCTTTTTGGATAGTGCTATTGGGAGCTTCATTTTTTCGGGTTCTTATTTTAAACTGGTTTTCAAAATTGCGGTGATTCAACCAGAATCTTGCTCCTCGGTTTTCCGAGGTGAATCCCTCATAATATTCGGGAAAAGGTTGTTCGTCGAAATATTTATACAGGCTAGTAGACCTGAGGATTTGATGCATAATTACGTATTCCCTTTGGTTGGCTCTTGCAGTATCTCTATTGTGTAAGTCGTAAAACTGGGTATATCCTATGGCATTATGTGCATGGCGTGTTTGCGCTTCATTCAAAACTGCAGTGGCTGATGATGGGCTGTAGAATTCACCCCCCTTGATGGGAGGTTCGGTAATTCCACCATTGTCCTGCGCTTCTATGATATTGCTAGAAAAAGTAAAAAAAGAGCGGTAGCGTCCTGTGCTATCTCTCATTTGAAAACCAGCATTAAGGGTAGTATTACGAGTATTTTGGTTGGGAAATTGCGTTGTTCTTCCCAACTGGCTAATACGCTGGTAATCCAACGAAAAATTAGTACCCTTGGAGAAATTACGACTAAATGCGGTTGAAATATAGCCATCAGATTGTTCTCCTCCCAGATAGTATTCCAATTGGGTATAGGGCTGATCAATCTTAAAGTAACGGGTTTTTTTCGGGGTTCGTTGATATATATCGTATTGATGTAGACCGATGTCAAGACCTAATTTGTCAAGTGGTTCCCATACGAAATCTGAATGAGCTGATCCTAAATTACCCAATGTCATTTTTCCGAAAGGTTGAAGGCGCGTTGGGTCGTATTGAAAAAAAGAGGTACTCAGTGTACTGTCTTTTACTTCAAATAAGAGCTCTGGGTTTTCAGCAAAAAAATATAGAATTGGTGAGGTATCCTGCGGTACTCTAAACTGCTTTCTAGCCAATGCATTGGGATCAGAACTTGCTCCAGGTATTCTATCTAACCCGGGCCTTGGATCTTGACCATAAGCTAATACAGGGAGCAGGAATCCAAAAAAAACAATAAAGTGCCTCACCCTATTTCATTTCCAAAACAGCAGGGTTCATCCCCATAGTGGAGAATCCTCCATCGTGGAATAAATTTTGCATCGTTACCATTCTGGTTAGGTCAGAAAACATAACTACGCAATAGTCTGCGCAAGATTCAGCCGATGCATTCCCTAATGGAGACATTTTGTCTGCATAATCGAAGAATTCCTGAAAACCTTTTACACCACTTCCTGCAGTAGTGAAGGTAGGAGACTGACTGATGGTATTGACTCTGACTTTTTTTAAGGTTCCCAAATGGTAGCCAAAGCTTCTGGCAAAAGATTCTAGAAGGGCTTTAGACTCAGCCATTTCACTGTAATCCGGAAAACTCCTTTGGGCTGCGATATAACTAAGGGCTAATACTGATCCACCATCATTGATGGCATCCAGCTTAAGCAAGGTCTGCATTACTTTATGAAAGGAAACTGCTGAAATATCAAAGGTTTTCAGCATCCAATCGTAATTCAAGTCAGTGTATTCTTTCTTTTTTCTCACATTCAATGACATGCCTATGGAATGAAGAATAAAGTCAATTTTACCGCCTAAAGTCTCGGTAGCATGGTTGATTAAATTTTCTAAATCTGTTTCGCTGGTAGCATCAGCAGGAAATACCGTTGCATTTATTTTTTCTCCGAGTTCATAGATTTTACCGAATCGCATGGCTACAGGTGCGTTGGTTAAAACGATGCTTGCGCCTTCTTCAAAACAACGTTCAGCCACTTTCCAAGCAATAGATTGTTCGTCAAGTGCTCCAAAAATTATTCCTCTCTTTCCGGCTAAAAGTTGATTTCCCATTATTTTCTTATTTGTGATTTAATAATTCTTTAGCGTTTTCAATAGCTGCCTGACTCGGCGGATTTTGACTCAGCATAATGGCCAATTCATGAATTCTATCTTCTGGCGATAGGGACTTCACTCTTGTAGCCGTCTTATTACCCGAGGGATCTTTGAATACAAAATAATGAACATCTGCTTTTGATGCCACTTGAGGAGAATGAGTAATGGTTACGACTTGATGACGGTCTGATAACTCTCTTAATATTTTCCCCATTTTGATAGCTACGTCTCCAGATATTCCCGCATCAATTTCGTCAAAGATTAAAGTGGGTAGAGGTATTGCACTCGCAACAAGCGATTTGATAGCTAGGGTAAGTCTAGACAATTCGCCACCTGAAGCTACGTCTTTAATAAGTTGTAATCGGCTTCCTTTATTGGCTGCAAATAAAAAATTAACCTCATCTGTCCCCGAGGGACCTGGTTCATTTAAGCGGGTCATATCTATTTGAAGAACAGCGTGTTCCATAGCCATCATTCCTAATCGATCCATAACATCTCGCTCAAATCCCTCAATAACTCCAGCTCTTTTGATGTGCAATTGATCAGCTACTTCTCGAAGCCACTTTTCACTTCCTTTTACGGCATCTTCCAAAACCTCAATTTCAGCACTTGCTTGCTCTATATTTTGACGGTCGATAGAAAATTTTTCAAAAACTTCCAATAGGCCATTTTCATCACTAACCTGATGTTTTTTTTGTAATCGATAGAGTAGATCCAATCTTTCTCTTACTTCCTCTAATCTTCCTGGATGGTATTCTAAATCCTCAGCTGCAGATTCAAAGGCTCCGCTCAAGTCTTCCAATTCGATTTTCAAACTATCAAATTGCTCAACCAACTCACCTATTTTTTTATCGTATTTAGCTATGGGATGTAACTGATTTCCAATTTCTGTCAATATACCTGAGACGGAAATTTCCTCTTCGGATATTTTATTGAAAGCTAATGCTAGAGCAGATTTGATTTCTTCTGAATTGCTCAACACTTGCATCTCTTCTTCGAGTTGTACCTGTTCCCCTGCATTTAGTCGAGCTGCTTCTAGTTCTGCTAATTGAAAATCTAAAAATTCAATTTCTTTTTCAGATTGAGCTTGTTTGCCTCTAAAGATTTCCAAAGTTTTAGAATCCTTCTGCCATTTATGATAAACTGTTCTGTACTCTTCTAGCAGGGCACCATTTCCCGCAAGGGCATCCAACATATTCAATTGAAATGAAATTTTGTGGATGTCAAGGGTATCAAATTGTTGGTGCAAATCTATGAGGGAACTGCTGAGATCAGTCAGCAAATTGAGATTAGCGGGAGTGTCGTTAATGAAGGCTCTGGATTTTCCATTTGGTAGAATCTCTCGTCTAATGAGTAATTCTTCCCGGTAATCCAAGTCATTTTCATCAAAGAAAAAACGGAGTTTATAGGTACTTATATCAAAAACCGCCTCGACAATACATTTTTCCTCTTCGTTAAAAAGCGCTTTTGTTTCGGCCCTTTTCCCCATGATTAAGCCCAAGGCACCTAATAAAATCGATTTTCCAGCACCTGTTTCCCCAGTGATAATAGTTAAGCCGTTGGAGAAATCCAGCTCCAATTGTTCAATGAGTGCATAATTACTAACACTTAGATGCTTTATCATCAGTGGCCTAAAAATATGATTAAATAATATAGGCAGTTTGTCGCCACAAAAATAAGTCTTTTGAAGTTAAAACCATTAATTTTGTGCAAAACCTAAATACACATGCATAGACTATTTGTTCTCTTAATATTGGCAGCTGCTTGTAGCAATAATGCTTCTAATAACTGGCAACCTTTAGATTTACTCCCCTATGGAATTCCTTTAACCATTAATGCCCCTGAACCTGATAGTGCAAAGGTTAAAAAAAGTGATATGGGATCTTTAATTCAAGATATAACTATTCGAAATGGGGAGGATTACTATATCCAAATATATGCTGTTCAAGCGGAAACCAATGATATGACTAAGATAAAAGCTAGTCTTTTGGCAGATGTAAAAGCCAATAGATACTATTCGAGAATTGTTTCCGAAGAGGAATCTGGATTTATTTATGAAACCTCAATTGATGAAAACAACTTAAACTACGGGTTTAGATGGATTAAGTTGCAAGGGGATATGGAGTATGTATTTCAAACTGGCCTTGTAGGTACTTTTACCTTGGAACAGGTAAAGAGCATGTATGAAGCTGTGAAATAAAAAAGGCAACCCGAAAGTTGCCTAGTTATTATTTGGTTAGGTATGGTCTAGAAATTGGAAGCCCCTTCATTTGCATCATTGTATTTAATAGATACTTCGTGCCAATTCACTAAGTTCCAGAAAGAATTGATGTAGTCAGGTCTTCTATTTTGATAATTTAAGTAGTAAGCGTGTTCCCAAACGTCTAGTCCTAAGACTGGGGTTCCTCTTTGTTCTACTACATCCATTAGTGGGTTATCTTGGTTAGGAGTAGAAGTAATGAATAATTTATCTGATTTGTCTACGCACAACCACGCCCATCCAGATCCAAATCGAGTAGCAGCTGCAGCACTGAAATCCTTTTTAAACTGGTCAAAAGATCCGAAATCTCTTTCTATGGCTTTGTGAATATTCATGTGAGCAGTGGGAGCGCCTTCAGATTGAGGAGTCATAATTTCCCAAAATAATTTATGGTTGTAATAACCACCTCCATTATTTCTCACCGCCGGGCTGTGTTGAGAAATATTAGCTAAGATTTCCTCGATTTTCTTGCCTTCTAAAGGAGTTCCCTCAATTGCCGCATTTAGATTATTGGTATATCCTGCATGATGCTTTGTGTGGTGGATTTCCATTGTTCTTGCATCAATATGTGGTTCTAAAGCCTCATAAGCATAGGGTAATTCCGGTAGAGTAAATGCCATTGGTTTATATTTTTATGGTTTCTCAATTAAATTTCATTTTTAAAACGCAATGGAGTACAATTAGTTTATTGTTATTTAAATTTGCCAAAAATCAAAATCATGGCAACGAGAAAGGAAAAGGATAGTATTGGATATATTGAGGTTCCAGCTGAAAGATATTGGGGTGCTCAGACGCAACGATCCAGACAAAACTTCAAAATTGGAGGTCATCAAATGCCCATTGAAATTATTCATGCTTTTGCTATTTTAAAAAAATCTGCCGCTATTACTAATGCAGAAATTGGGGTATTAGCTGAAGAAAAGGCCCATCTTATTGCACAAGTTTGCGATGAAATATTAACCGGATTACACGATGAGGAATTTCCCCTAGTAGTATGGCAAACTGGCTCTGGAACCCAATCGAATATGAATGTCAACGAAGTGATTGCAAATAGGGGACACGTCCTAAAAGGAGGCTCGCTGCTAGATGAAAAGAAATTTTTGCATCCCAACGACGATGTCAATAAATCTCAATCTTCCAATGATACTTTTCCCACAGCTATGCATATAGCGGCTTATAAAATTTTAATAGATTGCACATTGCCGGGTTTAGAAACTTTAAAAAAGACCCTACAGGAAAAATCTAAGGCATTTCAATCTGTGGTTAAAATTGGAAGAACACATTTTATGGATGCCACTCCATTAACCCTAGGTCAGGAGTTTTCTGGGTATGCTGCTCAACTAGAACATGGAATTAAGGCTATTCGCAACAGTTTGACTCACCTTTCTGAATTGGCTTTAGGAGGAACGGCTGTAGGCACGGGTTTGAATGCACCAGAAGGATATGCTGAAAAGGTGGCTAAGAATATTGCTAAGTTTAGCGAGTTACCCTTAATCACTGCACCCAACAAATTCGAAGCTTTAGCAGCTCACGATGCGATTGTTGAAGCCCACGGGGCCTTAAAAACGGTAGCGGTATCACTAATGAAGATTGGTAATGATATTCGTATGCTGGGTTCTGGACCTAGAAGTGGGATAGGTGAATTGGTGTTGCCCGCCAATGAACCTGGATCTTCCATTATGCCTGGTAAAGTTAATCCCACTCAATCGGAAGCTTTGACCATGGCTATGGCACAAGTAATCGGCAATGATGTGGCTATTAATGTTGGTGGGATGAATGGACATTTCGAGTTGAATGTATTCAAACCCATGATGATTTTCAATTTTTTGACCTCTGCCAGATTGATTGGAGATGCGTGTGTAAGTTTTAATGACAATTGCGCAGTGGGAATAGAACCAGACCACCGCAATATTCAAAAGCACTTGGAAAATTCCCTCATGTTGGTTACTGCTTTGAATACCAAAATCGGATATGACAATGCTGCTGCTATTGCTAAAAAAGCACATGCTGAGCACAGTACATTAAAAGAAGCTGCAATTGAATTGGGGCTCCTGACTGCTGAGGAATTTGACGCTTGGGTCAAACCAGAAGATATGATTGGTAATCTTAGTGTCTAAACAGCGGAAGGGCTTGACTCTGTTTGGAGGTATTAAGTTGTAGGTAATGCCATCCTTTGTCAACGCCAGCTAGGGAAATTTGCTGTTGATGGATTCCCGGGGATAAAACTCCAAGATTGATGTGCTGAATCACTCTACCTAGTGCATCAAAAAGAAAGAGCTGTGTGGTTCCCTTTGTATTTAGTTGAAAAGAAAGCTGAAGCTGATCCCCTTGTAGTGGGTTAGGATACACTTTCAAATGGAGTGTTTCATCTGACATTCTGAACTCGTCTCTTCGAGTAATCATGGAAGTTTCAGAGAAATTACCTATTGGTTGATTGCTGTACAATCTATATTCCCCGGGTGCCAACTTTAACTCTATAGTTTGGTTGGTAACCTGCAAACTATCCCCGGAGAAAAACTCGTACCATTGGCCAGTTTCCGGAAAGGTTTGTTTGGTTAACCCCTCCGCAGTTCCAAAATTACCCATAATGGCTATGCTATGAGCCTCTTTTTGAAGGTGAATAATTTTGATGGACTCCTTCGGAAAAAGGAAATTCATCGAACCATTTTGAAAGACTTCATATTCACTTTTTAGGTAGTTTAAGGCTGAAATGGTTTGGAATAGCCTTAGGCGATCAAAGTCTTGAAGATAATTCCAGGTAATAGGTTTGGGAGCAGTTCTACAGTTTTCGGAAATAGAGCCATCTGGACAATAGTTAATTGGATAATCATAGCCTAACTCTTGAAATTGCCACATCATTTTGGGGCCGGGGATAGGGAAAAAGAACAGACTGGTTAATGCCGCTCTTTCAAGTGCAATAGACTTATTCTTAATGGAATACCCTTGAGCTTGATTCCCAAATTGTCTATTTTTATAGACCATCCGTTCTTCATCGTGGCTCTCAATATACGTCATCTGGGCTGGGGTACTAAATCCTGCGAATCTATAATCTGCCTTTTGAAGGTCAGATGGGTAACCCATAGCTGCTTCAAGATATTGATGATGGAGTCCAAATCCACTCCACAGTAAAAACCCAGCTGCAGCTAATTCATTTTCTTCTTTCTGGTCTGCAAAATGTTCTAAAATAAGATAGGCATCAGGATTTATAGCCCTTGCAGTAGCGCCATATTTTTTAAGTACTTCAATTCTTTTCGGATCGTAAGTTCTAAAACTATTGTCGTCAAAACTCACTCTTTGAGTGAACCCTTTGGACAAATCAAACCTGAATCCGTCTATGTGAAATTCTTCGAGCCAGTAGGTTAAAACTCTTTGTACAAATTCTTGGGTGGCCACACTTTCATGGTTAAAATCATATCCCACATTAAAAGGATGAGTGGGGACGGTATTCAACCAAGGGTTATCTGGGGCAGGGCGGTTGTTATTGTAATCCCAATAGAGTTGGGCTAGTGGACTTTGAGAAAAGGCGTGGTTGAACACGACGTCTAACAGGACCGCGATGCCTTCTTGGTGGCAAGCATTTATGAATCTTTTGAGGTCTTCTGCCGAACCGTAGTATTTGTCTAATGCCATGTGAAATGATGGATTGTATCCCCAGCTGATGTTTCCTTCAAACTCGTTAATGGGTAGGAGTTCGATGGCATTAATGCCTAATCGCTTTAAATAACTGAGGGTATCTGTCAAATCCTGATATGAGTGGCTTTGAAGAAAGTCTCTCAATAGCAATTCATACACCATCAATTGTTCGGGTTCCACTAGTGGTTTGTTTTCATCACTCCAATTAAAGTTGGGAGATTCAGCAGAGAGCACACTTGCGATGCCTGATGTCTGATTATGAGGGTATGAAGGCAGTTGACTTAGGAATTGGATATCGATAAATGGGTCGTGATCAGGATCCAAAACCAGGGTGCTGTAAGGGTCGGCCACTTTGAGTTGACCGTCTACCAAATATTGAAAGACATAAGAAGTAGAAGGTAATAATTGGTCGGAAATTAACCAATAGGATTGACTAGCTGGATCATAATTCATTTGCCAGTCCTCTGATGGTAGCCAGTCATTAAAATCCCCTAATAGGTGGACGTAGGATTTTGAAGGTGCATAAAGAGAAAAATATACCGAACCGTTGGGAAGTCTTTGATGGCCAAATAGTTCAGAGTATGGATTGGTAGCTTCTACAGAAGGAGAAGTTGTAAAATAACTAAAGAAGGTAGTTTGATTTACTCCTCCAGCAGTAGTAGATATGGTAATTTGATGTGCCCCAGGTTGAGTGGATAGGGAGTAATTCAATTGTGTACCATATTCACTGTGAATCAAGGAATCGTTATCATAAATTTCTATTAACGAGAACAATGAAGCTTCTCCGCTGACTAAGATTGTTTCCCCGGGAATAACCGGTTGTAGGCTTGTAGGGGCAGGGGTTATTAATTGGAAAGTCAGTTGCCCATTAAAAACAGGCGTATAAATATCGCTACCGTCGCTGGCACGGGCGACTTTTGATCCATCTGCGTTTCGGAAAACAAAAGCGAGTTGTTGTATGGTTTCAGAAGATGGAATTCCATAGAAAGTCTGGATGTCGGGTGTAATGGTGAATGAATATTGATTAGATTCATTGGGAAGTCGGTTCATTTTCCATTTAGTATTAGCTTGACCCCATTCGGTGACTACGTATTTCCAATCGGTAGGCGAATTACTTTGATTGGTAATTACGCCAGTATGGAGATAAACCTCACAGTTGCAATTGAATAAGCCACTGTTACCTTTGGCAGCATCGAAGTAAACGGTGACAGGTTGGTCTGAGGTTGGAAAAACGGGATCTGTAGTGACAACTTGGCTGTAACTTTGAGTCGACCATGTAAACCATAGTGCGGGTAGTATGAATAGGTAGCTTTTCACACTTACAAAATATTTAAAATTCAGAATAAAGCAAATAAAAAAAGGGGCTTCAAAAGCCCCTTTTTATTCATTCATTGTGTATTATCAAAGAAAATTACCTTTAATAATTTGGATTTCTTCGAGGGCGGAAAGAGCGATTTTCTCTTGGTTCAGCTTTTTTTACAACAATGGTGCGACCAGCTAACTCTGAATCGTTGAGCGCTGCAATCGCTGCTTGAGCTTCATCATCATTGGGCATTTCGACGAAACCGAATCCTTTTGATCGATTCGTTTCTTTGTCAAAAACAACTTTAGCGGAATCTACGGCACCGAAGGCTTCGAAGGCTTCCCTTAGCTCATCATTCTCAGTTTGGTAACTGAGTTTAGCAACAAAAATGTTCATTTAAAAAATGTTAAAGAGGTAAAAGAGTTAAAAAAAGAACTAAGTTATAACAAAACTTGTTATGAAAGGTTTTTGAAGAGGAAATAGACGAAATAAAAAAAGCTCCTGCATTTAGTGGTGAAAAAAAATGCAGGAGCTTTACTTCAAATTAACATACTATGAGAAAACTACTTGAATTACAAATGTACCTCACATTGTATTGCAGCACAATACCAGTTTAGCGAGTGGTAGCAATGGAATATAAAATGGTCTATTTCTCTTATTGTATGGTTTTGAGTTGTTTGGTAGAAAGGCTTGAAAACCTTCGAGTTAGCAGGAATGCACTGGCACTCAGTCCTATTACGAGCCCCATCCATAGGCCGTATACCTCTAAATTAAGTTGGAATGCCAGTAGGTAACCGAAAGGAATTCCAATGACCCAATAGGCAATAGCGACAAGAAGAGTCGGAATTTTTACATCCTGTATGCCTCTCAGCAATCCTACTGCTACGGCTTGCACTGAATCTGAAATCTGGAAAATTCCCGCCAAGAGTAACAAGGTAACTGCATAGTTGATTACTTCTTGCTCATCGTTAAAGAGAAGGGGTAGGTTGTTTCTGAAGAGCATATAGAATATGGCGCACAGCACACCATAACCTCCAGCCAACCAAATAGTCGTTTTGCCAATATTGCGAACTTGTTGCCAGTCGTTTTTGCCGAAGGCGTATCCTACTCGAATACTCCCTGTCGCGCTGATGCCCAGAGATACCATGAAGGTGAGTGCTGCTATGCTCAAGGCAATCTGGTGGGCTGCTTGTTGAACGTATCCTAACCATCCGACCATAATCCCAGAAAAGGCAAACGCTCCGGCTTCCATGCCATATTGGAACCCTGCGGGAATTCCCAAACGAATCACATCTTTTATCCTCGATTTTTTAAACTTCAGTTGGGCAGATAAATTCTGGCGGAAAGGGGAGAAGTCTTTGTGGTAGCTGATCAGCAATAAAATCGCTACTACAGTAAATATCCGGGAAATCAGTGTTCCAATGCCTGCGCCAGCGAGTTCCAAACTCGGAGCTCCCAATCGACCGAAAATCAGTGCGTAATTGAGCAATACATTAATCGGAAGGGCAGAGAGGGCAATATATAAAGGCCATTTGGTGAAGCCCAAACCGTCGGTAAAATTTTTCAGGATGCTAAAGAGGACCATAGGTACTATGCCCCATCCCATCCAAATCAAGTAGGGGCCAGCTAATTGACCGACTACTTCGTCTTGCCCCATGTGGAAAACCATATTATTGCCTAAGTGGAGGGCGATGGCAAATAGAGTGCTGATGATACCGGATACCCAGGCTCCATTATAGAGGATTCTTAGGGGCTTGTCATAATCTGATGCGCCTTGAGCTGCGGCTACTAGAGGGGAAATGGCCATGGTAAAACCCAGGCTAAAGACCATGGGTAATCCGATAATATTATTGACAAAAGAGGCTGCTGCGAGCTGACTGCTATGAATGGAACCTACCATAGCACTATCGATAATGCCCAGCGACATTTGGGTGAGGTTTCCTAAAATAATAGGCCAACCTAGTTTAAGGGTCAGCTTTATTTCTTTGAGCATTGAAAAATCAGATTTGCGCCTGCAAAAGTAGGTAATAAAAAGGGTAATTTTTGTAGATTTGAAGCTTTCCTAAACCCTTGTGAAACAATTTATTTAGATGGTGGGCAGGTTTTTATTTGGATGGATATTTATCAGTTGGACAATTTTTTTAACAGCACAAGAAACGAATCCGACAGAACCCATTTTAATGGTTAAAACTGAGGAGGAGATTATCCCTGATGGGGTACTTTCTGAAGCGGTATGGGAAACGGCCAAACGAGTGGATGGGTTTTGGCAATCTTTCCCTTTGGATTCTATTCAAGCGATTGGAAGTACTGAGGTGATGTTTGCCTACGACGATACTTATTTGTATGTGGCGGTTATATCGCATACCATTGGTAATGATTTTGTGATTCCCTCCTTAAGGCGGGATTACTCATTTTCAGGAAATGACAACATCACATTAGTTTTTGATACTTTCGGCGACAAGACCAATGCTATGGTCTTCGGAATGAACCCTTATGGAGTGCAGAGAGAGGCCTTAATTTCCAATGGAGGAAGAGCTAGACCAGATTTTCAATCTTCTTGGGACAATAAGTGGAGAGGAGACGCAAGCAGACATGCCGATTATTGGATTGGTGAATTTGCCATTCCATTCAAGACGCTTAGATTTCAAAAAGGGTCGACCAACTGGAGGTTTAATTGTTATCGAAGTGATACTCAAATTAACGAACAAACTTCTTTGAATAGGATTCCTAGGAATAGATTGGTGATGGATTTGTCTTTTATGAGAGACGTAATTTGGGAAGAGCCTTTGGAAAAGGCAGGCACTAATGTTTCTATTATCCCTTTTGTTACTACCAGTGGAATTAGGGACTATGAAGATGCTTATGGCTCCCCAGAATACAAGTATAGCGCAGGACTTGATGCTAAAGTAGGGGTAACCTCTGGTTTGAATTTGGACCTCACCGTCAATCCGGATTTTTCTCAAGTTGAGGTAGATCAACAGGTCACTAATTTGGATCGGTTTGAGATATTTTTCCCAGAGCGGAGGCAGTTTTTTCTAGAAAATGCTGATTTGTTTAGCACTTTCGGAATTGGGTCCCGGGCCAATCCTTTTTTTTCCAGAAGAATTGGGGTGGTGACGGATCCGGAAACAGGTCAAAATCTTCAAAATCCTATTCACTTTGGAGCCAGATTAAGTGGTAAATTAAATGAAAATGTAAGAGTTGGGTTGATGAATATGCAAGCTGCAGCCCTCCCTGAAAGTGGTTTGCCCGCTTTTAATTACACCGTAGCTGCTTTCCAACAAAAGGTATTTAATCGATCTAACTTCTCGTTTTTTGGGATTAACAAACAAGCTACGGGATCAGTTGATGGGGGTAATTATAACGAATTCAATAGAGTTATAGGGGCAGAATATCGACTACTTTCTGCTGACAATAAATGGAATGCCAAGGTCTTTCTTCACAAAGCCATTACTCCAGAAAAATTAGAGCATCAATGGGTGCATGGGAGTTCTATAGAATATATTACCCGGAAATTTAGAGCGGAATGGGCACATGTTCAAATTGGTAATGGTTTCGTAGCAGAGGTTGGGTTTATACCGAGAAAGGATATTTTATTGGCCAGTCCTGAGGCAGAGATTTTCTTTTATCCCAAGAGCGATAAAATTAGTTTTCATAGTCTGATGGTGGATACTCGATTCTTTTGGCAAATAGGAAAGGATGGCAATGAAATTTTTGATCCATGGACCCTTTCGGAACGTCAAGTAGAAGCGGAATGGAGTTTTGAGACCAATACTAGAGCACAGGGGGGAATGACTATGGTGTATAATAATCTGACCTTGATGAATGATTTTGATCCTACCCGTAGACAAAAAGAAGGGGTGGTGTTAAAAGCAGGGGATTCTTTTGTATTTACTGAATGGGCTTTTAATTATAGATCGGATCAGCGGCAAACTTTCTTTTATGAGGTAGAGCCCAGATATGGAAGTTTTTATAGTGGTTTTAGGACGGGAGTTGAATCTCAAATTACCTATCGATTCCAACCTTATGGTTCTATTGCCATGAATGTCAACTATAATTATATCGATTTAAAAGGAGATTTTGAACCAGCTAGTATTTGGTTGGTAGGACCGAGGTTCGATTTGACCTTTTCCAAGAAAATCTTTTTGACGACTTTTGTTCAATACAATAATCAATTAGAGAACTTAAATGTCAATGCCAGATTACAATGGAGGTATGCTCCGGTATCTGACTTCTTCTTAGTTTTCACAGATAATTTCAATGCTGATGGCGGTTTCAGCCAGTTTAGTATTCGCAATAGAGCCTTGGTTGCCAAACTCACCTATTGGTTTAATCCTTAGATAGAACATGGGAAAAATTAGCATTGCCTTAGTAACTGGTGGAGATGTAGCTGAAAGGGAAATTTCCCTTAAAAGTGCACAGACTATCTTCAACCACCTCTCTCCAGCGAAATACGAGGTTCGCATTATCGTATTGGAAAAGGGAAAATTTATTGATCAGCTTTCTAACCTCCCTTTAGATTTAAATGATTTTAGTCTATCCCTTCCCACAAAGAATCGAATTACCTTTGACTTGGTCTATCAAATGTTACATGGACATCCAGCTGAAGATGGAGGCCTGCAGGGGTATTTTGAACTGGTAGGTATTCCTTACACGGGCTGCGGTATTTTGTGTTCTGCGGTTACTTTTAGCAAACAAGCTACGAAGGATTATTTGAAGAGTTTTAATATCCCTATGGCCAATTCTAAGGTAGTTCACAAGGGTCAAGTAGAACAACTTCCTGTTATAATTGGTGATTTGAGATTTCCTCTTTTTGTCAAACCCAATAAGAACGGCAGCAGTTATGGCGTGTCTAAGGTCACCCAATCAGCTGATTTGTCAGCTGCTGTAGCACTTGCTTTTAAGTATGATGACGAGGTCATAATCGAAGAATTCATGAAAGGGAGGGAATTTTCTAATGGCGTTCTTAATTATCAGGGGTCAATTAGGGTATTGCCTATAACTGAAATAAAAACTACTAGGGAGTTTTTTGATTATCAGGCGAAATATGAAAATGAAAGTGAGGAAATTACCCCTGCTGAATTGACCCCTGCTGAGGTGGAAGTTTGTCAAAAATTGACGGAAAAAATATACAAAGTGCTCAATGGAAAGGGATTTTGTCGAGTAGATTATATACTACATAACGGACAATTTAAACTGTTAGAAATCAACACCATTCCTGGCATGTCTCCTAATAGTATTATTCCACAGCAGGTTAAAGCAGATGGGTTGAGTTTATCTGATTGTTTGGATGAAATAGTGAAAGAGGAACTGCAAAAATGAGTGCCTCTTGTGTCTGTTTATTATTGAGCAGCACCTACGGTAAAAGGTACCATCAATCTTTCCCAGTGTAGTACTACAGCATCGCCGTCCAAAGTGAAGTCCATGCTTTCTGCCATTTCTTCTCTTGCTTGAGGAGTAACGGTAACGACTAAAGCATTATTTGCTTCGTCATAGCTTCCTGAACCCCACTGATCGGTTGTGGTGTTGAATACTACCTGCCAAGATTCCATACCAGGAATCGTGAAAAGTGCGTATTTGCCAGCAGCTAAAGATTGACCTTCGATGGTTACATCTGTAGCAAATTCAATAGTGGTAGCTGCATTTGCACCAGTTCTCCAAACCTTGTCGTAAGGTACGAGGTCTCCCCAAATGGTTCTACCTTTAACAAAAGGAGATCCATAATCAATTGTTACAGCTGCACCAGCAGCAGTTCCAGTTAACTGTTTTCTGGGTGAGGAAGCTTCCCCATCGGTAATGACTACTTCGAAGTTATCTCCTGAAAGAACGGTTTCAGAACCAGCATCTTCTTCAGAAGTGGTGGCTGTCGTTTCTTCAGCAGTTTCACTTGTAGTACTTGGAGCTTCGCCACAAGCGGTAAATACTACAGCTAATAGTAAGGCAAGAAAATTAACCAATGAAATTTTCATAGTTTGATTTGATTTGATAAATAAAAATAATCTGCAAATAAAATGCTATTTGCAGATTTTAGTTTAACGCACCTTAATATTTATTATTTCCTTTTAGTCCAAACTTCATACATGGGATCTCCTTTACTGCTTTTTCCACTGTGGTGCCAATCAGAACCTTGTACTTCGAAGTTAAAAGGTAGCTCTGCACCCACTCTGGTGTTGTCCCTGGAGAAGAATTCAATTTTTTCTACGTATTTACCATCTTTAGCTTCGTAGGATCCTCCTCCTGATCCAAAGAATTCTCCTGTTGAGGTATTGAAGGCAATCCATTGAAATTTAGTTCCGGTTAATAATTTCATAGTTTTTCTCGGAACATCTGTTTCCCTGCGGCTAATTTCCCCATTTTGATTTTTTCTTCCGGCCATTAACCATGGGCCAGTTAATGGAGTCGTTTCATTGGTCATGTCGGCAGATTTCCATTCTGCTGGAACGACTCCTTCGGTACCGTTGATTCTAAGCTGATCGCCTTCTCTTTTCATATCTACGTAATGAGTCATGCCAACCATAGAGGGGTCTTGAGAATTGAATTCTATCGTGGCTTTGGTTTGCCCATAATCATTGGTGGAGTATTGACCTCCCATGGTCATGATAAATGCGCCATCCTCTTTGCCGTAAAGGGTATGGCTGAAATAAGACCCTGATATCAGCAGTAAATGGTTGATGCCATTGGCCTCTGTAGTCCAACTTCCGGAAAGGTCTGTTTTTTGGGCTTTTACCAAACTCAAAAGCATCAATAAGGAGCAAAATATGAATAATCCTTTTTTCATTTTTATTTGGTTTTGATTACTAAGTATTTATGGTAGCATTTACATAAAAACCATTCCAGTGAGGTTTTTGATGTTGATTTCCGTTAATTTTTGTCTGAATTCTACGTCGCTTAGGCGGTCTCTAACGCGCGTTTCCCCTAGAATTGCTTCTCTTACATCCAAACTGGTTGCTCTACCGGAGCGGTATAATTCGCTCGCTAGTGCTACGTTCTTTTCCGCAGTAAGGATATTTCCTTTTTCCAGTTCTTTTAGGCGCTCTAATGCTAAATACTGTTTGTATAACTGCATGAGTTCTGAGCTTACTTGAAGTGATAAATCTGCTTTTTGAAGCAGGATATTTTCCTTCACTTTTTCTGCTACTTGAATGTCTTTTTTGATGTTTCTTCCGGGAAATAAGTCATAGTTGAAAGAAACCCCAACGGTGGGCCCATAGGACCTGTTGGAAAGTAAAAATCCTACTTCTGCTTTGGAGTAATTGTAGTTCATTCCTGCATTCAAATCTACTGTAGGAAACAAACCAGAACGCACTTCCCTAATTTGAGCGAGCGCAATTTTTTCATCATATCCCAATAAGGAAAGGGCATAATTATTTTGAATAGCTGCATTTTGTAATTCGTCATAACTAGGGAGGATGACGCTGGGTAAATCAGCGGTGACTTCGTATTGAATATCGGGAGATCGACCAATGAGGCGATTCATTCCGATTGCCGATTGTTGAAATTGATCTTTTAAATTCAATAAAGCAGAACTATCCGCATTCAAGTTATTGGAAGTTTGGAGTACATCCAGAGATGTTCCCGTTCCAATTTTAAGTTTGGCTTCTGCCAATTCCAATAGACTTTTGTTGAGTTGAATAGACTGTTCTACTATCCCAATTTGTTGTTTGATTCTCGCAAGACCATAATAAGCAGACTGAATCGCGGTTACTAAATCCTGCATCTCGCTCTTAGTGAACGTTTTGCTTCTATCTTCTGAAAGTTGTAAGCGATCTCTGGCGGCAAACATCCGGAAGCCGTCGAAGGCCGTCCAGGTGAGCCCGATTCCTGCTCTTGCTTGAGTATTCCCTGCTCCTGCTCCTGATCTTTCATCTCCTGAGAAAAATTGCTGTCTGGTATTACTGCTGGTATAATTAAGAGAACCGTTGGCAGTTACACGGGGTAAAAAACCTGCATTACCAGCATTATTATTGGTGGTGGCGATTTCTTCGTTTACTTTGGCAATTCTAATGGAATAATTATTGACAAGACCTATTTCAATAGCTTCTTCCAGTGATAGGAAGGGAAGTCCTTCTTCAGTAGTTTGAGCGATCAAACTGGCAAAAGGGAGGACAAGAAATAGGGTAAGCGTGATAAATTTCATGGTTAGTTTTTCTTGAAATAGGTATAAATAGCCGGAATTACGAATAAGGTTAGGAATAAGGAGAAGATGAGTCCCCCAATGATAGCTACTCCCATGGATACTCTACTGGTAGAAGCGTCTCCAAGCGCTAGTGCAATGGGTAACACCCCTAATATAGTGGCCATACTTGTCATTAATATAGGTCTTAATCTAAGGGTGGAGGCTTCAACAACGGCATTAACGGTGTTCAATCCTTTCTCTCGTTGTTGGTTGGCAAATTCTACAATGAGAATACCATTTTTGGTTACGATACCTACCAAGACAATGATTCCAATCTGACTAAAAATATTAATCGTATGATCGCCTAACCACAAACTAATAAGTGCACCAACTAGGGCTAGGGGTACGGTAAACATAATAATTAGGGGATCGATAAAACTTTCAAATTGGGCAGAAAGAGCCAGATAAATCAAAATAAGGGCCAAAATGAAAGCAAAGTATAAACCTCCGGAACTCTCTTTAAAGTCTTTGGAAGCCCCAGTGAGTGCGGTACTAAAGGTCTCATCCAAAACTTGACTACTGATTTCATCCATGGCTTCAATTCCTTTTCCCAGGGTATAGCCATCGGAGAGGTCAGCTCCTACGGTTGCGGATATGTATCTATTGTATCGATAAAGAGCAGGGGGATTGGATTCTTCTTTGAGTTGAACTAAATTATTCAATTGAATCAGTTCTCCATCCCTATTGCGCACGTAAATATTAGACAGGTCGTTAGGTTCATTTCTAAATTCCCGGCTGGCTTCTCCAACCACTTCGTATTGTTTGCCATTTCGTATGAAGTATCCGAATCTTTGTCCGGAGTAGAATAGCTGAAGGGTTTCTGCTATATCTCTGACGGTAACACCAAGTGTTCTGGCGCGTTCTCTATCAATGACTATATGTAATTCGGGTTTGTTAAACTTAAGGTTAAGGTCTGTTACCGAAAATGCGGGGTGGGTTTCAGCCTTTTCCATGAAAGTGGGCAGCACTTCTTTCAGTTTGTCGAAATTCGGTGCTTGAATAACGTATTGTACAGGTAATCCTCTCAGACTTCTACCCACTTCTATAGTTTGAGGTTGAGAGACAAAAGAACGGGCGTAGTTGAGTTGATTGAGTTGGGGATAGAGGGCCTTTACAATATCTTGTTGGGATCGCGTTCTCATTTTGGGGTCTACCAGAGACATAAACACGAATGCTGAGTTGGCTGCGGTGGTTGCTCCGAATCCTGGTGAGGTTACAGCTATATAGGCTCTTTTTTCCGGAAGGGTATCCAAAATCCCTAATAGGTCCATCATGTATTCGTCCATGACTTCGAAGGTGGTTCCTTCGGGAGCAGTCGCGATGACTCTGAATCCGCCTTTGTCCTCCATCGGTGCCAATTCTTGGTTAAGGGAAGTGATTAAAAAATAAATTAACACTCCAGCGCCTATGGAAAGGGGCCAGGCCAACCAGCGAATTTTCATAAAACCTTTGAGCAGTCGGTTGTAGCCACTGACCAATCCGGTGAAGAATTTTTCCGTTAGGTTATACAGAGGTGTATGCTTGGTTTTACGCAAAAATCTAGAGCTCAGCATAGGAGTTAAGGAGAGTGATACCAAGGTAGAGATAACGATGGCTCCGGAAACTACGATTCCGAATTCACGGAACAGTCTTCCGGTAAGTCCTTGGAGGAATATGATGGGGAGGAAAACGGCAACCAGGGTAATACTGGTAGCGATGATGGCGAAATATATTTCTTTAGCTCCTTCCATTCCCGCTTTGAGAGGAGGTTGCCCCATTTCAATTCTTCGATAGATATTTTCCATCATTACGATAGCATCATCTACGACCAGTCCTGTCGCCAGTACAATTCCCAGTAAAGTCAAGATATTGATGGAAAATCCAAAAATATACATAATAAAGAAGGTACCGATTAGGGAGATGGGGATCGCAATAACAGGAATGAGGGTTGTCCGCCAGTTTCTCAAAAATAAAAAGATGATGATGACCACCAGAGTAAAGGCAATGATCACTGTATCTTGGACTTCGGAGATGGCTTTTCGTATAGGGAGGGTTTCGTCGAAGGCGTATCCTACCTTGATATCAGGTGGTAATTCGGTTTTTATTTGTTCTACTCGCTTATACATTTCATCGGCGATAGCGATGTAGTTGGCTCCTGGAAGTGGCGTTATGGCAACTCCTGCCATTCTAATTTTACCACTTCCTCTAAGGGCAGATTTTAGATTTCTCGGGGATAGGGAAACATTGGCAATATCTTTAAGTTGTACGATGATACCGTCAGATTCTCTGATGACCATTTCCTCAAATTCTTCCGGTTGGTTGAGTCTCCCGAAGGTTCGAATGGTCAACTCGGTTCGAGCGCCTTCGATATTTCCGGAGGGCAATTCTAAATTCTGTTGGTTAAGAGCGTTACGGACATCGAGGGGGGTAAGTCCGTAGGCGGACAAGCGAGCAGGATCCATTTCAATTCGTATCGAATATCGCTTTTCTCCCCAAATTCTAACTTGGGAGATCCCTGGAACGGTTTGCAACCGCTCTTTAAAAATATTATTGGCAATTTCACTCAGGCTCAGTAAGTCTCTTTCCTCACTTTGTACGGTTAAGGCCATTATGGTGGAGGCGGATGCGTTAGATTTGGTGACGGTAGGAGGGTCGGCATCGGGGGGCAATCTTCTTTGGGACTGGGATACTTTATCTCTTACGTCATTAGCAGCGGCTTCTAGATCAGTTCCAATTTCAAATTCTACGGTAATGGAGCTTCTACCATCTGCTGAGGTGGAGGAAAGCGATCGAATGCCGGCGATACCATTAATACTCTCTTCGAGAGGTTCGGTAATTTGGGATTCAATAACCTCCGAATTAGCTCCTACATAATTGGTAGAAACGGAAATAACTGGAGGTTCTACCACTGGGTATTCTCTCAGGCCAAGAAAGCTATAGCCGATAGCACCGAAAAGGATAATTACAATGGATATAACAGTGGCCAATACGGGCCGTTCAATGCTTATGGATGATAAACTCATGGCTTATTGATTATTGCGAACATTAACAGGCATCCCGTCCACCAAGGTGAGAAGCCCTGTGAGAATAACAGTATCTCCTAAGTTAAGACCTGCTGTGATTTCTATTCCATCATTCACCCGATCTCCAGTTTCCACAGGGGTAGCTACTGCTTTTCCATCTTTAGCTACGAAAACTTGTTTGCCATTCAATATAGGAATTACGGCATCTGTAGGAACGATAATAGCTTGATCGTTGGTCCCTGTTACTAGGGTTACTTTGGCAAATTGTCCGGGTTTAAGAGCGCTATCGGGGTTTTTTGAACGCGCTCGGACTTTGAAAGTACGAGTTCCGGAGGCTATTTCGGTTGAGATGGCATAGACTTCTGCGGAGTAGTTTTGTTCAGAACCTACGGTCGTGAAACTCAAAACCTGACCTTCCTTGACTTGATTTAGAAACTTTTCTGGAACATCAAATTCTAATTTGATAGGATTGATTTGTCTCAATTCTGCGATGACATCATTGGAGGTTACGAAAGCCCCTTGGCTGATTTGGCGCAAGCCAATCAGACCGGAGAAGGGGGCTTTGACCAAGGATTTTTCAATTTGAATATTGAGGATATTGATTTCAGCTTGAAGGTCTTCTACACGGTTGATCAGTCGATCTACTTCTTCTTCGCTAATTCCTTGTATAGAGAGTAATTCATGGCCTCTAGCTACTTCCTTTTTAGCCAGATCCAGATTAATTTCCAATCTCTTTTTTTGGGCCTTTAATTCTTGATCGTCTATACGAGCGATTATTTTATTTTGGGGGACGAAAGAAGCTTCTTCGAAGGACAGTTCTACTACTTTTCCGGGTCGTTCAGGTCGTATTTGAACCGCCTCATAAGCGATTAAGTTTCCCGTAGCTTCAATAGTATATTCCAGATAATTAGGTACTACCGTATAGCCTTCTACTCCAAGGGCGGTGGCAGAGGTATTTTGCGTGGGAGCTGCTTCGGAGGGGGTTGGTTTTCTGCCTCCGCAAGCTGTTACAGCGAGTAATAGCGAAAGCCCAAAAATGGGGTTGAATCTCATTGTTTAATTTGAATTTTGAGGTTTGGACAAAAATTGCCGAATGGCTAAGTTGGTGAAATATGTTTAGTAATTAGGTGATTGGCAGGGGTTTGTTTAAAAAAATCGACAAATGGTTGATTTCGGCAAACAAAGTGGGGTATCTGGGGTTATGGCTATGAAAATAAAATCCTATTGATATGAAAACTCGTTTTAAATCTGGAAATCTTACGGAAGAGCGCAGGGCTTTTTTAAAGCAGTCGGGAGCTATGGCTGCGATGAGTGCCTTTGGTCTTAGTTTTTTTACAGCGTGTACTAAGGACGTTGCAGAGCCTGATATGCCAGATGAAGACGAGAATATGGAAGAGCCTGATGTGGAGGCCATAACTGTAACGGATAATGCTGTGGCTATACAATTGGATTTGGTAGATGCTTTAGGTTCTGCAGGAGGATGGATACTAATACAGGATGCCGACCTACTGGTAGTCAATGTGGGTGGAACTTATGCTGCACTTACCTCTGTATGTACGCATCAGGGATGTGCTTCATCTTGGGAATACAGCAATGAAGTATTCACTTGTACCTGCCACGATTCCAAATTTTCTACTGCTGGAGAAGTATTGCAAGGGCCTGCGGTTCAACCCTTGACAGTTTTCAATACTACCCTTGCCAATGGGGTATTGACCGTATCCATTTAAAGGGGATAGGCAGTTTCTATTTCACTGGCTTTTGAAAATCGGAAAATTGAAATTTCATTTCATTTCAAGCTGATTTTTTTCTTATTTTGCAAAGCTCGACTTTACCAAATATTACCAGATTACCTTTAATTCACTAGCTACAGAATATTGGTATAGATGGTCAAAAAGAATAAAGGGCTCTACGTCCCTTCCCTGGAAAAAGACTCCTGTGGTACAGGATTAGTGGCTCAATTAGACGGTGTCAAATCTCATCAATTGGTGATTGATGCGCTGACTATGTTGGAAAATATGGAACATAGGGGAGCGTGCGGATGTGAAGCCAATACAGGAGATGGTGCTGGGATATTGATTCAAGTTCCTCATCGCTTTTTTGCGAGGAAAAGTAGGGAAGTGGGTTTTGACTTACCTGATTTTGGAGAGTATGGGGTAGGGGTCGTATTTTTCCCAACCAACAAAATTTTGAGGAGGCAGTGTCGGTTTTTATTGAATGACTATATCGACGAGATGGGCTTCGAGGTATTGGGATATCGCAAAGTTCCTACTGATAATGAAGAAATAGGACCTTCTGCCTTATCTGTTGAGCCTTATATGGAGCATGTTTTTGTCAAGCCCAAGGAGGTATTAGATCGGGAAACTTTAGAGCGGCGCTTATATGTTTTGAGAAAATATGCCACTCACAATATCCACATTACTTATCCCCACATCAAGGAAAGTTTCTATATCCCCTCTTTTAGTTACAAGACGGTGGTGTATAAGGGTCAATTGACTACTTGGCAGGTAAAGGGTTATTTTCCAGATTTATTGGATGAAGATTGTGAGTCCGCTATTGCTTTGGTTCACAGTCGTTTTTCAACCAATACGGTTCCCAAGTGGAAGTTGGCTCAGCCATTTAGATTTATTGCTCACAATGGAGAGATCAATACGATTACGGGCAATGTCAATTGGTTCAAGTCAAAGGAACCCATGTTGGAGTCTACTGTTTACACCGAAGATGAGTTGGAGAAACTCAAGCCGATATGTGGGCAGAATCTTTCTGATTCGGGAAATTTCGATAATGTTTTAGAATTTTTGGTTCAAGGGGGTGTTTCATTGCCACATGCATTGATGATGATGATTCCTGAGGCTTGGCAGCATGATGAGGCGATGGCGGAGTACAAGAAATCTTTTTACGAGTTTCACAAGACCATAATGGAACCATGGGATGGTCCGGCTTCGATTGTATTTACGGATGGGATTGTAGTGGGGGCGACATTAGATAGAAACGGATTAAGACCTTCCAGGTATTGTTTGACGAACGACAACACCTTAGTGGTGGCTTCAGAAGCGGGGGCTTTGCCTATTGATCCGGAGAAGATAGTGATGAAGGGCAGGTTGCAGCCCGGTAAGATGTTATTGGCTGATTTAGAGGAGCATCGGGTCATAGGGGATGAAGAACTAAAAAAGGAGATTTGCAACCGATTGCCTTATGGGGATTGGTTGGCTGCTAAGCGGGTTTATTTGAAGGATTTGCCGGTCTATGACAACCCCAATAAATCGTTAACGGCGGATTTGTTTAAGAAACAAATTTTATTTGGATACAGTAGAGAAGACTTAAAGGTGATTATCAAGCCGATGGTATCTGGTGGAAATGATCCGATTGGGTCGATGGGCACGGATATACCGTTAGCGGTATTGAGTCATCACAGTCAGCATTTGGCGAATTACTTCAAACAATTATTTGCGCAGGTGACTAATCCTCCGATTGATCCGATAAGGGAGCGATCGGTGATGTCGTTATATGCGATGTTAGGTGGTGGGGGTAATATTTTGGAGCCTAATGAGGACAATGCTTCTTTCATTCATTTGGATTCGCCTGTGCTTACCAATGAAGAATTTAGTAAAATCAGGTTTATTGACCATCCGCGTTTTAAGTCCAAAGTCATTAATACTTTATTTGTATCGGATGGTCAAATTGGGCGGATGAGTGCGGCGATTGACCGGATATGTAGTGAGGCGGAGGCGTTGACAAGGGAGGGACACAACATATTGATTATTTCTGATCGTAAAGCTGAGAAGGGGGAGGCCGTTATTCCTTCTTTATTAGCGGTGGGGGCGGTTCACCATCATTTGATTCGGACGGGGTTGAGGAGTAAGACCTCTATTATGGTGGAATCAGGGGATATTAGGGAAACCCATCATGTAGCTACTTTAATAGGTTATGGAGCGAGTGCGGTGAATCCATATTTGGTTTACGATACTTTAGCGCAATTATATGAGCGGGATGGATTTATGCAGGGAGTACCATTGGATAGTGTGTTTAAGAAATACAATTATGCGGTGGGTAAGGGGTTGTTAAAGATTATGTCAAAGATTGGCATTTCGACTTTACAATCTTATCAGGGGGCTCAGATATTTGAGATATTGGGATTGAATAAGGAGGTAGTCGATCGTTGTTTCACGGGTACGGTGAGTCGAATTGAGGGTTTGGGATTAGATGGGATTGCTCGGGAGATTTTGGTACGTCATCAGATGGCTTTTGGTGAGACGGGCTTGTTACAGAAAGATTTGAGGTCGGGTGGGGTGTATCAGTGGAAGCGGGATGGGGAGGCTCATACTTTGAATCCCAAGAGTATTCATTATTTGCAATTGGCTTCGCGAAAAAATGACTGGGAGGCGTATCAGAAGTATGCTCAAATTATTGATGAGCAGAACGAGCAGGCGTTGACATTGAGGGGGTTATTGACCTTTAGGAAGGGGATACCTATTCCTATTGAGGAGGTGGAACCTGTGGAGGATATTTTAAAGCGGTTTGTTACTGGGGCGATGTCGTTTGGTAGCATTAGCCATGAAGCCCATGCCACATTGGCGATAGCGATGAATCGAATTGGGGCGAAGAGTAATAGTGGAGAAGGGGGAGAAGATGAGGTTAGGTTTGATGTAAAGCCCAATGGGGATTGGGAGCGGTCAGCGACCAAGCAAGTGGCCTCCGGGCGGTTTGGGGTAACGAGTTATTATCTGGCGAATGCGGATGAGATTCAGATTAAGATGGCTCAGGGGGCGAAACCTGGGGAGGGGGGGCAGTTGCCGGGGCATAAGGTGGATGATTGGATCGGTCGAGTTCGGCATTCTACCCCTGGTGTTGGTTTGATTAGTCCACCACCGCACCATGATATTTATTCCATTGAGGATTTGGCACAGTTGATTTTTGATTTAAAAAATGCCAATCCTCAGGCGCGTATCAATGTCAAATTGGTTTCTAAGGCAGGAGTTGGAATTATTGCCTCAGGGGTGGCTAAAGCCCATGCTGACGCTATTTTGATCAGTGGTCACGATGGTGGAACGGGTGCTTCCCCTTTGACCAGTATACAACACGCTGGATTGCCTTGGGAGTTAGGCCTGGCGGAGAGCCACCAGACTTTATTGAAAAATAAATTAAGAGATCGGGTGCGTTTGCAAACTGATGGGCAAATACGTACTGGTCGGGATCTCGCTATTGCTACCTTACTGGGGGCTGAAGAATGGGGGGTAGCTACTGCGGCTTTGATAGTAGAAGGTTGTATTATGATGCGCAAGTGCCACGTCAATACCTGTCCTGTCGGCATTGCTACTCAGGACCCAGAACTAAGGAAGCGTTTTACCGGAAAGCCAGAGCATGTGGTTAATTTTTTCCGCTTTTTAGCGGAGGATTTGAGGCAAATTATGGCGGAACTCGGATTCCGTACCATCAATGAAATGGTGGGTCAGACTGAACTCCTAAAGGTTAAAAAGGACATTGCTTATTGGAAATACCGGCATTTGGATTTAAGTCCTATTCTATATAAAGAGCCGGTAGAAGATAATGTGGGGCAATATAAGCGGGTAGAGCAGGACCACGGCATCAATACGGTTTTGGATCGTCGCTTAATTCAGCATGCTAGGCCGGCGTTAGAGTTTCAGCAATCTGTTCAAACTACTTTTGCGATTAAAAATACAGATCGAGCAACAGGTACTATGTTGTCCTATGAAATTTCTTCCAGATATAAGGGAGAGGGATTGCCTGACGGGTTGATAAAATATCGATTTAGAGGATCGGCAGGACAGAGCTTCGGGGCATTTGGTGCAAGGGGTATTCAATTTAAATTGGAAGGTGAGGCTAATGATTATTTTGGTAAAGGCCTATCGGGAGGTAGGTTGATTGTGGTACCGGATCGAACGGCGACTTTTGCGCCTGAAGAGAATATTATCATTGGAAATGTAGCTTTTTATGGGGCAACTTCAGGAGAGGCCTATATTAAAGGGATGGCAGGTGAGCGTTTTGCGGTTCGCAACTCGGGCGTTAATGCAGTGGTGGAGGGGATTGGAGACCACGGTTGTGAATATATGACTGGGGGATTGGTGGTGGTTTTAGGTACTACTGGAAAAAATTTCGCAGCGGGAATGAGTGGAGGAATCGCCTACATATTAGATTCGGAGGGCACTTTTCCCGACAGGGTTAATAAAGAAATGATTGAATTGGAGGAGTTATCGGAAGGGGACTATGAGCGAGTGAGAATTATGGTGCGGAATCATTTTAGTTATACTAGTAGTAAGGTAGCATTGGATTTATTGAATAATTGGGAGCAGCGTAAACGGGAATTAGTGAAGGTGATGCCGGTGGATTACAAAGCTGTTTTGGAGGCGAAAAATATGGCGCCTGCGATGAATGTCAAGGTGGCTGAAGTAATGGATTAAGAGGGATGAAGGGGTTGGCAGGGTGGAGATAAGTATTGTTGAAAAGTAAAAATTGAAAGAAAATGGGAGATCCCAGAGGATTTTTAAAACATACGAGAGAATTACCGATAGCTCGGCCTCCTCAAGAGCGTATTGGAGATTATAAAGAGATATATGAGCCTTTTCCGGAGGAAAAAACATTAGATCAGGCATCCAGGTGTATGGATTGCGGCGTACCTTTTTGTCATAGTGGGTGTCCGTTAGGGAACATCATTCCAGAGTTCAATGATGCGGTTTATAAGGAAGACTGGGATACGGCATTTGAGGTCTTGTCTTCAACCAATAATTTTCCTGAGTTTACCGGGCGAATTTGCCCTGCTCCTTGTGAGGCGGCTTGTGTGTTAGGGATCAATCAACCACCGGTCGCTATAGAGCATATTGAAAAAACGATAGCTGAGGTCGCTTATGAAAAAGGTCTTTATAAAGCCAGGCCGGTCAGTGCTGCTATCCGAACTGGTCGCAAGGTAGCGGTAATTGGCAGTGGTCCCGCTGGGTTGGCTGCTGCCGATCAATTAAATAGGGCGGGCCATTGGGTTACGGTATTTGAGCGGAAAGACAGGATTGGGGGATTGTTAAGATATGGTATCCCTGATTTTAAGTTAGAAAAATGGGTGGTAGATCGTAGGGTAGGGATTATGGAGGAAGAAGGGATAGTGTTCAAGTGTGGGATTGAGGTAGGTAAAGATTTGGCTTTTGAGGAATTGCGTGGTGAGTATGATGCGGTTTTGATGTGTGGGGGTTCGACCATTCCGCGTAATTTGGATATACCTGGCAGGGAGCTGGAGGGGGTTTATTTTGCTATGGATTTTTTGGAGCGGAACAATCGGCGAGTTGCTGGTGATGAGGTGGATTTGATTAGTGCCTTCGGCAAAAACGTGGTAGTTATAGGAGGAGGAGATACGGGTTCGGACTGTGTGGGTACGAGCAATCGGCATGGTGCTGCCAGTGTGGTTCAATTGGAGGTTATGGGTAAGCCACCTCAGGATCGAGATCCTTTATCTTGGCCTAATTGGCCGTTGATGTTGCGGGAAAGCAGCAGTCATCAGGAGGGATGTGATCGCAATTGGGCGGTTTTGACTAAGCGTTTTATCGGAGATGCCAATGGGAAGCTTAAGGGTATTGAAGTGGTAGATATAGACTGGGCAAAGGATTTGGAAACTGGTAAAATGCGATTGGTGGAGAAGGAAGGTAGTATTCGGGAGATTCCTTGTGAGTTGGCGTTATTGGCTATTGGATTTGTGCATCCTCAGCATGAAGGGATGATTGAGCAGGTTGGGGTGGAGTTGGATGAGCGGGGCAATGTGAAGAGTAAGGGCTACCGGACCAGTGTAGATGGGGTGTTTGCTGCAGGCGATATGCGCAGAGGGCAGAGTTTGGTGGTATGGGCTATTGCTGAGGGGCGGGAGGCGGCCAAGGAGGTGGAGGAGTTTTTGGGGAAGTAATTGTTAAAAAGTCATAATTAATTTAACAAAATGCGTTTATTTGAGAATACATTACTGGAAATTATATATTCAGATAAGTGAGGCGATTTGGACTTATCGGTGCCGCTGGCTACGTTGCTCCCAAGCATCTGAAAGCTATAAAAGACATTGGAGGCCAACTAATCGCAGCCTATGACCCTCGTGATTCAGTCGGTGTTTTAGATCAGTATTTTCCTGATGCTGATTTTTTTACTGAGTTTGAACGG
>JBEAPR010000041.1:0-12329 GCA_041164265.1 Bacteroidota bacterium | reverse complement strand
ATCGATATGCGGTAAATTTTATGGGGTGCTATGCTTCCCTTCATGGTTGGAGATTAGCCAGGTTGATTGCCTTACAAAATCCCAATGCCAGAATTTTAATGGTTTCAGTGGAGACGAGTGCGCTCCATTTTAACCCCAATTATTCTACCCATAACCTACTAGGCACCTATCTTTTTAACGATGGAGCAGCTGCTTGTTTGGTCTGCAGTGAAAATATACCGCCCCCTGCCCATCCCATTACCATAAAAAGTTTCCATTCAAAGTTGTATTCCAAAGGAAAGAAAGAGATGGCTTGGATCATTGGCGATGAAGGTTTTGAATTAACTTTAAGTAGCCGAGTTCCTGTATATATCAAAATGCACCTTAAAGAGTCCATCCAAGAGGTATTGGCTGATAGCGATACTCCAATTAACCAAATTCATCATGCGGTGCATCCAGGTGGAAAAAATATATTAAAAGCCGTTGAGCAATCATTATCATTATCTCCTGATGGACTTTCCCCTTCATACGAGGTTTTATTTAAATACGGCAATATGAGCTCAGCGACCATTCTTTTTGTGCTTAAAAAAATGGTAATGGAACCAACAACATATAAAGGCCCCATTTTAGCTACCGCTTTTGGACCTGGTCTAACGGTGGAAATGGCGCAGCTTGAAATGATATAAATTATGGGAAAAGTCGATTTTTCAAATAGGAGTTCGGCTAAGGAGTGGATGGATGAACCTATAGCTGACAAGGAAATATTCTTTCAAAATCTAAGAGAGATTGAATTTATTAATAGATTCACTGGAGGTCCGGCAACTGGATTTAAGGCTATTAAACAACTTATCGGTCAAAGGACAGGTACTTTAAATTTAGTGGAAATCGGTTTCGGTTCAGGAGATATGTTACAATACTTGGTGACCCATCAACACTTGCTACCCGTCCAATTAAATATTACGGCTATTGACATTTTGCCTGAGACCTTGGAATATATACAATTAAATTATCCTTCTTTGTTGGAAGTGATTGATTTTCAATTAATGGACTATCGGGAATGGTTAACTATGGGGAAACAAACTGATTTGATTTATACTGGCTTGTTTTGTCACCACCTTTCCGATGCTGAATTAGTAGAATTTTTAACTTTTTGCACCAAAGCCAAGCTTGGTTTTGTGATTAATGATTTGGCTCGGGCCCCATTGCCCTATTATTTTATTAAATACGCCTCCCAACTATTCGCTCGATCTCCCTTCACTCGACATGATGCTCCGCTTTCTGTTTTACGCGCTTTTACCGAAGGTGAATGGAAAAAATACTTACAAGAAGCGGGAGTTAAACAGGTAGAAGTACACTGGAAATGGGCTTATCGGTATCTAATAACGGGAAGAAATGAGCAATAAATTATCGGGGGACGATACGGTATTAATAGTTGGAGGTGGACTAGCTGGATTGTCGTTGGCTATTTTGCTGGCTCAAAAGGGGCATGGGGTTCATCTTTGGGAAAAAGGGCAGTACCCCCGCCATAAAGTTTGCGGAGAATACATCAGCACTGAAAGCTTGCCATTCTTGAAGCGGGTGGGTTTGGAAGAAGAGTTGCCAAAATGGCCTCACATTCAGCAGTTTTATCTGACTTCGGAACATGGATATTCAGGAACTTGTACTTTAGATACGGGTGGGGTAGGAGTCAGTCGGTATCATTTGGATCATTTATTGTACCAGAAAGCTAAAAGCCTCGGTGTTCAGGTGAATATGAATAAAGGCTGTAAAAATATCAGTTGGGAGGATAAGGCCTCGAGGTACTGGGTAAAACCCAACAAAGGAGTGGAACAAAATTTCAAATTGGTAATTGGTTCCTTTGGTAGAAATAACGGCTTGCTGCCTTTAGCTCCTACCTCTAAAAAATATTTGGGTGTCAAATATCACATTGCTGAAGGACCGGCTGTAAATACCATAGAAATGCACCATTTTGAAGGAGGATATTGTGGAGTATCTGCAGTAGAAGGTCAGCAATATTGTCTATGTTATCTGGTAGATGCCCAACAACTCCAAAGATTTAAAGGGGATATCGAAAGGCTGGAGCAATCTGTTTTATCCACTAATTCTTTTTTGAAAGAAAGGTTACAATCGGCTAGAACATTCCAAGGGGTACGAACAGCCAATATCGTTTTTGGATCTACTTCTTTAGATGGCATTTCTTACCCCTTGACAGGAGATGCCCTCGGTTTTATCCCTCCTATCACAGGCAATGGAATGAGCTTGGCTTTCCGATCAGCAACTACCCTTTTCCCTTGGATAGAGGAGTATTTAGAAGGCAATTTAACTCGAGAAAAACTATTACAATATCAAATCCAATATGTAGAGCAATACCTTCGCAAAAGGATTCAAAGGGGTATCTTTTTACACCAACTCATCACCAGAAGAAATCCACTCGTACAGCAAGCCCTATTGAAGGGGTTGACTCGTTTCCCCGAGCTGATGCGCCTGTCGGCAAAAATGGCAGTTGGTCAGCCCTTTTAGATTTTTTGAATAATAAGGTAGCCGAGGTAAACCAGCGACCAACCTGCTAATAAGGTTACAAGAACGTACCCAATTGCTGTGGAATAATGTCCCTTCTCAATCAATATAAGCGTGTCGTAGGAAAAGGCAGAATAGGTGGTAAAACCACCACAAAAACCGGTAATGGCTAGAAATTGAACTTCTTGTGATGCTATTAGAGACTGTTTACCCATCCAACCATAAATCAAACCAATCAATAACGACCCGATTAAATTAACCAAGACTGTCCCCAGTGGGAATGGAGCCAACCCTATTTTTTGACTCCATACCCCAATGCCATATCTCAATATGCTTCCAAAGCCACCGCCAATTCCAATGAGTAAAATTGCTTTCATTGGAATAAAGGTACGCCATTTTCATCGGTACCTAGTACCTCACTCATATAATTGAAAAAGGGCAACATCGCTTCAAAAGTTTCTAAAATGATGGGAAAGAATTCATCAGACCAAACTTGATGATCTGTTAATTTTTTCATCGCTAAATATTGTTTGTACTTCAAAAGATCAATGGCGGGATGATCTTTAGGATATCCTTGAGGGGCACTTTTTAATTGTTCCCCCTCCAAACTGCCGAAGTGCTTTTTGAAGTTTGCCGACTCTATAATACCTCTTAAAGAATCAGGATCCGCAGCAAGTTCTTTCCTTACATGCTTAAGATCAGCTGTTTCCGGAGCCCAAAATCCTCCACCTAGAAAACAATTGTCGGGCTCTACATGAACGTAATAACCTCCTCGCCTCATCAAACCTTCCCGTTTGATCCAGAAACTAAAATGTGATTTATAGGGTGATTTATTAGCAGAAAATCTGACATCTCGGTAAATCCGAAATATTTTGGCAGCCTCCAACACATCAAAGGATTGCATCCCTTCCAACACGGCAGAGGAAAAGGCTTTAAATGCTTTGTATTCTTCCTGGTATTTGGGTTTGTGGGTGGCAAACCAGTCCCTATTATTGTTGGCTTTAAGATCAATCAAAAATGTTCGAAGCGAATCATTGAGTTTTTTCATATTTTATGGTTGCTTGAAGATTAAATATAAAACAAAATTATGGGTAAAGATTCGATTCAGTGGATGGCTAGTGCCTTGTTGCTTCAAATGAGGGATGATGAACCTATAGCCCCAGCTATAAAAGCTATAAAGGCCACATCCTTAAGTAAACTTAAGTTGGCGCTGAATACGGAGGATAAGAAAAAAGCATTTTGGATTAATTTATACAATGCTGCATTTTTGGTCCTTCGGAAAAAGAACGGATTGAGTAGTCCTCAAATTTTCATCAGCCGCCGAATTAAGTTTGCCGACTTCACCCTGTCTTTAGATGATATTGAGCATGGTATTCTTCGCAGGGGTCAATGGAAATACGGTTTGGGGTATTTCAAACGCCCTTTTATTCGACAGGAAATTTCCTCATTGATGGTTGATAAATTGGATTATAGGATTCATTTTGCGTTAAACTGTGGAGCGAAGAGTTGTCCAGCCATTAGATTTTATGATTATTTAAAGCTGAACACTCAACTTAATAGTGCTAAAAATACTTTTTTAAAGGAAAATAGCCTAGAATTAGATAATCAGTTATTAGTATCGAAGATATTCCTATGGTTTTATGGAGATTTTGGTGGAAAAAGGGGAATAATAGAAGCCCATCAAAGAGTATTAAATTTAAAAAGGACCAATTACTCTCTCAAATACAGTGAATATGATTGGTCACCGGAAAACAGGTTTTTATAAATGTATAATTTGAAATTTAAATTATATTATTTTTTAGGTTTAATGGTGATAACCCATTTGGTCAACGCCCAGGAAATGCCCATTTCAGGATTTGGTTTGACTTTAAGTGGTGGTGGTGCCAAGGGTTTGGCGCATATCGGGGTGCTAAAAGCATTGGATTCGGCGGGAATTGAAATTGATTATGTTACAGGCACAAGTATGGGGAGCATTATTGGGGGATTGTATGCTGTGGGTTATTCAGGTAATGAAATTGAAAAATTGGCAAGAGGATTGAATTGGAATGAAATCCTTTCTAATAAAGTAAGTTTGCAATCCATAGCTATTGAAGAGAAATTAGATTATAATAATTTCACTATTGAGGTACCTTTTGAAAATGGTTATTTTCCTATTCCCTCTGGCGCGATAGAATCTCAAGAATTGTGGTTGAAGCTTTCTGAGTTCTTTTTCCCAGTGCATGGGATCAAGGATTTCAATCAATTTGAACGAGCATTCAGAGCTATTGCGGCTGATGTTGAAACGGGGGAAGCTGTAAGTTTGGATCACGGTGAAATCATTAATGCACTTCGCGCTAGTATGGCTATACCCGCTGTTTTTACCGCAGTGGAAATTGAAGGTAGAAAGCTGGTCGATGGAGGAGTTGTTAGGAACTTCCCAGTATCAGAGGCCAAAGATATGGGAGCTGGATATGTCTTTGCCAGCAATGTTTCTCAAGGTCTTATGGCTAAAGAATATTTAACCAATCCACTTCAAATTCTAACCCAGATTCTATTTTTCAAAGAAAGTGAAGACTATGAACGGCAAGTCGCTATAAGCGATTTTTTAATCGACCATCAGCTTGAGGGGTATTCTACCGGTAGTTTTGACAAGGCCAATGAAATAATCGACGTTGGAATTGCTATGGGAGATAGTCTGTTACCTGTTTTTATTGCCATAAGAGATTCCTTCCAACAGATAAGATCTCCCATGGATGAAGTTCCTCGTAAGAAATTACCGAGATATGACTCTGTTTATATTACAGGGGTTACAGTCAATGGATTAACTAAAATCAATCCAGCATCATTCCTTAAAATTATGGATATAGTACCTGGACGTTATTATACGGCAGTACAATTATCTCAGGGTATCCGAAAGGCTTTTGGAAGTCTGAATTATGAAAGGATCCGATATAATATTGAACCAGGAAAAGGGAATAGAGGCAGGATTAGATTTGATGTGAAGGAGAATACGGATTCAAGGGTAAAGCTTAGCGTTCTTTATAATTCTTTTCTCGGGTTAAATTTAATCGGGGATTTAACTACTAGGAATTTTATTCCCAATTCAAAAACCTCTCTAGCTGTTAATATTGGAGAGACCAATAGGTTTCGTATAGATCACCTTCAGTATTTAGACCCCGGTAAAGTTTTGGCAATGGATACTAAGTTGGAATCCAATTTGCTAAAAATTACTAGTTTTCAGGATTTCAATCCAACTGCTCTATATCGAATGTCCAATATACTATGGGATACCCGATTATTTTTGGGAAATAATCGGATGTTTACCATGGGCATCGGCAATCAAATAGAAAGGGTAAAGTTTACTCCCACCCTTGAATCTGATAATGCCATTGATGGTCGTAATATTTTTGCAAAATTTTATGGGTTCATTCAAATGAATACTTTAGATAGGTCCATATTTCCTGAAACTGGAGTGGAAGTTTATGCAGAGATAGGAAATATATATAATCAACATCAAAGGATTCAGTATTTGGAACAGGGTCGGGTAGTCAAACCTGATGTTCCTATGACTTTAGCAGAACATAACTACCTTCAGTTTAGATTCAAAAGCTCTTTTTACCAAAAATTGAGTCCTTTATTTACTTTGGCTTCACATATTGAGGCTGGTCATACCCCTATTCAACAAGGCGATTTTTTTAATTCATTTTATATAGGTGGGATTAAAAATATGTACCGTAATCAAATGCCATTTCCTGGATTGTTAGATTTCAATACTACTGCAAACAGTGCACTAGGTTTGGCCTTAGACTTAAGGACTGCGGTCTCTAATAATATTTATTTGACAACGGAATTTGGCTTAATGGCTACGCAATTTATTGACCCTTACACCAATATTAAAACCAATGAATGGTTTACCGGCTCTACCATGACCATTTCATATAATTCTTTTTTAGGACCCATTGAGTTCAGTTTGTTGTATAGCGAAGAAACGCATAAACTGAATACCTATGTGAATTTTGGATTTTCATTTTAGATCCTAACGGCAAGTCCAACCTCCATCTGCAGTAATCACTGCCCCATTGACAAATCCCGATCCTTCCTCGGCTAAAAATAATGCTAATTGTGCAATTTGCTCTGGTTCTCCCATAGGTACTTCACCGAGACTTGATATGGCTTTCATACCTAGAGGACTTGGATCAGTAATCGTATTGCCTATATTGGTGTTGACCCCTCCGGGTGCAATGGCATTAGCTCTTATTTTTCCCATAAAACCATAAGTGGCTGCGATATTCTTTGTAAGTCCGATCAAACCGTGCTTAGAGGTCACATAGGCAGCTCCACCACGAGCACCAAAAAGGCCACCTACAGAAGCATTATTAATAATCACCCCTCCTTTATCTTGTTTTTCCATTATCCTGATTGCTGCGCGTGCCAGCTTGAATGGAGCTGTTAAATTTATAGCCAAGACTTTTTCCCAAAGCTCATCGGTTGCCTCACCAACAGGTTTGAAATTATCCATAATTCCAGCATTATTGACGAGTATATCTACCTGTCCAAAGGCTTGAAGGGTTTTATCCATTATCGTTTCAATAACGCCCTCTCTGGATAAATCAACAGATATACCCTCGGCTTTTCCCCCTTCGCCTTGAATGTCTTTAACGGTTTCATTAACCCCCGTTTCATTGAGATCTACTACTATTACTGAAGCACCCTCCTTCGCAAACAAATGGGCAATAGCTTTACCCATACCAGAAGCTGCGCCTGTTACTATAGCTGTTTTATTATTAAGTCTCATTCGATTGAATTTATTATTTTTTGCAAAAGTCCATTAAAAAAAAAGCAAAGCCAATGACAAATGTTAACTACTTATAAAGAATCTAGCAAATCTTTAACTGCTGTAAATCCAGATTCCAATGCTCCGTGCACCGTTTGATGATGCCCTTGAAGGTTCATTGCTTCGCCTGCAAAAAACAATCGATTGTCAACAGACTCAGCTGCTGTAGAGCGGGCATTGCCCATGCCTACTGTACTATAACTATAAGCGCCTTGAATAAAGGGGTTTTTAGAAAAATCGTGAATGCTAGAAGCAATAAATTGTTGACTTGCCTGACCTTGGTACATTTCATCTAACTCTTGTAAAAGGGCTTGGGTAATATTTTCATCACTACCTAAAGCTGATAATTTTTCCGCTTGCGTTCCCATAATAAAAGCCAATAAGACCTGTTCGTTACTATTTTTGCCAGGAGTATCGCTTTCATAAGCCGCACAAATTGCTCCTCCTATAATAGCATCGTCGTAAAACTTAGATTGGAATTTTAAAAACACTTTCATACCTGCATCCATTCCAATTTTTTGAAAGGCATTTATTTTATCACTGGGCAATTGAGGAGAAAATGCGATCAAGTTTTTTTGGAGGATAGTAATTGGAACCGTAATAATCAATCGATCTGCTATTTTTTGATTCCCTCTAGAATCGGTAATCAAAATAGAATCTCCCTGGTAATCGATAGATTTTACTTCCCAATTAGTCGTTATTTTATCTAGAATAGGTTTTGCATATTGTTGATCGATGACATCGAAAAAGGTTTCTTCAAATTTGTAATCTTCATCTCCAGAATTCCATTTTTCTTCTTCCTTATTATTCCAATAGGCCGAAATTCTGGTGGCAGCGGCTCCCTGGTCTCCTGCTATTCCTTCAATGATAAATTCATAATCGTTGGAAAAACCTTCATCGGCAGCATATTCCGCAAAGGAAACATCAGGCAAATTATCTTTTTCAAAAATGAATGGATCCTTTGGAAGACTCTTGATTAATTGGTTTTGAAACCAAAAAGTATATTCTGAATCATTTAGGGTAATTTTTACCTTCTCAGATTCAATTAGTTGGCCTAAATCACTTTTATTCCCATGTAGCCATTGGGCACCGGTATCGATTGGATAATCACTAAAACCGTCTAATCTACCCAACCGACCTCCATAGCGAACGTCTGCCTCTAAAATTTCAAAATCAATATTTTTGGATTGTAATAAATAACCGGCATGTAATCCAGCTGCCCCAGCGCCGATGATTAAAACTTTTCCATCGAATTCAACGTCTTTTAAGAGTTCAGTTTTGGAACAACTTGAGAATATTCCTCCCGCTGAAAAAGTGCTCAGACTAATCCAAGATACTTTTTTTATGAATTTTCTTCTTTGCATTTTGTAAAATACCACAATTCAGTTGAACCTGAAAGTTTAAGTTTAAATTAGGTTTAAAATTAATTTTATTGAATTTTTATTGTTAAAAGGGCTTTTAGTTTATCATCAATCTACTCTTTATGAAAATATTACACACAGCTGATTGGCACATTGGAAAGCGGTTACATAAGTATGATTTATTAGAGGATTTTAAATGTTTTCAGGATTGGCTCGTATCCTATATTGAGGAAGCTCAAATAGATGTGATCTTGGTATCAGGTGACATTTTTGATTTGGCCACCCCATCTAGTGAAGCTCAAAAGGCCTATTTTGATATGTTATTAGCCTTGAGGGATTTAAACTGCCAGGTAATTATGACTGGAGGTAATCATGATTCTCCGAGGGTATTGAATGCCCCTGCTCCGCTATTGGAAGTGATGAATATACACGTTATTGGTAGTTTGCCCACCGATTTAAATGATTTATTGATTCCCCTTCGGGAAAAGGAAGGGAATATTAAGGTAGTGGTTGCAGCAGTGCCTTATTTGAGGGAATCCAATCTTCGTTCTCCAGGAGAAAAAGTGGAGATTAATAATAAAGTAGCTCTTATTCGAGAGGGAATTGCTGAAGTTTTTAAGCAAACAGCTCAAGCGTGTGAACAATACTACCCTGACATTCCCGCTATTGCTATGGGACACCTTTTTGCCGCAGGCGCAACCACTTCGGAAAGTGAACGTGAAATTCAAATTGGGAATGAAGCGAGTTTTGAATCAAGTGGTTTTGGGACCTATTTTCAATACATAGCTTTGGGCCACATTCATAGACCTCAACAGGTGTCTGGAGCCGTACCGACCTATTATAGCGGATCGCCAATTCCCCTTTCCTTTAGTGAGAAAGAAGATCAGAAAAGGCTGCTCGTTTTGGATACAGATACCTGGCAAGTAGAGCATGTTCCGATTCCTCGCTTTCGCCAGTTATTGAAAATTAGCGGTCCTATGGATCAATTGAAAAGGCAGTTGCAGGCGGTTGAAAAAGTTGGAGTATTAGATACCTTGGTAGAATTGGAACTGGTGGAAGAGGATTACAATGCTTTGCATATCATGGAACTTGACCAGATGGTTCACGAATTTGAAAAAGAAGGGGTAGAGGTAGTCAAACATAGAGTTAGTTTTAAAAATGCACCCAATAGGATAACCCAACATTTTGCAGTGCAAACTGAATTAGAAGAGTTGCAGCCACGGGAGGTATTCGAAAAGCTCTTAAAAGATGAAATAGTTGAGGAGGAATCAACTCAGTTGGTTTGGGAGGCATTTAATGAAATTATAGCAGAAATTAATTCGGTTGAATAATTATGAAAATTCAAAAGATAGTTTTTAAAAATATCAATGCTTTAAGGGGAGAACATGAAATTGATTTTTCAACAGCTCCATTAAACGGGAGTCAACTCTTTGCTATTACGGGTCCTACGGGCAGTGGGAAGAGTACGCTTTTGGATGTAATGGCTCTGGCTTTATTTAATCAAGTACCTAGATTGGGTAAGATATCTAAAAACACCATTGAAAGTCAAGGAGCTTTGATGACTCGTAATACTCAAGAAGCGTTCGCTAGTGTTACCTATATCTCTAATGGAATTTCTTATCGATCTAACTGGGAAATTTCCATCAATAGGAATGGAAATTTGAAGGATTACGATATGCGTTTGGAGAATCTCAGTACTCTTGAAGTACTCGATTATAAGAGGAGCGAAGTGCCTGGTGCTAATGAGGAAATCATTGGCCTTTCTTATGACCAATTCATTAAATCTATTTTATTGGCTCAGGGGGAGTTTGCTCAATTTCTAAATGCCAAGAGAGCTGAGAGAGGGGCTTTGTTGGAGAAAATAACCGGAACGGGAATCTATCGTCAATTAGGAATAAAAGCTTTTGAAAGGAAGTCTCAGTATGGTAAAGTACTGGAGGAGTTGCAAACGAAGCGGGGATTGTTTGCTGATAGATTATTGGAGGAGGCTGTGTTTGAAAAAACAAAGCAGACCTTTGATAAAATGGTAGAGGAGTTGGATACTATGATAAAAAAGGAGGGATATCTAGGACAACAATTCCAACTACGAAAAGAGTTGAAGAAAGTAGTGGCAGAAGTGGAAATGCAACAAAATGAGGTTGCGAATAAAAAACAAATTTGGGCTGAGTTTAAAGATCAATACGGTGGTTTAGTTGAAGCTCATGAGGCTACTTTGCCTTTTTCGGAATCTCTTGGGAAATACCAAACTAATATTGGTAAAATAGGCGAATTGGAGCAGGGAATTGAGCGATTGAAGGGGGAATTGAAGGGAAATGAAGGACAACAATCGGCTTTATTATTGGAGATTGGAGGATTACTGAAAAAGGAGGTTGCTGCGGAACAGGTTTTGGAAGCCTTAAATGAATTTCAGAGAAAAGTAGAGGAAATTGAAGGAAAGAGGATGGATTGTAGGAGTCAATATGGTCAGGTCTTTTCCAAATTAGAGGCTAAAGAATTGAAGGTCGATTTTTCCCGAAGGGATACTCCCTCTCTAATTCGGCAGTTGGTTGAAACATATCAAAAAGAATTGAATCAGACGGTTGTTACCTTAAAAGGGCAGTTGCAGGGGATAGACTTGGGAGACTTAGAGGGAGAATCTGATCGATTGGCGGCTGAATTGGGTGATTTGAATCGGAGAGGAGACTGGTTGGATCAATTGGATGGGATTAATAAAAGCATGGATGAGGAGCAAAAGGAAAAAACAGAATTATCTGGGCGATTGGTTCAAATTCCTGCTGAGGTAAGGGATGGGCAAAAGGAATTGGCGGAGGTAGAGGCTGAGTATCAATTGGAAAAAATGGCCCAAAATAATAATGACATTAGAGAGCGTCTGACAGCACTCCGCGCTGATTTGAAAGAGGGTCAGCCCTGTCCTTTATGTGGTTCGGAAGAGCATCCTTGGTTGAAGTCCGAGCCAGAGAGTGGAGAAGATCGGTACGATAAATTGATAGATTTGGAACAACGGCAAAATGATTTGCGTGAAAGGATTAGTGCTTTGAGCGGGGTATTAAAGGCCAAGGAGGAGCAGTTGTCAAGGTCAAGTGATAGATTTCAGGAACTGGAAATTAAAAAAGGAGAATTGGCTCAGAGGATTAAGGATTTGGAGGAGAAATGGGCGTGGTCGAGTACTTTGAATGGGGGTGAACTTGCAGTGCGATTAGAGGAACAGAAAATTGCGCTGAAAGAATATGGAGCATCTACTACTAGAATAAAAACGGTGGAGGAATGCTGGCCGTTAATAGTGGAATTAGAGCATTTTTACGATGAAGGAATTCGATTGGCAAAGGAAAAGGATAGCTTGATTGAAGGGAGTGATATCGGGCAGGTGTGTGAAAAGTACCGCAGTGAGTGGAAATTGGCAGGAGATCGATTGGCTGGTCTGAATAAGCAGCTAAAGGTGCAGAAAGGTGTATTAGCGGAGCTTAATTTGAGTCATGAGGACTTGGTGGGTGAATTGAATGAGCATATCTTGGGTAAAGGGTGGGAAAGTATTGCTCAGGTTTTAGAACAGCGGTTGGGGGAGCAGGAATACAAGCGGTTGAAGGATTTGGAAGCGCAAAACCAGTTGTCGTTACATTCTGCTGAGCAAGCCTTAACTTCATACATGCAACAAAAGGAGG
>JBEAPR010000040.1:0-3010 GCA_041164265.1 Bacteroidota bacterium | reverse complement strand
TTTTTATGTGCAGATATGCGCTCCCTCTCCTACTTGAATCCAAAGGTAATATTGTGAATGTATCATCAACGGCAGCCCTCGGCGCTCATGCATGGACTGCTGCCTACAGCGCTTCCAAGGGCGGAATTAGTGCATTCTCAAAAAACTTAGCTATAGAATACGGAATGCAGGGTTTAAACGTGAACTGTGTTTGTCCGGCTTCTATTGAAACTCCGATGACTGAAAACAATAGGTTGCCAGATGGCTTTGATGCCAGATTACTAAAAAAAATCATGCCAATAGACGGTGTTAACAGAACCCCCAATGAAGTGGCAAGCGTCATTGCATTCCTAGCATCTGAGGATGCTATCCACATAAACGGTGTTGATTTAAGAGTGGATGGAGGCCTTCTTACATGAGAAAGGTAATTTTTGCATTACTGTTGAGTTTTAATACTCAAGCTCAGATTCTAAATACAAATTCTATTATCCATCCTTCGGTTGCCAGCAATGGAATGGTAGTAACTCAACATTATCTTGCAACCCAAGTTGGTAAATCAATCTTGGATCAAGGGGGTAACGCAATAGATGCCTCTGTCGCGGTAGCATTTGCATTGGCGGTAGTACTCCCAAGAGCAGGCAACATTGGAGGTGGTGGATTTATTGTTTTACACAATGCACAAGAAAATAAAAACTATGCGTTGGATTATAGAGAAATGGCGCCAGCTTCTGCCCACAGAGATATGTATCTTAATGAGGATGGTAGCGTAAACCAAACCACTTCTAGACTTGGATATCTATCAGGCGGGGTTCCCGGTACCGTATCAGGAATGTGGGAAGCGCACCAAAAGTTTGGTTCCCTGCCATGGAAAGATTTAATTCAACCTGCAATTAAATTGGCCAAACAAGGTTTTAAAGTCAGTCCATTTATGGCAGATAGCTTAAATCAAGCATACAGCTCTATGAAAAAATTTCCTTCAACGGTTGAAATATTTTTTCAAGAATATCCTTTAAAATCCCAGCACCTTCTAGTTCAAAAAGATTTGGCTGCAACGTTAACTAGAATCGCTAATAATGGAAGGGATGGATTTTATAAAGGGAAAACAGCAAAAATGTTTGCCCAAGCCATGAAAAAAAATGGCGGCTTGATTACAGAGGATGACCTAAATAACTATAAGGCTGTATGGAGAGAGCCATTAGTAGGCAAATACAAAGACTTTAAAATTATCACTATGCCCCCTCCTTCTTCAGGTGGAGTGCATCTGATTCAGATGCTTAATATCTTAGAGAACTTTAAACTTAAAACTCTTGGGCATAACTCAAAAGACTATATCTTATTACTCGCAGAATCTATGAAATATGCCTATGCTGACAGGTCAAAGTATTTAGGAGATCCTGATTTTTATGAAGTCCCTGTTCAAGCATTGATTGATGAAACCTATGCAAATCTGATAGCCAATAACATCGAAATAGGGAAATCAACAGCCTCTGATGCAATCTATCCAGGGGCGATACTACCCACAGAAGGCCTTGAAACAACCCATTTTTCAGTCTCTGATAGATTTGGTAACACGGTATCCAATACCTATACCATTAATTCAAGCTACGGAGCAAAAGTGGTAGTTGAGGGCTTAGGATTTTTATTAAACAACGAAATGGATGACTTTGCTGCTGCACCGGGAATACCTAATCAATTTGGACTGCTTGGTGGTGAAGCCAATAAAATAGAACCATTCAAGCGCCCTCTTAGTTCTATGACTCCCACCATTGTCTTTAAAGATGATAAACCTTACTTGGTTACTGGGTCACCAGGTGGATCCAGAATCATTACCACTGTTTTGCAAATGATTTTAAATGTTATCGAGTTTGACATGGAGGTATCGGATGCAACCATCCAACCCCGAATTCATCATCAATGGAAACCTGATGTGATAGGTGTTGAGAAAGGACTAAACTCTTCCATCATAAATGAACTGAATGATTTAAATCAAAAAATTTACCTTCATGGACCAGGTACATCGCTGGAAAGTATAGTCCTAAAAAATAATTACCATTATGGCTTTGGAGATACCCGAAGACCTGACTCATCAGCAGAAGGCAGCAATGATTAATAAATTGCTCATGATAGCTCTTTATGCTATTCCTACTGTTATTTTATTAATCTCAGCATATTTTTTTACAAAAAAAAGCTAATCTTAAGAACTTTTTTTAAATTAGTAGGTCAAATAGATACTGACCTTTGATTCTCCTTCATGTTAATTTCCCCAGGTCAGACAATGTAAAGCGGGCTTCAGCCCGCTTTTTTTGTTATTAATTTTATTGACAAATTAATTTATGTCATTTAAATTCAATATATGTCACACAAATGTCACAAAGGAGATATAGATGTCACATATTAAAAATATAAAGATGCTTGCTGCACTTTTACTTATCGCTAATTCAAATATCTTTGCAAATAACCAGCCAACTAATGATATAGCTATCATTCTGAGTTCTTCTGCAGTGGAAAATAATTGCCCCCAAAAAGCGTTGGGATGTTTTAAATCAAGTAATGGTGGTGAAATATTTATCAGAACTGACATTAAGTCAGAATATGCTGACGTTGTTAAATTTGGACTACATCATGATTATATTCAATTTTTAACTTCCAAAACCATAGACCCAATTAAGACATGTGAAGCGCAGGTTGATTTCTTAATAGATCAAAGAAAAAAACAAACTGCTCAAAAATATTCTGAATATTGCTCATTACTAAAACAAAATTTATTGGCAAAGAGATAAATTATGACCACAGCATCCATTAAACTTAATATTCTTGGAAAATATCTTTCTAAAAGTTATCGAAAGTTTGATAAATTTATTAAGAAAAGCCGAATTGATAAAGTAACAAAGAGATTTCTTTAGTAAATAACTTTAAGCTTACAACAACGCACCCAATGGGTGCGTTTTTGATTGGAGCGGGTGACGGGATTCGAACCCGTACCAATAGCTTGGAAGGCTATTGTGCTAGCCGTTAACACCACACCCGCAAA
>JBEAPR010000039.1:0-10593 GCA_041164265.1 Bacteroidota bacterium | reverse complement strand
CAACTACCAAAACATTTTTATACATCCCAGTTTTTACAAATTGATCTGCAACAGAAAGCGCATAAATGAATCCAGAACATTGGTTTCTAATATCTAATGCCCCTACTCCAGTTTTGGTGATCCCCAATTCTCTTTGGAGTAAAACGCCACAGCCAGGAAAGAAATAATCAGGACTAAGGGTTGCAAAAACAATAAAATCAATTTCATTCTTTTCTATTCCAGCATTTTCAATTGCTGCTATTGCCGCTTTTGTTCCCAAGACTGCGGTAGTTTCCTCATGTCGTTTTCCATATCTCCTAGATTGAATCCCTGTTCTTTCGACAATCCACTCATCAGAGGTATCCATTACCTTGGTTAAATCATCATTGGTCACCTCCCATTCAGGAACAAAATGGCCGATACCTGCAATTTTTGATTGAAACATTATTTTGGAATTTTATTTGGATAATCCGTTATGATACCATCTATCCCCATTGCTATCAAATTCTCCATATCCTCGGTTTCGTTTACTGTCCAGGGGACCATTTTCATCCCCGCATCTTTAGCTTGTGAGATAAAATCTTCATCCAATATCTTATAGTGGGGACTGATAATTCTTGGCGTAAATCCTAAATCTTCAATATGCTCTGACAAAGATTTTTTTTCATAAATCAGATAAGAAAGCGGGATGGTGGGATCTAATTCGTGCAATATCTGGAGTGGTCTAACATCAAATGATTGAATATTGGTTACTTCTCTTATATTGAAGCGATCTAAACTTTTAGCTACCAGATTCACATAATCCCCTATGGCTGGCGTATAGATTTCATCCCAATTGGGTTGGCTTTTTATCTCTATATTGAAATTAGGAAATGGTCTATTCTTCTCTGTACAATAAGTTCTGACTGCGTTGATAACTTCCTCTAATGTTGGTTTGACGACAGACACAGATTGTTGATTTGGAAATTCCTTAGGCGTCAAACTACCGCAATCATAGTCTTTAATTGCTGATGCTGTTAGTCGAAAAATCAAAACCTCCTCTTCAGGGTTAATCGAAAGTGAGTCTCCTGATGGATTCAGGCAAATATTAGGCGATAGCCATGGTTCATGACTGACTATAAGTTGAAGGTCTTTGCTTACTGCCAGGTCTAATTCTAAGGTTTGTATGGCAGGATATTCTAAGGCTTTAAGAAATGCTGGAATAGAATTTTCCGGCATCAATCCTCTAGCTCCTCGGTGACCTTGCCAATCAAAAACAGATGTTGAACTCATTGGTTCGCTATGGTTTTGACATCCCCAAAGTAAACTTACCAATAGAAAAGTAATCCCAAGTTTGGTTATTTTCATCATTAGTGCTTATCCATATAATCAACTACTAAATTACAAAATAAGCCTACCCCTAGTTTGAGGCCACTTTCATCAATAAAAAAATCAGGAGTGTGATGGGGTCCAGCTTGACTTGGATCTAAACCTTTGGGCATTCCACCTAAGAAAAGGAATAAACCGGGGACTTCCTGTGCATAAAATGAAAAATCTTCTGCTCCGGTTACTGCTTTGGCTAAAATGACATTGTCTGCTCCTGCTGTAGCCTTTACAGTCGGCAGCATTTCAGCTGTTAGTTCAGGATTATTGTAGGTTACTGGGTATCCAGTAATAATTTGGACATCCGCTGTAGCTCCCCATGCTTCAGCAATATTTTCTGCAGTAGTTTTGATTCTTTGGTGTATAGATTTTTGCATTTCTGTATCCAAGGTTCTAATGGTTCCAATCATTTCTACACTTTCGGGTACTATATTATTGCGTACTCCCCCGTCAATTTTTCCTACGGTAATTACTGCGGCTTCATTGGTTAAAGGCATTTGCCTACTTACAATATTATTGAGGCCTTGGATAATCTGAGCAGCAATGGTAATAGGATCGATTCCTGTCCATGGCGTTGAACCATGCGTTTGTTTGCCATTTACCTTAATATTAAATTGATCTGCAGCAGCCATTGTCCCTCCTGGTTTGTACCTTACCTTTCCGATTTCTGTCATAGAATTGATATGAATTCCAAAAACCACCTCCACATCTGGATTTTTAAGAACCCCTTCCTTGACCATTAAAGCTGCGCCTCCTTCTTCTCCTATCGGAGCCCCTTCTTCAGCTGGTTGAAAGATAAAAACTACATTACCTTTTAGCTGATTTTTATTTTTGACTAAGACTTCAGCTGCCCCCATAAGCATAGCTACGTGGGTATCATGTCCACAAGCGTGCATAACGCCAACGTCTTTACCCAGATAAGTAGTTTTCACTTTGGAAGCAAATGGCAAATCGACTCTTTCCACAACCGGTAAGGCATCCATATCGGCCCTTAATGCAATCGTTGGTCCGGGTCTCCCAGTACGCAAAACACCAACTACTCCGGTATGAGCTACCTCAGTTTGGACCTCTACTCCTAAGGCTGTTAAGTGTTGTTCAATATACTTAGCTGTTTCAAATTCTCGATTAGATAATTCAGGATTTTGATGGAGATGTCTTCTCCACTGAATGACTTTTTCTTCAACTTCTTGGATATCTGAGTCAAATGGTCCTTGAGCCATTAAAGAAGTCAAACAAAGGAAGGTGAGTAAGAATAAGCTATTTTTTTTCATAATTTTTTTTGTTTAGCGTAATTATCCAAAAAATGAGGGATGGTTTCGATCCCTTTATAGAAATTAAACAAACCATAATGCTCGTTTGGAGAATGAATAGCATCCGTGTCCAAACCAAATCCGAGTAAAACAGTCTTAACACCCAGTACATTTTCAAATAGGGCTACTATGGGAATACTTCCCCCACTTCTAAGAGGGAGGGGTTTTTTACCGAAGGTGGTTTCCATAGCATTCTGAGCGGCCTGGTATTCTGGTGTATCAATTGGGGTCACCACCGGGTGTCCGCCGTGATGCGGGGTAACCTTAATTTTTACGGATGGAGGGGCTATGGAGTTGAAGTGGTCGGTAAACAATTCAGTGATCTTCTCTGGATTTTGAAAGGGAACCAATCTCATACTTATCTTAGCATAGGCCTTGGAAGGCAATACCGTTTTGGCCCCTTCTCCGATATATCCCCCCCATATTCCATTAACATCTAAGGTAGGGCGAATGGTAGTTCTTTCTAAAGTCGTGTAACCAGCTTCTCCATGAATGGACTGAATCTCCAATAAATTTTGGTATTCTTCCAAGTCAAATGGCGCCTTATTCATTTGCATTCGTTCCTCATCGGAAACAGCAGCTACATCGTTGTAAAATCCAGGTATCGTAATTCTATTATTTTCATCCTGTAGGCTAGCGATCATTTGACTCAAAATATTAATGGGATTAGCTACTGCACCTCCATAGACGCCTGAGTGCAAATCTTTATTGGGACCAGTGACTTCCACTTCTAAATAGCTCAAACCTCTCAAACCGGTTGTGATAGATGGATGATCATTACTGAGCATAGAGGTATCAGAAATCAAAACGGTATCTGTAGCGAGTAAATCCCTATGTTCTCTGCAGAAACTTTCCAAATGATCAGATCCTATTTCCTCCTCTCCTTCAATTAAAAATTTAATATTCAGAGGCAATTCATCTGAAGCCATTAACGCTTCAAAACTTTTTAGGTGCATGAAAAATTGTCCCTTATCATCGCATGCGCCTCTAGCAAAAATAGCCCCTTGGGGATGCGCTTCTGTCTTCTTTACTACAGGGTCAAAAGGACCACTTTCCCATAAGTCCAAAGGATCTGGTGGTTGCACATCATAATGGCCATAAACTAAAACTGTAGGCAAGTTAGGATCGATCATTTTTTGCGCAAAAACTATGGGGTGTCCAGGTGTTTCAAAGAGTTGCACTTCATCGGCTCCAATTTTTTGAAGATGTGCCCTTACCCATTCTGCCGCTTTTCTCACTTCCCCTTTAAATTTGGAATCTGCGCTGATTGAAGGAATTCGAAGTAATTCAAAAAGTTCTTCTAAAAATCTTTTGCTATGGGCTTTTAAATAGTGTTGCGTTTTATCCATTTTGAATTGGTAAGTGAAATTTACTCTCAATATAATGAATTAATAAAAATGGGTCTTCAGCAATTCCATTAATTCATCTTTTGAAATACCGTTACGTAAAATTCCATTTTCAGCAAAAGAAATTTTTCCAGTTTCCTCAGATACTACGAACACGGCGGCATTGGTTCTTTCTGTAAGACCAACGGCAGCACGGTGACGAAGGCCTAATAAAGGGGATAGCTCAGGTTTCTCGCTGACGGGGAGAACAACCGAAGCCGATTTAATTTGACCATTGTCAATAATAACTGCTCCGTCGTGTAATGGACTATTTTTATTAAAAATACTGAGGATTAACTGTTCCGAAATGGAGGCGTTCAATGGGATTCCCCCAGTTACAATACCTTCTAAATCAGTACCTTTGATCATGACCACTATAGCTCCAATTTTTTTTAGTGAAAGCTCAATAAGGGCGTTGCATAGCCAATCAATAGCTTGAAGGTTCTTTTGATCATCTTCAAAATTCTTATCCAGCAGTTTTTTCAAAAAATTCGATCTTTGTTTGATGGTGGTATTACCCAAAAACAGCAGAAACCGGCGTACCTCTGGTTGAAAGATAATGATAATGACGATAACTCCTACACTTACAAATTGGTCTAAAACAGCGGCAAGTAGATCCATTTTTAGTTCCTTGACCAGCCAATAAATCATGTAGAGAATAAGAACCCCTATAAAAATATTAAATGCAATATTTCCTTTGAGGAGTTTGTAGATTTGATAGATCAGATACCCTACAATAAGAATATCTAAAATATCCCAAATCCTAACTTGTAGGAAACCAATATTAAACAAAGGAAAAAATTCCATCATGGGAAACCTTTAAAGCTAAAAAAGACTTTATTACCTTGATAAAAGTTTGCAATTTTGTAGTATGCAAGTTATTAAAATTTTGCTTTTGACATTTTTCTTTGGATTCCTATTCTTTCATTATGGATGGACCCAGGAAATCAGGGAAAATGAAAAAGGGGAAAAAATTATAGTTTACCCAGATGGGAGTTGGCAGTTTTTCAACTTACTATCCAATCAGAAGGAGTCGGGTATTGGAAAAGATCCTTATGGAATTTTTTCTGATAGTTCCCAATTATATCCTGTTTTCACGGGTTTAATTGGTCCGATGGACAATCCTATGCCAGCTACTGAACAAGATGCCCAAAAAATTGCATTCAGAAATGCTCAACTTGCTTTGGAAGCTACTAGGATAGCTAATGAGATGGCTTTAGAAGCTAAAGTCAAACGAGAAGAATTAGAATCTGAATATCAAAAATTTATTAGTCAACCAACCTATGACCCTATACATGCAGAACAGTTGCGAAAGAGGTTGGCCGTAGCAGAAGAGCAAGAGCGCCAAGCTTCCAAGGATGTTTTAAATGCCTATGAAACCTCCAAAAAAGCAGAAGATTTAACCAATAAGGGAAATTTATTGGAGGTTATGGATTTGAATGCTCCTCCAGATATCATCGAAGAGGTGAATCTTCCCAGTCAGGAGCAAGATGAATTTTTTGAAAAAATAAAATGGTTGGATGTAGGGTTTCTACCCTATGAGGAGATCAAACACCATAAAATTGTCTCTCCTCCAGAAAAGGAATGTGAATTTGCCCATGTTGATTCCGGAAGAAAAGATTTGAAGGAGACGTTATTGTTTGTTCATACTGATGAAAGGCTCAGGCCTTTTTTGAAAGGAAAAGATTACTTAAGATGTGAGGCTTATTTATCAAGCTTAGACGAGGATATGGTATTTTTGACCCTGCAATTTACTTTTGCCTATCCCAATGCTAGAGAAGCCTATGGGTTTATCGAGAAAGGAAGCATTTTGACGGTGGAATTATTATCTGGAGAAAAAGCCTTGCTACGCTCACAGGTAATGGATGGTGGAAGTTATAATATTGCCAAGGAAGAATTAACCTATAATGTGCACTACCCTATTGATCCAGCATTAATTAATACTCTTAAAAATTCGGAAATCAGTGCCTTTACTGTTTTTTGGAGCAGTGGATACGAGCGATACGAAGCCTATCAAGTGGATTTTTTCAGCCATCAAATCAATTGTTTAGAAAATTAAAATACCATGGAAACCAGTCAGGATGCAGTTAAGATGCTAGGTTTGAAATTGCCAACGGATCCTAGGTGGGTTAATTTGGCCGAAATGGAATTAGAAGAAATTTTAACAGACCACGCTTATTGTGAACAGAAAGCTGCAACATCGTGTATTTCATTAATCCAACAATATCCTGAACGGGAAGAGATGGTCAGTGAATTAGCACCTATTGTAACGGAAGAATGGGGGCACTTTAGAATGGTTCTAAAAGAACTATCGAGGAGGGATCTGAAATTGGGCAGACAGCGTAAAGACGAGTATGTCAATAAACTTTTAGATTTTCAAAAAAAGGGGGGAAGTCGCGATGATAAGCTCTTGGAAAGACTTTTGATTTGCGCTTTAATTGAAGCTCGCTCCTGTGAGCGGTTTAGATTGTTATCTCTATATATAAACGATGAACACTTAAAAGACTTCTACCATAAATTTATGGTATCGGAAGCGGGGCATTATCGACTTTTTATTGATTTAGCTAAAAAGTATTTTGGGGAAGAACGCGTAAAAAAACGCTGGCAAGAATATTTAAAGCGAGAAGCTGAAATTATGGATGAATTGGCTTTGAGAGGAGATAGAATGCATTAATTCTTATTGATTTTCTTCCCAAATAAATCGAATTGTTCCTTATTAGGTCGAGTATTTTCCAATCCAGGAGGAACTGCGCTTCTTTGATTAAAAACTTTATCCACTCGTTCCCATTTACCTTGATTCGCCCTAAAACCCACATAGCTTCCATCTGGCAATTTTTTGCCGTCCAAGTCTATAATATGATCGTGAATGACCATTTCTAATTGTTCATCAAAATTAACTCTGGTTACTGCATCTGCACTGTATTCTACTACAATTCTAGTTTTATTAGCAAAAGAAGGATCATAGGTATCATCAAATACCTTTTTTCCAAATATTGGATTTCCATTTTCAAAATAGAGTACTTCTATAATTTTCCTTCTGTTTAAGTCATCATAACCATCTAATCCGAAAAGAAGATAATGAGTAGGTTTCGAAGTAGGGTGAGCAATAATTTTGTAATACAGCGCTCCATACCATTTTTCCCGGTTGGTAATTACGGTATCTTCTGGGGTAGAAAATTCAAATGATCGATCTATTAATGGGAAAAGTTGAAGATCTGCTGAGTTCATTTGAATCGCTCCATAATGTCTGTAGTTTCCCGGCTCCACTTTTAATTGCCAGCTAAAAATTCTAAAAGAACTATCAGATGGATATTGAATAGAGATAGAGGATAACCGTTCAAAAGGGTAATCAAAAGAATTAATTTCTTTAAGCCCAACAACCAACTTTTTTATAAAGACGTTACAGGAGGCAAACCTGTTATTGGGATCCACATCATTGATAAATGAGTAGGATAAAACATTTAGGGTATCCTCTAAAACTGATAAAGCACTTTCCTTCGAAATAGAAGTTTGGGCTACAAGAGATAGCAAAAATCCGAAGCTAAGTAGGGATACTAGAAATATTCTTTTCATAGGGATATTAACGATTTAATCCAGTAGAAAAGTATAAACCTATTTGCGGTTGTTTTTAAAATCTCTAAAAATGAATTCTCCCAGCCCTTTAAGATTACTGTAAAAGGCTTTTCCATTATTAGCTTGGGTAAATTGGTTAACGAATTGAACCAGGTAGGGATCATTCGCTATCATGAATGTAGTGATGGGGATTTGGAGTTTACGGCACTGTCTTGAAAGATTTAGTGTTCTATTAACGATCATCCTATCTAAACCGAAGCTGTTTTTGATGTATTTTTTTCCTTTTTTAATACAGGTAGGTTTCCCATCTGTTATCATAAAAATCTGTTTGTTTGGATTTTTATGTCGGCGCAATATATCCATGGCCAGTTCTAGTCCAGCTACAGTATTGGTATGATAAGGTCCAACCTGGAGGTAGGGAAGGTCTTTGATTTCAACTCTCCATGCATCGTTACCAAAGACAATAATATCTAGGGTATCTTTAGGGAATCTAGTAGTTACGTATTCCGCCAATGCCATTGCAACTTTTTTGGCTGGCGTTATTCGATCTTCTCCATAAAGGATCATTGAATGAGAGATATCAATCATCAAGACCGTACTCATTTGGCTTTGATATCTGGTTTCCCTTACTTCTAAATCGTCATGGGTCAGTTTGAAGTCTTGTACCCCATGATTGATTTGAGCATTGCGAAGAGATTCACTCACTGCAATTTGATCTAGAGGGTCTCCAAATTCAAACGGTTTTAATTCAGAAGTATGTTCATCTCCTCTTCCAAATGCATTAGTACTGTGGTTACCTCTTTTACTTTTCTTGATCTGTCCAAAAATATCTCCTAGCGCTTTTTGTCGGAGTCCAATTTCCATTTTTGCCGAAGGCGCAAATCCTCCAGCTGCATTTTGTTCTTGTTGCAGAAAACCCTTATCGATAAGATCTTGTATAAAATCTCCGATGCTGTAGTCTTTGGTAGATAGTTGATATTCTTTATCTAGCTGGGTTAACCATGACAAAGCTTCCTGCACATCACCTGATGTGTATAAAATTAATTCCTGAAAAATCTTGAGCAGCCGATTAAATGGGCTTTCGCCATCCTCCGGTAAAGCAGCTCCATACACCCATCCAATCATGATTTTAATTTAATTATTGATCTACACAACACTGCAGCAAATCCTCGTAGTCTGGCCGATCTGAAACTATTTTGTGTATGAAACTTTCCCTAATAGTTCCTTCAGTAATCACAAAAACTCCTGGCATTTGAAAGCCATCTCCCATAATCGGTCCGACACCGTTGCCCTTTAATACTGAGGATTCAAATCCCCTTATCCAAGAAGATAAACCAAATAGTTGGGTAAAAGTTCCCTTAGTTAGACCGAAAGATTGGTAGAACTTGCACTCTGGATCACTAACGTGAATAGAGTTGGGAAGGTGATACTTTTTGAAATAAGATTCTGCGGTTTCTCCATCTGACATGTGAACGAAAATAATAGCAAAGCCAGATTCTTCAATAGATTTTCTTTTTTTGGAAATATCTGCCAATGCTTCTCTGCAAAAAGTACAACCAAAATGTCTTAGAAAAACTAACATGACAGGTTGTTCGGAAGAGACCTCCAGAACAGTTTTACCAATATTGGTCGTCATATTCTGGAGGGTTTCCCTTGAGGTAACAAAAGAATTCATATAAAAACTAAAATATTATACATCCATTTTGTCGTAAACATCCATAACGGATTTTACGTGTTCAGCAGATTCTTGGAGCAGTTTCATTTCTGCATCATTCAAATTCAACTCAATTTTCTGCTCGATTCCATTTCTTCCCAATTTCACTGGAATTCCTAAGAAAATATTATTCATTCCATACTCCCCTTCCAATCTTACGCAGCATGGGAAAATTCTTTGTTCGTCTTTAATAATAGCTTCGACCATTTGAGCCGCAGCAGCTCCCGGTGCATACCAAGCAGACGTACCCATTAACTGTACCAATTCTCCCCCACCTTTTTTTGTTCTTTCTATGATGGCATTTAAGGTATCTTCAGCTACCATATCGGTTACAGGAATACCCGCAACTGTAGTATATCTAGGTAAAGGAACCATGGTATCTCCATGTCCTCCAAGCAGTAATGCTTGAATGTCCTTAGGAGAAACATTTAATTCAGTGGCTAAAAAAGCTCTATATCGAGCTGTATCAAGAATTCCAGCCATACCAAATACTTTGGTTGAATCTTTACCGCTGGCTTCGTAAGCAGCGTATGTCATAACATCTAAAGGATTGGAAACAATGATAATAATGGCATCAGGTGAATGTTTGATAACAGTTTCTGTTACTGTTTTTACAATTTTGGCATTGGTTGCAATCAAATCATCTCTACTCATTCCAGGTTTTCTGGGAACACCTGCTGTTATGACCACAATATCTGAACCTGCTGTATCTGAATAATTATCAGTTCCAGTTAATTGAGTGCTGTAATTGTCTATAGGAGCCTGTTGCCACGTATCTAAAGCTTTACCCTTAGCAAAGTCGCCTTGAATATCTACTAAAACAACTTCTTTTAAAAAATCTTTATGTGCCAATACGTTGGCACAGGTAGCTCCTACATTGCCGGCTCCCACGATGGTTACTTTATTCATTTTTGTTTAGGTTATTTAATTAGTCAATAAAAGTAAACAACAAAAAGTATCTAAAAAACAAAAAAGATTGTAAAATTGTTAGCTGAACAATTGATTAGTTAACTATGAAGTTTGCCTACCTCTTTTCTGTTGTCTTTTTTGTCTTTACCATCGTCTCCGGTCAGGTGCCCGTATACACTTGCGGCAATACTGCTTTTGCCGAGTCTTTAACCACAAAGCGATTGGAAGAAAATCAATTAGCAAGTATTTCACCTCGCACTAACGTGGTATATGTGCCCATCAAACTGCATTTGGTGGCAAAGACAGATGGAACTGGCAGATTATCGGACAAGGAAGCTTTTCGTTCCCTTTGTTTGCTCAA
>JBEAPR010000038.1:0-60305 GCA_041164265.1 Bacteroidota bacterium | reverse complement strand
CCAATGTAATGGGAGCTATCCAAACTGTAATGGGTTTTCCATTATTAAAGCCATACTGAAGTTGCCCTTGATTGAATAATTGAATATTACCATTAGGTTGGTCAGCGATTATCCAAAAGGGACCTGTCAGGTTTTGGGCAGAGGAATTGGGTGCCTGGTAGCTAGGAAGGGTATTGAGGCAGGGTTGATTGGCAATAATACTATCGAGATGGTATTGAATAGAAGATCCTACTGGTGCGCAATTGAACAGCGCGTAACCTACTCCTGGAGGGGTGCTGGGATTAGGGTCATTAGATAAATCTGAACCCGTATTGATCAGCTCTAATGAATCGCCGTAACACAAGATGATTTCACTGAATGAAAGCCTATTGGATTGGCCATTAAATTTCCCAAATGATAGTTTGCCGGGCCTTTGAGTGCAATTGACATTACTGCGATTGGTTGTTTGAATGGGAAGATGAACAGGTTGAGGGTTCTGGGAATAACTCAGGAAAAAATATAATTGAAACAGCAGGTATAAGGAGCGTTTTTTCATTTTGGAATGAATTGTCAAAAGGATTTGATTTGACCATTTATCCCTAGATCACGTATTTGAGATAATTTATTTTGAGCGATTTCTTCGGAGGAGAAATTTCCTAATAGTAAATAATAAAAGGTGTCTTTTTCCTTAAGGGCTATCTTTTCTTGCACTATTTTTTGAATTATTTCTTGAGCTTGATAAGCTTCAGCTAAATTTAAATACTGACCTACCTCAATAAAAAAGGAGTTGGGTACAGGAGCAGTTAGTACTTCATTTAACCATGAGTAAAGATCTGCCCCAGACAGAGATTTTTCCTTTCTGGCTATAATTTGTTCATTTTGGGCATCGACGATTAGTAGGGTGGGTAGTATTTCAATTTGAAATTTTTCTCGAAGGATTTTACCTTCATTGGATTCTATATCAACGCTGACGGGAACCATTGAATTCAACTGACTCAGCACTTGTTCATTTTGATAGCTGTTTTCTGCCATCCAAATGCAGGGCATACACCATGAAGCAGTGAAATGCACATACAATGGAGTTTGACTTTGTTGCGCTTTAAATCTAGCTTCGGAATAATTTTGAAAAAAAGGCCAGGTATCCTGAGCTGCTGCAGGAGAGATACCTAGAAAAATGGTTATGGTGAGTACAAGTACAAAGCGCATACAGGAAAATTAAGTCCTTTTTTTCTCTAAAAACTGAATTAGCTGAAGATGTTTTTCTAATAAATGTTGAGATGCTTCATATAACTGTTCAAAGTGCATCATTATTATTTGAGCGTCATTAGAAATTTCACGAAGTGAGGCTTTTTTGTAAATGCAACAAGTATGTAGGCTTTTCATGACTTCGGAAAGTTGGTTGGCTTCTTTTTGGATGGTTGTTAAGGATGGATTATTGGATTCGGACTTATTATTCAAGGAGGGGGTTTCTATTTTAGAAAAATCTTCTTGGGTTAAGGCGATGATTGAAACACCAAAAAGATTGGACAGTTTGAGGAGATTACAAATCTTGGGTTCTGCTGTTCCATTTTCGTAGGAGGCAATATTTCCTCGATTGAGGCCAATTTGAAGAGCTAATTCCTCTTGACTCCATTTCATTCGTTGCCGAAGACATCGGATATTGCTGGGTAAGAAAATTTCCATTTATCTATAGAATTGTTAAAAATATTAACACTTGGTAAAAGTTTGGTTAAAAATAATATAATATCAACAAATTCAAGCCGTTAAGTTTCTAAACAACTTGTTTAATTTAAAGTTTTATCGTATATTTGTAAAAATAAATAACAAAACCCAAGCCCAATGACACATACAATTTCTAAAGCTGTTTTAAGGGATGTACAAAGACAGATAGATGAGATAACTGTTTCACTTCGAGCCTTTGCCTTAAAGCTAACAGCCAATACAGATGATGCCGAGGATTTGTTTCAAGATACAGCAATTAGAATTCTCAGTAATGCCGAGAAATTTCGTCAAGGCACTAATTTCAAGGCCTGGTCCATTACTATTATGCGGAACATATTCATTAATGATTACCGCAAAAAGACCAGGAGAAATATGATTATTGATCAGACTCCTAATGATTATTACATTAATTCCGGTGATAGAGTAGTTGAAAATGATGGAGAGCATAATATGACGATGCGGGAATTAATGGGAATGGTCGATGCATTACCAGATGATTTTAGAAGGCCTTTTATGATGGCATATGAAGGATATAAATACGAGGAAATTTCTGAAGAGTTAGATTCTCCATTAGGAACCATAAAAAGTAGAATTTTTTTCGCTCGTAAGAAACTTCAAAAAATGTATGAGGATTTGCACTTTGAGCGCGCATAACCCTTATTTGTCAAAAATATCTCTTTCGAGAAAATAATGAGCTTCCTCCTCTTGATTGATTCCTTCACTTTCATCAAGAGGAGGTTTCGTTTTATTGCGGAATAGATAAGCTGTAATGATTCCGCTTATACCTCCTAAAAGGTGGCTTTCCCACGAAATACCTTCCTGACCTGGCAGAATGCCTGTGATGAGACTTCCAAAATAAAAAAGAACGAGTAGAGATAATGCAATTGATTTGACGTCTCTTCTAAAAATTCCGTTCCAAAATACGAAAGCGACCAAACCGTAAAGTACTCCACTTGCACCTATATGGTAAACTGGTCTTCCGAAAATCCAAACTAAAATTCCGGTGCTTAACCAAATAAAAAGGAGTACTGGTAACCCTATGGGGCGGTAAAAAAAGAAAATAAGACCTACCAAAAACAAGATAGGAGGAGTATTAGAAAGCAAGTGTCCCCAACCACTGTGAATTAGGGGTGCCATAATAATTCCCACTAATCCATCAACGTGTCGCGGGTATAAGCCATATGCTCCGAGTTGAATTCCTGGAATCCAATCAATTATGAAAAATAACCAAATGATACCTGATAGGGAAAGGGCTGCCTTAATTGCTTGTTTCATCCTAATATCTTCACCATATCTAACATCGCTTTATTGATTTGAGAGTGATGTTTGGTAGCTTGTTCAAATGGAGTAAAAACGATTTCATCATGGATAATACCAATCATTTCTCCTTTTCTATTATTAATTAGTCCTTCTACAGCTGCCATCCCCATTTGACTAGCTCTCACTCTTTCCATGCAAGTTGGTCTTCCACCTCTTTGAATATGACCAAGTATACTTACTTTAATTTCGTAATCACTGAACCCTTTTTCTTTAACGGCATCAGCTAATTTGAAAGCCCCTCCTACGTCATCTCCTTCTGCAACAACTACTATACTAGCATTTTTTTTCAGCGCTCTACCTTGTTTGAGAATGGTTATCAATTGATCTACACTTGTTTTACTTTCTGGCATTAAAACTGCTTCAGCTCCAGTAGCTATTCCAGATCGAAGCGCAATAAATCCAGCGTCTCTTCCCATAACTTCTATAAAAAATAATCGGTCATGGGAATTAGCAGTATCCTTGATGTTGTCTATGGCATTCATAGCGGTGTTGATCGCGGTATCATAACCTATGGTATAGTCTGTACCGTATAAGTCATTATCTATTGTACCCGGACAACCCAAAATGGGCACGTCTTTATAGGTTTCCATAAAGGCTAGAGAGCCTTTAAAAGTGCCGTCTCCACCAATGACTACTAACCCTTCAATTCCATTATCTTTAATCGTTTTGTAGGCTTTAGCTCTACCTTCAAAAGTTCTGAATTCATCGCTCCTGGCAGATCTTAAAATAGTACCTCCTAGCTGTAGAATGTTGCTAACAGATTCAGTATCCATAGTACTGATGTCACCTTCGATTAAACCTTGATAACCTCTTTTTATGCCAACTACCTCCAAATGGTGATGCAATGCAGTTCTCACGACAGCTCTGATACAGGCATTCATCCCGGGTGCATCTCCTCCTGAGGTCAGTAATCCTATTTTTTTAATACTCATTTTATGTTGTTTAAAGTCAGGTAAATTTTCTTTGAATTGTTTTAATGAATTGTCGAGCAATTTCTGATTTTTCCCCCTTTTCCCAATTAAATTGTGTAGCTAAGTTTAGCAATACACTTTTTGCAGGTTCCCAAGATTCATAATTATCAACCATTTTGAGGGTGTCTGCAAATAAATCAGCATTTTTTTCGAATAAATCATTGGTGTACAAAAGCCTATCATTTATAGAAAAAGCTTGTTTGAGGCTCCTAATAGGCTGAGCACCTAATTTTTCTGATAAATCATGAGCTGTTAATGGTTGAAATAGGCTTAATAATGAAGATGATTGGTCTGTTTGGTTGAATTCGATTGGTTTTTCTTGAGAGGTTGTTTCTACTTTTGGTAATGAGGTTTGGGAGGCTGTTTCCAAAACTAGACTTGACGGAGTAGAAGGTTCAGGTGGAGGAGGATTTTTAGTTTCAGAGAGGGAATTGGGATTTGGGTTAGATTCAAAGTTGGATGGAGCCAGTTCTGAATTACTTGTTAGGACTTGATCGTATGCAGTTCTCAGATACTCTAGGATTAAGTCCTTTTCGATTGCTGAAGCTTCGTTATTGACTTGATCGAGTAGTCGGGTTATTTTTTTTACCGTAGCTTTGACTTTGTGAATGTCCATAAAATTTTAGATAAAAGATATATGGTTTTATAACGCGCTAATTTAGGAAAATATGCGTTTTGGATTGAGCGTTTGTATTTTAAATAATAAATATGTTTCTGGAACCCCATTATAAAGGCCAGCGAAATGGTTGGATTGAAGTGATATGCGGCTCTATGTTTTCCGGAAAAACGGAAGAATTAATCAGAAGGTTAAAAAGAGCTCAAATTGCTGGTCAGGAATTAGCTATATTCAAACCCAGTCTTGATATTAGGTATGACGAGCGAAAAGTTGTTTCGCACGATTCAACCTCTATTGATTCCCAGCCTGTGGAAAATGCATCTGATATCCTGCGTATGATTGATACTGTAGATGTAGTTGGGATTGACGAAGCCCAATTTTTCGGTATGGACTTAACCGAGGTATGTCAAGATTTAGCCCAACGGGGTATCCGAGTCATTGTGGCTGGATTAGATATGGATTTTAGAGGAAAGCCCTTTGGTCCAATGCCAAATTTATTGGCAGTGGCAGAATACATCACTAAAGTACATGCCATTTGCCTACACTGTGGCAATTTAGCCACCCATTCTTTTAGATTAGCATTGGAAGATGACCAATTGGTACTTGGAGCCAAGGAACAGTATGAAGCTAGATGTCGAAATTGTTATTCCATGGGTAATATTCTAAATTTGAAACCCAAGAAAAGGGAATAAATATTTGAATATCATTACATTTGACCTTTTGTTTAAGCACAGTCCTAATAGATGCAAGCTAAGAAGATAAAATCTGCTCTTATTTCGGTGTTCAATAAAGATGGTTTGGGTCCCATTATTGAATCTTTACATCAAAATAAAGTAACTATTTACTCTACAGGAGGAACGGCCGATTTTATTACTAGAATGGGAGTTCCTGTGTCAAAAGTAGAGTCTTTGACCACTTACCCTTCCATATTAGATGGTAGAGTAAAAACCTTGCATCCTAAAATTTTTGGAGGAATATTAGCCCGTCGAGAAAAAAGTCATTTAGCCCAGTTGGATCAATTTGATATTCCTGAATTGGACTTAGTCATAGTTGATTTGTACCCTTTTGAGGAGACCGTTCAAACTACTGATGATCATGAGCAAATTATAGAGAAAATAGATATTGGGGGTATAGCATTAATTAGAGCGGCTGCTAAGAATTTTAAAGATGTAGTCATTGTTCCTTCAAAAAACCAATACGCTTATTTTCTAGAAAGTTACCAGGCTAATGAAGGGGGTACTGAATATACTGATCGTCAATACTTAGCTGGGCAAGCATTTGCAGTTTCCAATCATTATGACGGAGCTATTGCTGATTATTTCGCTACTTTAAATCAACAGGCAGCTTTCCGAAAAAGTTTACAGCAATCCACTCCGTTAAGATATGGTGAAAATCCTCATCAATATGCTACTTATTATGGGGATTTAATCCAACAAGTAGAACAATTCAATGGTAAAGAATTATCTTATAATAATTTGGTAGATGTAGATGCTGCTATCGCACTTATAAGGGAGTTTAAAGATGCCCCACCTACTTTTGTGGTTATCAAACATACCAATGCTTGCGGAGTTGCAACGGCCAATACGGTAGAGGAAGCATGGAAAAAGGCTTTAGAGGGAGATCCTATTTCGGCATTTGGAGGTATTTTGATAACGAATGCCAAAATGACCTTAGCATGTGCTCGGGAAATTGACCAAATTTTCTACGAGGTTTTAATAGCTCCTGAATATGATCAGGAGGCTTATGAACTTTTGGCTGCCAAAAAAAATAGGATTCTTTTAAAGGATCAATTAAAGGAATTAAATCCTAAACAATACAAATCTCTTCTAAATGGCGTTATTGAACAAGAGTCAGATTTAAAGGGAGAGACTATTGAAGAATTTAGAACAGTAACCCAGAGTGCTCCATCTGTTGATGAATGGGCAGATATGGTATTTGCAAATAAATGTGTTAAGCACTTAAAATCAAATGCGATTGCCTTAGTCAAAAATCAACAATTATTAGGTATGGGTTGTGGTAATACCTCACGAATTGATGCCCTTAAGGCTGCAATAACCAAAGCACGTCAAAACGGGTTTGATTTGAAAGGGGCTGTTTTGGCATCTGATGCTTTCTTTCCCTTTGCAGACAGTGTGGAAATTGCATTTGAAGCAGGGATCAAGACTGTTGTACAGCCTGGAGGTTCTGTAAAGGACAAGGATAGCGTTAAATTTTGTAACCAACACGATATGACTATGGTTTTTACAGGAACCAGGCATTTCAGACATTGATAAAACTAGAATTTTGAAAATACATCAAATTGCAAGAGTGGCTGTATTTGCCCATTTTTTATCCATCTCACTGTTGGCACAGAATGTAAATACTGTAGATTTGATCCCAACCGTTAATGCACCTTATTCCAGCATAGGATTTGGTGAAATGACACCTCTCAATTACGTTTCATCTTTAGGTATGGGTGGATTGAGTGCGGCTTATAATGACCCATTTAACCTCAATATACTTAATCCGGCTTCACTGGCTTATTTGCGGTCAACTTCATTCGAAGTAGGTTTAAAATTCAAAAACGCTATATTTCAAGAAGAGGATATCACGAATCAGAATTGGACAGGTAACTTGAGCCATTTAGCTTTAGGCTTTCCATTGATTAATCCCATTAATGAAGCGGTAGATCGAAAAGAACCCAAACTTGGATTAGGAATGTATTTTGGGTTGCAACCTTATTCGGAAGTAGGATATAGTATTGGACAGCGGATCAATTCGGGGAAAATTACCTCAGCAAGTAATCTCTATAAAGGTTCAGGAGGTACCTATCTATTCTCCTTTGGGAATGCTTTTAGATATAAAGCTTTTGCCGTAGGCGTAAGAATAGGAAGAGTTTTTGGAGAAGAAACGTCTAATAAAAGGATTGAATTAGACAGTTTCGAAAACTCATTTAATACGGAATTAACCAACAAATATCAGCTTTCTGCTTGGACATGGAATCTTGGACTACAATATACCATTCAATTAAAGGAGACTAATTTTTCTACTTCTAGATTGATTTTAGGCTTTTACGGTGATTCACAGGCCGAATTTAATATTGAGGGGACTCAATTTTACTATGCAGAGAGTTATGCAGGCAGTATTGATACCGTAAAATACGAGGAAAACCTTTCCAAGAATGGAAGGTTACCTAGTGCTTGGACGGGAGGTATTACCTATGAGAACATTGGAAAATTAAGGATGGGTTTAGAATTTGGAATAGGTAATTGGAGTCAATACAGGAATGAATTAAAGCCTGATCAATTAGCTAACTCTTCCAGATTGGCTTTTGGAATAGAGTGGATTCCCAATATTGGTTCATTTGATAGTTATTGGGAAAAGGTAAGGTATAGAGGTGGGTTTTACACCCAAAAAGACCCAAGAGTGGTGGCTGGTGAACAATTAAGAGAAATGGGTATTACAATAGGTGCTGGTTTTCCGCTAGTCCTCCCCAGACAGCAAGTTTCTTTTGTAAACTTAGCTATTCAAATGGGTACTATTGGTGATCCTAGTATTTTGAGAGAAAGATTCATTAAACTAAATTTGGGCTTTACCCTTAACGATAACACCTGGTTTTATAAACGCAAATTCAATTAATCATGAAGTTATTTTTAAATGCCGCAATTCTAGTGGTACTATTCTCTATTCCAGCTATATCCAATGCTCAGTGTGATACTTGGACAGATAAGCCGAATAAAGGACAATTAGAAGATGCCCACGTTCTATACAGAAGTATCATTGGATCCAAATCAGTAGCGGAACTGAAAAATTTGGGCGAATCAGATCTTAATCTTTGTTATGATAATTGGAAGACTGCTTATGAAGGAGCTCCAGCTGCAGATGGTCAAAGACCTTCTCATTTCTCAGATGGGAGGAAATTATATCAATTAAAATATGAGAATTCTTCAGATGATGCTGAAAAACAAAGTTTAAGAGAGAATATATTAAGACTTTACGACGAGCAAATTCAATGTTATAAAAATGATGCTTTTCTACTAGGTAGGAAGGGATTTGATATGTTTTATTCTCTGGGATACGGGTATGATCAAGCGAGCTATGATAACCTCAAAAAATCTATGGATTTAGGTGGTAATTCAACAGAATATATCGTGTTAGAGCCCTTAATCAATTGTGTGATATACTACTTTCAGTCTGGTCAAATGGATCAAATGAATTCGAGAGAAGTTATTTTGAAGGCATTGGAAATTGCAGATTATAATGTAGCTAATAATCAGCGGTACGGGACTTATTACCAAACTACCAAACAAAGAATTCAGGTGGCATTACAGCCCGTTGAAAGCGATATTTTTGATTGTGATTATTTCAAATCAAAATTGTTGCCTCAGGTTGAAGAGAATCCTCAAGATTTAGAAATTATAAAATACGCCTACAATAAATTGGTCGCTCAAGGTTGCCAAGATTCAGATGAAGATGTGCTTAGACTAAAAGGAATGTATGAACAATTGGCGACGGAAATTAATGCACAACTAGAATTGGAGAGAAGACAGAATAATCCTGGATATGATGCCACACAGTTGCAAAGAGAAGGTAAATATGAAGAGGCTTTAGCAAGGTATCAAGAGGCTATCAGTGCTACGGAGGATCCCGAGGCTTTAGCTCAGTTTTATTATTCTATTGCATTTATTGAAACTTGGCAGTTGGACAATTATCAAAGTGCCATTAGAAATGCTAGAGAGGCACTTAAAAACAAAAGCGGTTGGGGAAAGCCCTATATCCTCATCGGAAATGTATACGCCAAGATGAGCAGGTACTGTGGAGATGATTGGAATACTCGGATGGCCATCTTAGCGGCCATAGATAAGTATGCTTATGCCAGGTCTATTGATTCAGACGTTCAGGAAGAGGCCAATAAATTAATAGCTAATTATAGGGATGCCATGCCAGATAAGCAGGAAGGATTTATGAGGCAAATTAACGAGGGAGATGCCCAAACAGCAGGTTGTGGTATTGGTGAAACCGTTAAAGTAAGGTTCAAAAACTAATGAAGATTACTTCAAGATTTCTTTTTTATTTCTCAATAATCTTAGGGGTACCCTCGTGTACCCCTAAGGTTTCTACAGTGGTTTCGCAAACTGATGTGGAAAAAACTGAAATCCTACCTCAGGAAGAACCTCAAGAAGACCTTAGTCCATGTCCTAAATTCTCGGATGCAGCAAATCCCGATGAATTAGAAACGGCCTATGTACTTTACAGAGATTTCATGAAATCTGGAGATTGGGAGGAGGCCTTTAATTTGTGGTCAAAAGTGTATCAAGTGGCTCCTGCTGCTGATGGAAGAAGAAATACTGTATATGCGGATGGGATTAGGTTTTATGAAAGGAAATATGCTCAAGCATCAGATGCTGAAACCAAGGAACGCTTAATAGATACTATTTTTTCTATTTATGATGCGATAGATGAATGCTATGGGGAGGGTGGTTATATACCAGCAAGAAAAGCCTTTGATTTATACTATAAGTATCCACATAGGGCTAGTTCAAGGCAAATTTTAGATCTATTTGTTCAAGCTATTTCCATTGATGGATTAAATACGCCTGATTTTGTTATCAACCCATTTACTGCCCTTCTGGTGGAGTTGTATTTTAAAAACGAAATTGATATGGCTTTTGCGGCTCCTTATGCCTATAAAGTATTGGAAATATTAGAAAACGGTCTAGCAAAGTGTGAGGGAGTAGATTGTGATCGTTGGAATATTGTTGCTTCTTATGCACCGGCAAATTTAGAAGCGTTCGAAGCTGTAAAGGGTTTTTATGACTGTGATTATTATTACGAAAAATACTATCAGGATTTTTTAGATGCTTCGGAAGATTGTGAAGTGGTTAGAACCGTATATAGTCGGTTAAAATGGGGCAATTGCCCTGAAATAGATGAAAGGTTTCAAAATCTTATTACGGTTGGGAATACCAATTGTGCACCTGAACCAGGTCCTATTGAAGTAGCTTACAATTGTTTGAAAAACGCAGATTACAACTGTGCCATTGAGGGTTTTCAAACGGCAGCTGCGGAAACGGAGGACAATGAAAAAAAATCCAAATACTTGATGTTGGTTGCTAAAATTTATCAGACTCATCTCAAAAATTTCGCACAAAGTAGAAAGTTCGCTTTGCAAGCAGCAGAGGTTAGGCCGAATTGGGGAGAACCTTTTCTACACATCGGTAGGTTGTATGCCTCTAGTGGCCCTCTTTGCGGACCTGGTCGTGGTTGGGACAGCCAAGTGGTGGTTTGGCCCGCTGTGGATATGTGGTTAAAGGCTAAAAAAGTGGATCCTTCTGTTGCCTCAGAGGCTAATGAATGGATTGCTAGATACAGTCAATATATGCCTGAGATAGGAGATATCTTTCAAAGAAATTTACAAGAGGGGACTACTTTCTTAGTAGGATGTTGGATTCAAGAGAATACTATCATTAGAGCTGCCAGGAAATAAGAGTCTTAAAGACCACTTTCCACTTTTTCCAATTTTCTAATGCACTCAGGTTGCTATTGTGCCATATTATCGTGAAAGGGTGCTTGTTATAGATGGGTTCTAATTCTTCCAGCGCTTGATGAGGTTGCCACTTTAAATATTTTTTAAGGGCTACATCCATAATTTGGAAGGGGAAAATTCTTAAATCTGTGACTTTTTCAGTTGTTAAATCATACCATAGGAAACTTCCAGCTGTCCCAGCTCGATAGCCATGAGCATCTGAATACCCCATAGTATAATCCTCCTGAATACCAGACTTTATGAGTTGTTGGTAAGTGTAAGGAAGACTTAATTTCAAATAATGTTGTCTACTTTTTAATATTGGTTTTTGAATGATTTGTTCCAAAGTATTTTTTTCCTCCACAATCAAAGAAGAATTGTAGTTGCTTTGATAGGAGGGGTGCAAACCAATTTCGAAGTGTTGACTTATCTTCATTAATAATTCTTTCATGGTTTCCCTTTGAGGAGATATATTTCTATCAAAAGGACCTCTTTTTCCGATGAGGAAAAAGAAAATAAAGGGATTATTGGAATGGTTTCCAAGTTCGATTAATTCATTAAAAGTATCATAGGGATCTCGAACTTTATTTAGTAGGGTAGCCATCCTGTATTGAATGCGTTGAAAATCTCTTCTTAACAAATCTTTTATAAGACTAAAGAGTTGGATATATAAAGGCTTGTGTTGAAAAGCAAAAGCTACATCAACATCTATAGTTATCAATGATTTGGGAGTAAGTACAGAATAATGATTACCTAGTAAATAGCCAAGTTTTTGTAAGATAATGTCTACCGTGGGTAGTGAAAGATAACCTAGCTGAAAGGCTTTACTTTGACGCGCTTGAAATCGATTGTGCCTATCCTTGCCTTCTTCTGTATATTCTTCTATTCGAGCTAATTGAAAAAATATGAAGGAAAGGATATCAAAAGGCAGCAGCCTAGTGAAAGGAGTATTAGAATCTAAAACCTCCTTCCATGTCGATGCAGAAGGGTGTTGATAGGGTTCACAGAATGGAGCTGTTAATAATTGCTCATCTGGTATAACAATGGAATAATCTGAAGGAGGGCAAATGGGGCCATAAAGGAAATGTATTTCGGATTCTGGCAATGGTAGAGAATCGGGAAGGTGTAGTTCCAACTTTAGTTTGGGTATCCTCTCCGAAATAAAAGAAAGGATATATTTTAATCGTTCAGTTGAATTTTTAGCGAAAAACTTTACTTTCATAAAGGGAAAGATAAAATAAGTAGAGGAATAATCTATTTGTTAAGATTTTTGTTTAACCAACAAATATTATCAATGAACCGTCTAAGTAGTGTACTCTTCTTTTTATTGGGTACTCTAGTAGTATTAAGTGCTCAGAATACCATTAAGTTAGGGGAAAATTTCTATAAAGGAGATGAGGTAGGGGTTGTATTTAATGAAGAGATTTCCACAGATCTTGTTTGGCATACCAACGGATATGCATTCAATATGAATTTTGCCAACATAATCAATTATTCTTTGGCTAACTATTATTTCATAGGTTTTGGGCAATTAAAACATCCCAAGGAGTATAGGCAAAATTTTGAGTTTGCTCCTGCTACTATAGGAAGATTAACCAAAGCATTCGTATTTGGGAAGGATAACACCTTATTTGCACTCAGAGGAGGTATGGGACAAAAGCGCTACCTTTCTGAAAAGGAAAAGCAAAAGGGAGCTGCGATAGGTTTGAATTATTCAGGTGGTGTAACACTAGGTCTATTGAAGCCATATTACTTAGATTTAATGTATTTCAAGGAAAACACTTACGGGGAGGTTATCATTAAAAGTGAGGTTTATAATGAAACAAATGCAGATTTATTCCTTTCTACTGACAGGGTGTATGGGTCATCATCTTTTTTAAAAGGTATTGGACAAACAAAAGTAGTTCCAGGTATTAATGCTCAGGCAGGGATACACATGGCTTGGGGAGCATTTGAGGATTTTATTAAAGCTTTGGAAGTAGGTATTATGATAGATTATTTTTTTGGGAACGTGCCTATTATGGTGGAAGATCCAAGGTTAGAATTTCCAGAAAACAAAAATTATTTTATCAATCTTTACGTCAATTTAGAATTGGGAAAACGCAAATAGCATGATTGAGTTACCTGTAGTTGAAGGCCATACAAGGCATCAAAAAAAACCAGATTGGTTAAGAGTAAAACTACCAATTGGAGAATCGTACAAGAAAGTTAGGTCATTAGTTGATCAATATAAGTTACATACTATTTGTCAGAGTGGTAATTGCCCTAATATGGGTGAATGCTGGGGGGCTGGAACTGCTACGTTTATGATATTGGGAAATACTTGTACTCGATCTTGTTCATTTTGTGCGGTCAAAACTGGTCGCCCACCTGAGTACGATACAGATGAACCTAGAAGAGTAGCAGAGGCTATTCTGCTTATGCAGGTAAAGCACGCTGTGATTACAAGTGTCAACCGAGATGAATTAAAAGATAGGGGAGCTGAAATATGGTATCAAACAGTGGTTAATGTGAAAGCTCTTTCTCCCACCACCACTATTGAAACCCTCATCCCAGATGTAAAGGGCAATTGGGAGGCATTAGAGCGAATGATTAGTCCTGGTCAAGAAGTAGTATCACATAATATGGAGACGGTAGATCGGTTGTACAGAAAAGTTAGACCTCAAGCCAAATACCTTCGGAGTTTGGAACAAATTAAAAGAACCAAAGCTTTTGGAAAACGAACCAAATCTGGAATAATGGTAGGGTTAGGAGAGGAAAAGGTGGAAGTACTAAAAACCATGGATGATTTATTAGCTCATGGCTGTGACGTTCTGACCATAGGTCAATATTTACAACCAACTAAGATGCATTTGGAAGTTGCTGAATTTGTTCACCCTGATACCTTTGCTTACTACAAAGAAGAGGGCCTGAAAAGGGGATTTTCCTTCGTAGAAAGTGCTCCTCTTGTCAGGTCTTCTTACCATGCAGAAAGACATTTATAGGGGTTACCAGCCTAATGCTGCTTTCATTTTATGATAAATAGCTGTATTCTCATAAATGCCACCGAAATGTTCTGAACCAGGACCAAAGGCAAATACTGGAATCATGGTACCAGTATGATAGGTTGTAGTAAATCCGGGTATTATAGTATCAAAAGTAGAACCTGGATTAATTGAATATCCTCCTGTTTCGTGATCAGCAGTAACTATTACCAAAGTTTCCCCGTCTTGTTTAGCATAATCCAGAATATCTCCTATGAGCTCGTCAAATTCAATCATTTCAGAAATGATATAATCTGATTCATTAGCGTGGCCTCCCCAATCTATTTGACTTCCTTCAATCATCAAGAAAAATCCCTTTTCACTTTTTTTATTTAAAAATTCAACTGCCCGATTTCCAGCTTGAATTAAATAATCTCTACCATCTACTAATTTTTCAGGACTTCCACTAGCAGTAAAGTATCCAAATTTATCTATTCCATCAAAGGAAATTTGCTCAAAGGGAATTTCATCAATGTTCATGATTTGATACCCTTTATCGCGGAGTTCTTGAGAAATATTCCTATCGTCATCTTTTCGTTTTTCAAAAAAATCTTGTCCTCCACCTACAAAAAAATCAATTTCGGTATCGAGAAATTGAGCGGCAATTGCTTCTTGCATATTTCTAGAAGATACATGTGCGATAAACGAAGCAGGCGTTGCATGTGTAATAGTTGAGGTGGCTACCAACCCAGTTGCCCAACCTTTACCTTCAGCTTCTTCGAGAATGGTTTTTACCGGAACGGTATCTTGATCCACCCCAATCGCACCGTTATAGGATTTTTTCCCAATGGAAAATGCGGTAGCTCCTGCTGCAGAATCTGTAATCAGGTTGTCACTAGAATAACTCTTATGGATACCCACAAATGGAAAACGTTCTAAATTCAAATAATTACCATTGGCATATAGGCCCGCAGAAATTTGACTTAATCCCATTCCATCACCTATTAGTAAAATAATATTCTTCGGTTTTTTTGCACTGTAGTTGGATTGGCTCCATCCCGCTTGGAAAAAGACCGTCGAGACTAAGAAAAGAAAACAAATTCGCAGTTTCATGAATCACTCATTTGTGGTTAAGAATATATTGATTACCTGGTAAACTAATTATCAGGTTCTTGAGTTCCAATTCTAAAAGTAGGGCTTTTAAATAACCTCCGTTAAAGGAAGTTTTTTGCATCAAACTATTTAAATCGTTGGGACCCAAAAAGTCAAGCAAATTTAGAATTCTTTTTTCATCTTCATTGACTTCTAACTTTAAGACTAAGTTATTTTTTTTCTTTTCCCATCCCATTTGAATAGCCACATCATGACCATTTTCAAATATTGCAGCTATATTTCTTTTAATGAGGTTATGACAACCTTTTGACTTTGCATTCTGTACAGAACCTGGAAGCGCAAAGACTTCCTTAAAGTAGCCATTTGCTAATCCAGCAGTAATTATTGATCCTCCTTTTTTTGCAGTTTCTATAATGAGGACTGCAGAGGAAAGACCAGCAATGATACGATTCCGCATAGGAAAATGTTCCTTTTCTACCTTTTGATCCGGTGGATACTCACTAACCAATCCACCAGATTGAAAAATTTTTTCAGCTAAATTCCAGTGGTCAGTCGGATAAATATGTTCGAATCCACCTCCTAGTACAGCTATGGTCGATAGATCACAAGATAGGGCTGTTTGATGCGCAATGGCGTCAATCCCATACGCCAAACCACTGACGATAGTGACTTCATAAGCAGATAATTCCTCTATAATTTTTTGGCATTGAATCTTCCCATACCTACTCGGATTGCGGGTTCCAACAATAGCCACCATTGGGTTTTTATTCAAAATAGCATTTTGTCCTTTGTAGTAAATAAAAAGTGGACTGTCTTTGATTTGACTTAATTCTCTTGGATAATTGGTACTCGTAAACGGAATAATTTTTATCCCCCTATTCCTGAATAACTTTAATTTTTGTTCCAAAATAGACGAATCAAAACCATCGTATATATTATCCGCCAACTGTGGACCAATTCCTGTAATACTTAGTAATTGAGCTCTTGAAGCTGAAAACACACCACGAGCTGAACCAAAGGCCTCCAAAAGATTTCTAGCTAGAATAGGCCCAATACCGGTGACCTGAGAAAGGCCCAGTAGGCAAACTTCTTCCTCCATAAAATAGATTAAAAAAGATTAAACTTTAAATTATTAAGGCATCCGAAGTTCTTTCAATAATAATCTATTTTCCACTCAAAATCAATATTGTAGAGTTTTCCGCATGATTATATCCGTGTCAATTCTGGAACCATATTTAAAAGAATGTGAGCCGAATGACTCAAATCCAAACTTTTTATAAAAGTGGACAGCTCGGTAATTTTCTTCCCAAACGCCAAGCCAAATATATTTTTTTAAAAAGGTTTGAGCCAGATAAAATGCCTGTTGTATAAGTGCATCGCCTATTCCTTTGCCGTGATAATGACGATCGACATAAATTCTTTGAATTTCAAAATAATCTTCCCCCATATTCTCAGTTTGAGCCGAACCTATATTGACCTTTAAATATCCAATAACATTGGTTTGCCAATATGCCAAATAAAAAAATGAATCAGGGTTCAAAAGTTCCTTTTGCAGGGTCTCCACTGAGAAAGCCGTACTCAAATAGAGGTGAATATCCTGCTTGTCATCAGCACTATAAAAAGTTTCAAGAAAAGTGCTTTTACTAATTTCTTGTAATAAGGATATCTGATTTAATCCAATTTTTTTTATGGAGATTTCCAACGTAACGATTTCTTAAAGTGACGCCTATCGGCAAAATAATTCTATTCATTATTCCCCTGGAAAATAAAAATAATAAGCTGTAAAAAGAAAACATGGGAAAGGAACTCAGAGGAATCTAGTAGAGAATTAATATTTTGAGATTCTATGCCAATCAGAAAAGGAATAGGGATAGCGAACTTATTTTTTGAAATAGCAAGTAATTCGAAAGTTGATCTGATTAAAGCAAAAAATGAAAATAATAATCCATTAATTTGAGAACCGCACGGTCAAATTGGTTGTGATGAGAGCAGCTTAGAATAAGGACTAGTAATTCGAAGGAAAAAGATTTTTAGTGTGAATAACTCTTAAAATTAAGTACAACAGTAATCCAAAAGGACCAGAAAAAAAGGTAAATAGCAAACAAGGAATGAGGAACCATTTGTTGATTTGGTGAAGATGGCCATTGTTTTTAATCCAAAGGCCGGTCATCAAATCGAAAGCCAAATAATGCACCCATCCAGTGGCTACTGCTAATTTGTTTCCAAATAGCCCCATAATACCTTCTAAGGAAGAGAATTGCTCAAAATCTTCCATTTGAAAGCCATTGCTCAGTCCAATAACATATAAAACTGCTAAACCAGTAACTGGTAAACTAATGATTACTTTGTCTTTCCAAATCCATTGTTGTGGAGCTAAAATAAGAATCAGCCATCCAATTAGAGCTACAGTATTACTTAAATCAAAAATTAAATTTGCACTCATTAAGCCAGTATTTTTCTTATGATTCCCTAAATTATTATTTTCCGGCTAAAAACACGTGAAAAGGAGCCATCTAATCTATCTGGTAATTTCCCTCCTCCTGTTTGTCAATGTTAAAAAAATGGAAGGTCAGCACTTATTTATACTTTCAGGCCAATCCAATATGGCAAGAATGGATGAAAGGTAAAGATACCTCCCAATGCATTGTATGATTCTTTGTTGCAAAAAATATTTAGCAAAAATTTGGTAATGGAAGAATTAAAAACCGTTACGTTTATTTGGATGCAGGGAGAAAGAGATGCACGTGAGAAGCTTGGTGCAAAATACGAGCAGCAATTATGGTCGGTGTACCAAAGATTATCTCGTGATCTTCCATTTGATCAAATGCACTTCATCATAGGTCGAATTAGTGATTTTGATCTGAATAATGAACGCTATCCCCACTGGACGTTAATCAGAGAAATTCAAGTAAAAGTTGGAGGTGCGAAACCCTATTTTGATTGGGTAGACACAGATGATTTAAATGATGGTACTAACCATTTAGGTCATGCTATTGAAAATGATCTACACTTAACTCCAGAAGGGTATCGAATTCTAGGAGAGCGATTTGCTGTTGCGGCATTACAGATAATAGCGGGCAAAAATTGATTACCCTAATGCCTTTTTTAGGTCCGCTATTAAATCTTCTACGTCCTCTACCCCTACACTGAGTCTAATCAAGGAATCTGTTAGGCCAACTTTCAAACGTTCTTCTTTGGGAATGGATGCATGAGTCATAGATGCTGGATGTCCAATTAAGGATTCTACACCTCCTAGAGATTCGGCTAAGGTAAATAAATGGGTATTACTAAGTATAGCTAAAGCATTTTCCGGGCGATCATCGTGTAAATCGAAGGATACCATTCCACCAAAATCTCTCATTTGTTGTGCTGCTATTTCATGATTTGGATGATCTGGTAGGCCTGGGTAATAGACTTTAGAAACTTTGGAGTGCGTTTTTAAAAATTGTGCAATTTGAGAGGCATTTTGACAGGATCTTTCTACCCTAAGGTGAAGTGTTTTAATACCTCTTAGAATTAGAAAACAATCTTGTGGACCGGGAATGGCTCCTACGGCATTTTGTAAATAGTATAAGCGATCCGCTAAATCTTTATTGTTGACAATGACTGCTCCAAGAACAACATCAGAATGACCTCCCAGATATTTAGTAGCAGAATGAATAACCATATCGGCTCCTAATGTTAAGGGCTGTTGTAGATAAGGGGAGGCGAATGTATTGTCCACACAGCAGAGAATTCCTCTTTTTTTGGCGATATTACAGATGGCTTGAATATCGATAATATTTAACATGGGGTTAGTTGGAGTTTCCACCCAAAGGATTTTAGTATTACTTTGTATTTGCGATTCCAAGTGGTCCACTTGATACATATCGACAAATCGGGATTTAATACCATATCGCTGGTGTACAGCAGTTAATTGCCGGTATGAACCTCCATATAAATCATTAGTTGCCAGAACCTCATCCCCAGGCGCTAATAATCTAATGACCGCATCTAAAGCAGCTAACCCACTGCTAAATGCAATGGCATGAGTTCCATTCTCTAGAGCGGCCAAATTAGCCTCTAATACAGATCTTGTTGGGTTCTGCGTCCTTGCATACTCGTAACCTTTGTGTTCACCCGGAGCAGATTGAGCATAGGTTGAGGTTTGATAAATAGGAGTCATTACAGCTCCAGTTGTGGGGTCAGGATGAATACCTGCATGGATGACTTGTGTACCAAATTTCATAAAAGCTGATTGATAAAAAAAGGGTAATCCGAATTGCGAATTACCCTTCCTGGAATTAAAAATGTTGGATTAATTAACAGAATCACTCAATTCTTTACCAGGTTTGAATTTAACCATCTTCTTAGCTGGAATTTTAATTTCAGCACCAGTTTGAGGGTTTCTTCCCATACGTGCTTCACGCATGCTCACAGAAAAAGTTCCAAAGCCGATTAAAGTGACTTTGTCGTCTTGCTTAAGTGCATCAGAAATGCCACCTAAAACAGAGTTTAGTGCTTCAGTAGCTTGGGCTTTAGTCAAACCAGCACCTTCAGCAACTTTGTTGATAAGATCTCCCTTATTCATTATAATTAGTTTTGATTTAGAAATCTTGGCAAAAATAGACCCTCTGTTTATCATTACAAAGCTTTTCTTCCAAAAAAGCCTAATTATTAAAGGATTAGCTACTTTTTTTTTTCGATAGGTTAAATTTTTGAAAAGAAATGAACATTTTGATTGGAATAAGGTATTAAGTGGAATGAATTTAGAATGAGGTAATGATAGAAAAAGAAGAAAAAAAAAGAGGTTTTAGCCTTTTGAAGGTTCCTAAAATTATAAAGGATTATGTGGCTATTTGGAAAAATGAGGGTTTCAAATCACTGCTTAAAAAGAAAGGCTGGAAAGTAGTAGTTTTGATTATCACCTATTATTTGATAAGAGACTCTATTCTGTATATATTAATTCCATACTTAATTGCCAAAGGGTTTATTTCTTTGAATTAAACTTCAATTCAACAGGTTGGAAAAAATTCTTTTGTACTCCTGGATTGAATCGCCCTATACTTATGGTTAGGACTTAATTCTTTCCCCCAATAGGTTAAATAAAAGTACGGTACAAAATATCATTCCACCTGGAAAAACTGCCAACCACCAGGCTGGGAAATAATTCCTTGCAGAATTAAGCATTGACCCCCAAGTTACTTTTTCCGGAGGAATTCCAACACCTAAAAAAGAGAGGAAAGCTTCTAATAAAATAGCTCCTGCTATTCCAAACGAGAGAGAAACAAGAATGGGGGTGCTCGCATTTGGTAGGATATGTTTAAACATGATTCTAAAATCTGAAAATCCCAGGTTTCGAGCAGCATCTATATAAGGTAAATTTTTAATTCTCAAGAATTCAGCTCTTGTAAATCGAGCAATTCCTGTCCAAGCCAGGCAGCCTATTATACCCATAATCCACAGTAAACTAGGCTGTTGGATAATCGCCAAAAGAGCGAGCAAGAGCAATAGTGTCGGTATAGAATTAACGATTTCTATGAGCCTCAAAATCAAAGTATCTAATGGAATGGTTATTTTTTTAGAAAAGAAAAATAATCGATTGAGAAATATTCCAAATCCTACGAAGACCAAAGATATTCCTAAAAAAATCGACCAACTTATTAGCCAGTTAGTTGCGCCATTATCATATAATAACCAGTATCTCCGACTGTAGAAACCCATAAAGAAAGCGAGAACGACTCCGATTATTGCCATTAAAGTTATTCCTCTTTTTGCGCTCCACCCATCATTGCCATAATACCCAGCTAGAGCACCTAAGATAATTCCAATGAGGGCAGCTATTCCCATGGCGATGAGACCAACCAATAAAGCTGTTCGTGTTCCGCTTATTATTCCCGCCGCTATATCTCTTCCTAGACCGTCGGTACCCATCCAATGCCAAAAGCGAAGGGAAGTTACTTTTTGTGGCCCGAAAGGGCTTTTATAACCCATATTATTGCGATCTATGGTATGGTAAGAATACGGAATGAGGGGCCTAATTATTAGGGTATAGGGAAGGTCCTCCCAGGTCTGTCCTCTTTGTAGTTTTAATTTCAAAGGCTTGTGGTCTGACCAAATAGGAAAATAACTTTGACCTTCCACTTTGATATAAATAGGTTTTTCATTAGCAATGAAATCACCGGCTAGGGCAATGAAAACTAAAAAATACAAACCATATACCAGTTTCATTTCTCATCCATTTTTACCCTTGGATCTACCCAATAATACAATAAATCAGATATGAGAATCCCTAGCATGGTTAAGAAAGCTGCAATCATTAGGACTGAGTTGACCACAGGCCAATCTCTACCAAAAATGGCATCCACCATAAGTTTGCCCATTCCTGGGATATTGAAAATATACTCTATAACCACCGAGCCAGCTAAAAGGGAGGGAAGGATACCTCCAAACATGGTTAAGATGGGGAAAATGGCATTAGGTAGCGCATGTCGAATTACAATTTGCCACTCAGTTAAACCCTTGGTTTTAGCTAGTTTGATATAAGTTTTATCGAGTTCATGAATCATGGATTGTCTCATTTGTCTGGCTGTAAAAGCCAAGGATCCGTAAGTCAGGCAAATAATGGGCAAGGTTAAATGATGAATTCTGATTTGAAAAATGGTCCACCAATTCATATCTGAATCAATATATCCTGGACCCATCGTTGGGAAAAGGTCTAGACCATATTCTGGAGTAGTAAAAAATACAATGGCCATGGTAGCCATCCAAAATCCAGGTATGGAAAACCAACTTAATAGGGTGATTGTGAGTATTTTATCGAGGTTTGAATCCCGATAGTACGCCCCTAAAACTCCCAAAGGTAGGGCTAAAAGATAGGTCAACAGTATAGATATTAAGTTTAAAACCAAGGTCCATTTTAATGCCTTAAGTATTTTTTTACCAACTGGTTGAAGGTCGGCGAAAGAAGTACCACCACTTCCCTTAATCCAACTGGAAATCCACAGGTGGTACTGATTCTTCCATCCATTCCAAGTTATTGAGGGTAAAAAATGCAATTTGGAAACTGGAGTTGTATTGATACGTTGAAAACTGTTTCTAACATTTTCCACCTTTTGTCGAAGTCCGGGAACTTCTGGGTTCTTGTTCATCCATTGGTTTAATAATTCTAGATTGGCACTAATAGGTTTTTCTCGATATTGTTGAAAAAGCGTTCGGCTGATACGGTATATCTCCCCCGATAATTTATTATCTCGAATAATTTTTTTTAATTCGATTAAGGACATGGCATATTGAGTTACCGCCTTAGGTTTCCTGTGTTTGCTACTTAGAATTTCAGCGGTTTCTTGAATGTCTCGATCTTTAAAGGATATATCGGGGTGCAGATCTCCCAAGGTATAAACGGAAAAATAAAATAGGGGACGGTCTAGCCCTAAAAAAGAACGGGTCTCATAATAAACTTCCTCTGAATCCGTCTCAGCTCTAAAGTTGCCTTTGTAAATAGTATTGAGATAAATTTCCGCTCCATCCCCTGGGGCCCAACTATTCAGTACAAATGCCAATATTGAAATGATAAACAGGCCAGGCAGAAATTGTAGGAACCGCTTTAGGGTTAATCGGAACATAAGATCATTTATTCCCTAAGTTTTAAGAAATGACTGACAAATCCCGGTGCTAAGGGGGTAGTTATTGGCTCATATCTTTTGTGTATGGCCAACCTTTCAGTGGGTACAAATAAATAAATATGGGCTACTTCTTCATGTAGGATGTTCTGTAGTTCCATATATTTTTCTGTTCTAATTTTTTCATCCAGTGTAACTCGGATCGCATCTATCAGGTCATCTGTGTATTGATTTCCAAATCCTGTACGGTTATCTCCTTCAGAGTGTAGTCTTTGTTTGGGATCCCAGAAATCTGGGGAAATAGTACTGCCTGAAAGGGTCATTTGATAATTTTTATTTCTCCAGTCTGCCAGTAAAACAGCACCTTCTTTGGGTTCTAATACAATTGATATACCCGCTAATTTGGCATTATCTTGAACCAAAATTCCTAAATTTCTAGCATTTTCGCTATTTGCTGGGATGGCCAGACGAACTTCTAGTTTTTCTTTTTTTCCTTGAATGATTTTATCGTAGTAACCATCTCCATCAGAATCTGACCAGCCCCCCCGCTTTAATAGTTCCTCCGATTGGTTGGGATTGAAAGGATATGGTTCAATATTACTATTGTAATAACTGGCCGAGGGTAACACAGGCGAAATAGTTCTTTGTGCATTTCCATTGTAAAGTTTTTCGATTATTTCATCAATATCAATGGCATAAGCGATGGCTTGTCTGACATTTCGATCTGAAAGAAGCCCATCTTGAGTATTTAATGCAATAAAGTAATAGACTAGTGACAATGGGGTTTCGAAATGAAACTTTTGATTAAGAGTTGGGTCATTCAAAAGATCTTGAAAATTGGCTGGATCTATTTTAGTAAGTACGTCTATTTCTTCCGATTTTAAAGCTGCAATAGCTGTACCTGTATTTATAATAGGTTTATAAATTATTTTTTCTGGTAAAGCCCTCAATACTGGGTTTTTATCTTTGGCTCGATCTCCCCACCATTCCTTTTTTCGCTCTAAAACAATTTGCTGTCCTGTTTCCCAAGAAACCAATTGATATGGTCCAGAGCCTTGAATTGATTCAGGATTTCGGCTAAACTTTTCCTCAGTAAAGTAGGTAGCAAATTGACGTAGGTTTTTATTGGTAGAAAGTTCTTTTTCTAATTGGGTTTCCTCCGTAAAAAGAGTAAAAGGAATATTACTCAGCCATCCTTCTGGGTCATAATGGTGAGCCGGTAGGAGCTGGATGGAATTACCAATTGCCGCTAACCCTAGGATATAGGGTTCTCCGGTATAAACGGTGAATTTCTTAGGATTAATGGAATCTACTTGTACATCTTTTATAAAAGTAAGGTAAGGCCTTATGTGTTGGGCTGGAATCTCTGGGTGTAGGGCTGTTTTTAGTGAAAAAACATAATCGTTACCTGTTATTGGCTTTCCATCATCCCAAGAGGCTTCCTCTAAAATTTCGAATGTATAAGTCAATCCACCCTTCCAGGGTCCCTCTTCAATGGGTGTAATTTGAGGTAATGATTTGACTGCATAGGGCAATAATTCAAATGTATTATGGTCAATGGTCAATAGATATGAAAATAATCCGTCTAAGACTTGAGCTGCATAAGCATTAGTTTTGAGTAACGGATTAAGTTGATCCGGCTCCGCTTCCAGCCTAATAATCAGTTCTTTTGGGTTTCTATTAAAAGATTTATTGGATTCAATAGATTGACATCCATAAAAAACTAATAGGCCAATTGTAAGGATATATAAGGTTGATTTCATGGTGTTTAATCTATAAGCCAATTACAAAAATACCAATTTTTCAAGTGTTATAACTAATCTTGATAAGAGGAAAGAGATGAACATAATTTGAAACGTTTTTGTTGGTTTTGAAATTTCAGACAGATGAAAAAAATTATTATAGCTGGAGGAACTGGATTGGTTGGTCAAGCCTTATCAAAAAGATTAAGGGAATTAGGCTATGAAGTTTTTTTATTAAGCAGAAGGAGTCAGCCCCAAGGTTATATTTGGGACCCTTCTAAATATTATATAGAGGAGGGAGCTTTAGATCGTACTTTCGCAGTAATTAATTTAGCAGGTGCAGGCATAGCTGATAAATATTGGACGAATAAAAGAAAAAAAGTCATCACGGAGAGTAGAGTGTCCGCTGCTGAAACCTTCGAAAAAGCTTTTGAAAACCCCAAGAACAGGCCGGAAATTTATCTTTCAGCTGGAGCCATTGGATATTATGGAAATCGAGGAGGTGAATGGTTAACAGAAACAGATCAGCAGGGTTCTGATTTTTTGGCTAATAGCTGTGTAGAATGGGAAAATGCAGTTCAGAAATTAAATAGGTTTCCAATACGGCTTATCCAGTTTCGGATTGGTATTGTATTAAGTAATGCTGGTGGTGCTTTTGAAAAAATGCATTTGCCCTACAAACTGGGCTTAGCAGCATATTTTGGAAATGGGCAAATGTGGTATTCGTGGATTCATATTCACGATTTAGTTGAAATGATGGTTCACGCCATAAAAAATCCAAATATCCTAGGGGTTTACAACGCGGTGGCTCCGCATCCAGTTACCAATAAGGAACTCATCTTATCTATGAAAAAAGAAGGAGGACGACTGGCTATTGTTATTTCAGTTCCATCACTAATTTTAAAACTAATGATGGGAGAAATGTCTGCAGTAATCCTTTCAAGTGCTAAAATAAGTTCAGAAAAGATTATTGAGACAGATTTTAAGTTTAGGTATGCTACTATTAATCAAGCAATGAAAGAACTGCAAACTTAGGGTTTGAAAACTTCAATATCGTGACTTTTGACCACTAAATCGGTAAATTTCCCTTTGAATCTCGTAGCTTTTACAATATGGTTATCTATCCAATGATAGTTTCCTCCTCTTGGTTTACCCATAACCATCCCGTGATATCTGAAATCGTGTTGTTTCAACCAAGTTTCTGTGATTTCACGATGCTCTTCAGTTCTAGAGGTAAAAAACGTAATAATATGACCTTCTTCATACCACTTATTGATAGTTTCCAACGCGTCAGGATACGGTGCGCAGGTTAACATTCGTTCAGGTTCTTCATTGGGGATATCGTCACAGATAGTCCCGTCTATATCAATTAGAAAGTTCTTAATAGATTCGGGAAGAACAGGGCTTATTTTCGCTCCTTTTTCATCAAATGCTTCGTGCAAATCACGATTACTCATACTATAATTTTTGTGCAAAACTAATAAATGTCTGAAGCTTCTGGTTATTTGATATCAAAAACTTAAATATTCGTTAGGGTCTACAGGTTGCCCTGAGAACCAAAGCTCAAAGTGAAGATGTGGACCATTGGAAAGTTTTCCGGTATTTCCAATAATAGCAATAGCCTCACCTGCTTTAACTTGATTACCTGATTTTTTAAGTAAAACAGAATTGTGTTTATAAAAACTAACTATATTATTACTGTGCTGAATTCCAATAGTGTTGCCAGTCTCTAAAGTCCAATCTGAGAAAAAAACTACTCCATCTAAAACGGCTTTTATTGGCGTATTAGCTGGAGCCAAAACATCCACGCCATAATGTTTTTCGTCTGGCAAAAAAGTGTAGCTGATTTCTCCACTGATGGGGCTCATAAAAAATAAATCCTCAAGGATAGGTTTATCTGGGTAAAAAGGACTCTCTGAAATAGCCTTTTTACTTTGAGTTTGCACTAAAGAATCCAGTATATTAATTTCACCCGATAGTATTTTTCCAAAATTTTCCGTGTAAGCCCTTTGAGATACTAGTTGTTTTTCTAATTCAAAAACTTGCTGGGACAGTTTTTGCACCTCCAATTCACTTTTTTTTCCAACATATCCTGGCAAATATTCTTTGAGAGGAGTAAAAGCAACTAACAAATAAATGATGACGGCAATGGTTACGATAATAGAGGATATGAGGATATAAATATTTTTGAGGGTAAGTTGGTAAGAGTTTATTTCCTCGAAAGTCTCGTTATTCATGAGCACGAGACGGTAGGTATTCTGAAATCGAGGTTTGTTTTTTTCTATATCTTGGTAATTATCCGTCATTTGAAAAAATCATTGGATATTTGTCCTAAATATCTACAAAATAAATTTTCATAAATATAGTTATTATTGGACGCTATTAAAGCAAAATTAGGGAAATGATAAAACTACATAGGTGTTATTACCACATCGTATTACTAATTATAGTCTCAACAACTTCTTGCGTAACCCAGAAGCAAAAGGGGGAACTTTCTGCTTTGGGAAAGGTATACCACAATACAACCTCCAGATATAATGGCTATTTTAATGCTAATGAAATTTTAGAGGCTTCCACTATTAGTTTGGAGAATCAACAAACTGATAACTATAACCAGCTTCTCCCCATTTTTAAATATTTAAATGTTGAAAACCCCCAAGCAGTTTCAGCTGAATTAGATGAGGCCATCAAAAAAGTGTCCGTAGTTGTGGGTTTGCATAGGGAAAGCAGATGGGCTGACGATTGTTATTTATTGATGGGTAAGGCCCAGTTTCTTCAGCAAGACTATGAGGCTGCAGAACAAACCCTAAGATATTTGGTAAATGAATATGATCCTTCTCTATTAAAATTGAAAGAAGCGAAGAAAAAGAATAATAAAGAAAAGGAAAGTAATCAGAAAACTAAAAAAGAGGTAAAAAAAGAAATTAAAGAACGCGAAAAGCAAAGAGTGGCCTATAATAAGGCAGTTAAAAGAGCTAGGAAAAAGGGAACAAAAGCTCCGTCTCGTAAAGACTTTATAGGGGAATCGAATAAGGAAGAAGAGATAGTAGATTTAAATGAAGAACCTATTCCAACGCCTATTCCTGCTTTGACAAGGGATGAAAAACAATCTATGCTTAAGCACAATCCAGCTTTCAGAGAAGGCCAACTTTGGCTGGCAAAAACCATGATTGAACGGGATAATAAAGAAGGTGCTAAGCGGCTTTTAGAAGATTTGGAAAATTATGCAAATTTTACTGCTGGTCTTCAATCTGAGTTTCACGCTGTCAAAGCATACTACCACTTAAAACTGAAGGAATATGAAAGTGCATTGCCTGAGATTGAGAAGGCTTCAGCATTTTCAGTTAACAACATTACGAAAGCTAGAATGGCTTTTATAACAGCACAATTATACCAACTCAATAAAAATAATGAGCAAGCTTTAGCATATTTTCAACTAGCCAAAAAGTACAATACAGATCCAGAAATGGAGTTTTTTTCCTCCTTAAATATAGCAATGAATACATCAGGTAGTCCTGAGAAATCTAAGGATAATCTGGAAAAAATGCTCAATGATGAAAAGAATGAAATCTATGTGGATCAAATTTATCACGCTTTAGGTGTTCTAGAGTTGGAAACAGGAAAAGAGGAGGATGCTATCGCATTGTTTTTAAAGGCCATTGAGACGAGCAATAATGAAAATCGAAATTTAGAAACATTTGTAGTGTTGGCTGAATTGTATTTTATAAAAGAAGATTTTGTCGCGGCCAAGGATTATTACCAGAAGGCTCTAGGGGCCATGCCTAATCAAGATATGAGGTATAGTGAGATCAAAGCTATGAATGATAATCTGGATGAGATAGCTGAGAATATTAATATTATTAATCTTCAGGATAGCCTTTTGAAGTTATCTGAAATGAGTCCAGAAGAATTGAAAGAAGTGGCAGCTAAGCAAAAAGCAAAAAGTATAGAGGAAAACCAAAATGCTGAGGAAGAGGAGGCTAACGGCAATCCTTTGTTACAGGGTAGAAATGGAAATAGAAAACTTAATACCGTTGGAATGTCTGGAATTAGTAACCTTACGGTAAGTTTACAGAGTTCCTTTTTTGCTTATGATGAAAAGGCATTGGCGCGAGGCAAAAGGGATTTTGAAAGAAAATGGGGGGATCGGCCATTGGCAGATAATTGGAGAAGACAGGAGGCGATTAATGACTTCTCTATAGCGGTATTAGAAGAAGAGGTAATTGAGGAAGAACCTATTCCGTTATTAACCGATGATGAAGTGGCAGAAATAATTGGTACGCTGCCTACCACTCCTGAGGCCAAGATATCTGCCGGTTTGAAAATTCAGGAAGCGATGTTCAATTTAGGGGTTTTATACAGGAATAAGTTGAACAATAACGAAGCTACCATACGTATTTTAAAGGAACTTCTGGATAGATTTCCCAAAAACAATTATGAACCTGAAGCGATGTATTTTTTATATATCGCCTATTCTGATATTGGAAATAGTAGCCAGGCTGGATATTATAAACGAGCAATAATTGCTAAGTTTCCCGGGTCAAAATTTGCTGAGGTTTTAACCAATCCCAATTATTTGGCTGAGTTAGAAGACGAGGAAAAAAGATTAAACAACTATTACAACGAGGCCTATCGTTGGTTTGTCCAAGGCTCATACAAAAAGGCTTTTGAAATGGTTCAGCAATCTAAAGGAGAATTTCCTCCTCAAAACAAGTATCAGGCTAAATTTGCCTTGTTAGGAGCGATGTGTCAAGGTAATTTAGAAGGGGAGGAGCAGTATAAAAGGGCATTAAGAGAGGTGGTAGGAAAGTATCCCAATACGGAGGAGCAGTCTCGTGCAAGAGAAATATTGAGATTACTGGGAGATGCAATAGCAGCTCTACCAGGAAATGCAAAAGGCGATACCGAGAGGTTTAAAGATGAACCGGATCAAATTCACTATATAGTTATTTCGATAGAAGACGATTCAGATGTTTTAAATAAAGCAAAAATTGCAGTATCTAATTACCATATGCAGTATCACAAACTAGATAAATTGCGAATTTCAAATTTGTATTTGGGAAGTAATGATGGGGAGCGTTTTCCCTTGTTGGTAATAAGAAAATTCGATAATAAGGAAATGGCAATGAAGTATTATTTAGCTGCTAAAAGGAATCAAAAAGATTTTATTGATAATAAAGTGGAATACGCAGTTTTTCCAATGTCTCAGAATAATTATCGAGAAATTCTGCGGTCTAAATCATTAGATGGTTATAACGAATTTTTTAATACCTACTACTATTAACCTTATTGAGGCAATTTTATTAAAAAGGTTTTTTTACTCGGATTATCTAGTTGGCTATCCAAAAGCCAGGGGTTGTAGATTTTTAGCATTCTATAGGTAACGCCTTTAGATTGAGCATAGTCTGCTAAACTGGGAATAGAATTTTGGATGGTATCAATATAGTGAGGTTCCAGTGGAGGATATACGTCTTCTGAGGTAAGGTAAAAACCAAAATTCTCGGGATTCGATAAAATTTCCTTGATAGCTACCAATCTAAAGATGTACCTCGAAGTTTCTTCGTTTAGGTTCATCTCGTAATAGTTACTTGTTTTTTGATTTCTAATTTCTTCACTCATTTTCGTGGCCCCCAAGTTGTAGGCTGCAGCAGCCATAGTCCAGCTGCCAAATTTTTCTTTATAGTGCAAGAGATACTGGCAAGCTGCTTCTGTGGCTTTTTCTAGGTTGAATCGCTCGTCAATGCCACTGGTGATTTCTAGTCCGTAAGCTTTTGCCGTAGGCGGCATTAATTGCCAAAAACCTTTTGCACCAGCTGGAGAATTTGCATTACTTAGGTTAGATTCAGCAACGGATAGGTATTTGAAATCATCTGGTATGCCATATTTTGAAAGGATAGGTTCGATTATAGGGAAATACTTAGATTTTTTTTTCAGACTCAATAGCGTACTGGAGTGCCAATAGGTATTCACTAGAAGTTCCCGATCCAGCCTTTCTCTAACATCGAAATTTTTCATAGGAAGCTTCTCTGTAGCAAAATCAAAGTTGTCTCCAAGAGCTACGGGTTTGATCTGCTGTCCTTTTGGTTCCTTATCTAAAGGTTGGTCATTAAGGTAAGAAGTAAAAAATACGATGGTCAAAAAAGCGGCAATCACTCCGGTGTAAGAAAATAGGATTTGTTTCATTAGGTGTTGGTTCTTTTAAATATGGGTACTGTTGAACAAGGTTCTCCAAACATAAGGCTTTTCACATGGGGAGTCAATAGGTGGGTGATTTTTAAATAGAACCAAGGCGGAATAGAAAATGCTCCACAGCCTTTAACTACTACCTTCTGGTCTTTGTAATCAATGGGGTTAAGATGGGAAAGGAATTGGTTTAATTGGGCATCTAAAAAGGAGTTTTCATCTCCGAATTGAATGTCTTTGACATGGGGAAATGCTGTAGCTGCCACTAACATATAAGCCCACATGGGAATGATGGCTTCGGATGAACAAGACACTAATAATACCTTGTCTTTTTCCAAAGTCCAATCTTTATTTTTAAGAGAAGACCTGAAATCCTTTTCCTTAAGCATCAGTCCTTGAAAAAGATAATCTTTGAAATCAAAATGTGCAAAGGATACTGATTGAAGATGCTCATCGGGTTTAAGGGTGACTAATCCGCTTGCAGCTACTCGATTGACTAAAGGTTTGTCCATATTTAATTCTCTTTATCTTCTGCAACGGCAGGAATTCCTATTTCGTTGTCGGGGGATTCAAATTCTTTTAATTTTGGCAGTTCATTTAGGTTGTTTAATCCAAAATAATCCATGAATTTTACTGAGGTTCCATAAAGCAAAGGCCTTCCTGGGCCTTCATCCCTTCCAGTAATTTCAACCAATTCTTTTTCCATTAGTTTTTGAATGGCATAATCACAATTGACTCCTCTAATTTTTTCTAATTCACTTTTGCTTACAGGTTGTTTGTAAGCAATAATAGATAAGGTTTCCAAAGCAGATCTTGAAAGTTTTTTGTTGGAGTGTTGTTTCAAAAAGATCCCTATGGTATGGTGATAAGCCGCCTTAGTAACAAATTGCCAACCACCTGCCATTTCGATAACTTCAATTGCATGTGATGGAGACTGGTATTTTTCTACTATATTTTGGATGGAAGTTTTCAAGTCTTCTTCTTTAAAAGTAATACCGAGGCTTTCCTCCATACAACTTTTAATTTCAGAAAGCCGGATTGGTTGATTACTGGAAAAAATTAAGGCTTCTAGGTGGTTGTCCAGCTGATCCATTCTTTTTTTGCGTAAAATTACCACTTTAGACAACTATTCTGAATAACTTGTCGTCACTAAAAAAAAACATTACTATGAAAAAAGGTTTAATTGCCCTATTAATTCTTTCCTTTCCTTTATTTGTTGATGGCCAAGTCACTTATAAAACAGGTGGAGGAGAAATTATTTTTGGTTTTGCCGATTTGATTGATAACAACGGCCAAGATTTAAGTAAGGGAGTAAGGACTTCTTTATTTTTTCACTTATCACAATATAGACACCTTGATTTTAACAACAATTTGGGATTTTTTACCGGATTAGGCCTTAGAAATATTGGATTTGTAGGACAAGAAGGATCGGAAAAAGTTAAGCGCAGGGTGTATACTGTAGGTGTTCCTTTAGGAGTCAAATTGGGTAATTTCAGAAAACAAACGTTTGTATTTGGTGGCTTGGAAGGTGAATTTGCCTTCAATTATAAGGAAAAGAGATATGTTAATGGCAAAAAGGTAAGTAAGTACACGTCTTGGTTTAGCGACAGAACACAAAAATTCTTACCCTCCGCCTTTGCTGGAATTCAGTTTAGCAAGGGTCTCAATGTGAAATTTAGGGTTTATCTTGATGATTTTATGAAGGGAGACTATCAGGAATCCAATTTATTTCATTTTTCTTTGTCTTATCAATTGGAATATGGAAAAAGAAAAACTGGGAAAAAGGAGACTTCGGATTTGTAAGACTTCTTAGAACTAAAAAGAATGACCTATTTTTGAAGTTTAAATGATAACCATGAAGCATATTTTAACTCTATTAGTATTTGTTTTTCTAGCAGCATGCAGCCAGCAGGAAAAAAATAATAAGGAATTATCTGAAATGTCAGACGAAGAATTGATGGAGCAGGCTAATGCTTTAGCCCATAAGTTTATTTTAACGGATGGTCATGTAGATTTGCCTTATCGGTTAAAGGTTAAAAATTTTAGATTAACAAAGGAATTTCTTGGTATTCCTATAGCGACAAATGAAGGGGATTTTGATTATGAAAGAGCTAAAGCAGGTGGATTAGATGCCCCTTTTATGTCGATATACATTCCATCTTCATACCAGGTATCGGGAGGTGCCAAAGAATTTGCGGATTCTTTAATCAATATGGTTACTGGAATTGCTAAAGCGCATCCCACCAACTTTGCAATAGCGACATCGCCAGAGGAGGTGAAAAGCCATTTTGCCGAAGGCTTAATTTCTTTGCCAATGGGGATGGAGAATGGGGCTCCTATAGAGGATGACCTTAGCAACGTGAAGTATTTTCACGAGCGGGGAATTCGCTATATCACTTTAACTCATGCAACAGATAATCAGATTTGTGATTCGTCTTATGATACTACTGGAACTTGGGGAGGATTATCTGAATTTGGCAGAGAGGTAGTATTAGAGATGAATCGCGTAGGTATTATGGTGGATATTTCTCACGTTAGTGACCAAACTTTTTATCAGGTGATGGAGTTAAGTAAGGCTCCTGCTATTGCCTCTCACTCTTCTTGCAGGAAATTTACGCCTGGATTTGAGCGCAATATGGATGACGATATGATTAAACTGCTGGGTGAAAAAGGTGGAGTGATTCAAATAAATTTTGGTTCTACCTTTTTGGATGGAGCTATTGCTCAACAGCGAGATTCTCTAAGGGATTTGTTGCGGACGCAGCTATCTGATGCGGGGTTGACTTATACAGATGAAGCAGCAAAACCAGTAATAGAAGCTTTCCAAAAAACGCATCCTGCCCTTTACTCAGATGTTAAAATGGTGGCAGACCATATCGATCATGTAGTTGCCTTGGCTGGAATCGATCATGTTGGAATTGGTTCAGATTTCGACGGAGTAGGAGATTCTCTTCCAACCGGGTTGAAGGATGTTTCACAGTATCCCAATTTAATTTTCGAGTTGTTAAAGCGAGGGTACACGGAAGAGGATATTGAAAAAATTTGTTCTGCTAACGTCTTCAGGGTATGGAGCGAGGTAGAAAAGATTGCAGCCAGTCTTTAACGGGTTTTAATACATTGAGGTATTTATGAAATCATTTATTGTTAGCCTAATTCTAACTTTATCTTGGACTTGGGTGGTGGCTCAAAGTGAGGACACCACTATTTATCAAGTAGTGGAGCAAGTAGCTATGTTAAGTCCATGTGCTGATACTTCCCTTACAAAAGAGGAAAGAGACCAGTGTGCCCAGCAATTATTGCTGCAATTTGTCTATCAAAATGTCACCTATCCTCTTCTAGCAAGTCAAGAGGGATATGAAGGAACTGTTGTGGTCAGATTTGTGGTAGAAAAAGATGGGTCCCTTTCGGGAAAAGAAATATTGCGCAATGTAGAGGGAGGTTGTGGCGAAGAAGTGTTGAGAGTGTTGGGACTTTTTCAAACTGCTGGGATTCAATGGATTCCCGCTAAAAATCAAGGCGAAATTGTCAGATCTAGCATTACTTTACCCGTAAAATTCAAATTAGAAGAAGCTCCTCCTTATGAACTAAGAGATGGAGATACTGTGTATACCTCATTTGATACTCCATTAGGCTTTAATGGGGGTGCTGAGGGTTTGACGCAATTTTTAGATGAGCAATTGGTTTATCCTGAATCTGCTAAAGAAAGTTGTAAGGTTGGCAAAATTGATATCGAAATAATTGTGGAGGCTTCTGGAAATGTTCGAGTGTTGGATCTGGTTGATTACTCTAATCTTGGTCTTGATTTTTGGAATGCGGGAATTCAAACAGTTACTAACACCTATGGCAACTGGATACCTGCCACTTATGAAGGAAGAGCGGTTCCTTCTTCATTAACCCTAAGCCTTAACTTTAGGCCAGACTTTATTTATTGTAATGCCATTAATGAAGGCTATACGGTGGCTAGTAATTGGGCAGCTGAAGCTGGTTCTCTTTTGGAAGAGGGTGATATTGATAACGCTTTACTTAAAATAGACAGTGCTTTGTATGAATTTCCTGAAAATGCTGAATTTTTGATTTTCAGAGGTCAAATTATGTTGGACCAAAACAGATTTGTAGAGGCTTGTGAAAACTTATCGAAAGCAAAAGAGATAGCTATGATCAATTGGTATGATGACGTGCTCACTATAATCTGCAAACAGTAGCTTGAGTAACCTTTATCCTATTCTTGAACCCGAGGGAATAATAGCTCTTTTCTTAATGACTACAATACCATCTTTGATAGTGTAAGTATCGGTCTCTTGATCTTTTAAGTTGGCACTTCCTCGAATGGTAACCTGATCACCTATCATGCAATTTTTATCGATTATAGCATTCTCGATGTAACAATCTTCGCCTATACCCATGTAGGGTTTCTTTTTGGTAGATTTCGTGATTTCATCCAAGGTCTGGTAATAGTCATTACCCATTATTATAGTATTGGAAATAACGGTGTTCTCTCCAATTCTAGACCGAATTCCCACTATAGTTCTTTCTATGCTTTTGGCGTGAATGATAGACCCTTCGGCTACAACTGCCTGCCTGAAGACGGTTCCAAATATTTTGGAAGGAGCTAATAACCTTGGTCGAGTATATATAGCGGCTTTATTATCAAATAAATTGAAGGCGGGCACTTTATCAGTTAGTGCGAGATTAGCCTCAAAAAAAGACCTGATGGTTCCGATATCTTCCCAATATCCATCGTAATTATAACTCGCAATTTTTTTTCCTGAATGAATCGCATTAGGAATGATTTCTTTTCCGAAATCTATGGAGCCTGCATCTTCTTTGAATAAATTCTCAAGCGTTTTTCTATTGAAAATATAGATCCCCATAGAGGCGAGATAATGCTTATTTTCTTTGGCATACTTGGAAGCTACTGGAGATTCCCAGCCCTTTAATTTTTCAGCGGAAGGTTTTTCAATAAAACTATCTATTAGTCCTTTTTCATTCACTTTTAGAATTCCAAATCCGGTAGCATCTTTAGCGACTACAGGTATGGTAGCTATAGTGATTTCTGCTTTTTGATCAATATGATATTGTCCGAAACCTTGTAAATCCATTTGGTAAAGTTGGTCACCTGATAAAATTAAGATGTATTCAAAATCTTGATTTTTTAAATGGTGCATGGATTGGCGAACTGCATCGGCTGTGCCCTGAAACCAGTCTCCACTGGTGGGGGTTTGTTCGGCTGCTAAAATATCTACAAACCCTCTGCTAAAATGATCGAAGTGGTAGGTATTCTTAATATGTTTGTTTAACGAAGCAGAATTATATTGGGTAAGCACGAACATCCTTCGCAGGCCTGAGTTGAGGCAGTTGGAAATTGGAATGTCAATCAAACGATATTTTCCTCCGATTGGAACAGCAGGTTTGGAGCGCTTACTTGTTAAAGGAAATAGTCTAGTACCTGCCCCACCTCCTAAAATCAAAACCATCATTTTATTGACCATAAGACTAAAGGTATTGGTTGTAAATCTGTAAGTATTTTTCAGCAGAAGTTTTCCAACTGAAATCTATATCAATTAATTTCTCTCTTAAATTTTTGAATCGTTCGGTTTGCATATATAATCGCCCCGCTCGGTAGATACCTAGCGCTGCATCATCCAAATTAAAGTAAGTGAATTGAATTCCCCTTCCCTCTGTTCTGAAATCATCTATATCTGGTACCGTATCCTTGAGTCCGCCAATGGCTCTTACAATGGGGACGGTTCCATAACGCATCGCATACATTTGATTGAGGCCACAGGGTTCCACTCTGGAAGGCATCATAATAAAATCTGATCCGGCATATATTTGGTGGGCTAATTCCTCGTCATAACCAATATGCACATCGAATCTACCTGGATATTTTTTCTTTAATTCTAAAAATATTTCTTCAATTTCTGTTTGACCACTTCCTAAGACCAGAAAAGCTACTTTAACCCCAGAGTACATCATTCTTTGATATAAGTCAGGCAATAAATCAGCTCCTTTTTCCTTGACTAATCTTCCAATAAAGGAAATGACAGGATAGTCAAGGTTAAAGTTGAAACGATTTAATAAGGCTTTTTTATTGTCATTTTTAAAGGCCTCTAGATCATTAGATTTCATAGGATGGCTCAGATAAATATCTTTGTGCGGGTCCCATACATCTACATCTATTCCATTTAGAATACCAGTGGCTTTGGTGCGTTCCTTTCTCAACAACTCTTCCATTCCATGAAAGGTATCCATAATATCTTCCAGGTAGGACTGAGAAACGGTTGTAAAATGCCAGGCGCATTTTATGGCAGAAGCTAAGGGATGAATTTGACCATTCCAATCTAAAAGCCCATGACTTTTGGGGTCAGTTGGGGGGAGTAATGGCAGTTTTTCCCATTCAAAAGCACCCGTATATTCACCGTTATGAATGGTGAATATCGTCGGAATGTCTTTAAGGTCGTCAAATAGGGGGCTATTTTTAATCAAATAAGGGATGAGCCCAGTATGATGATCGTGACAATGAAGGATATCTGGATTCTTTTTTTCTTTTAAGAGCCAGTGTAGAACTGCTGCTTGGAACGCCAAAAATCTTTCTGGTTCATCTTCGTACCAGCCTTCCTGTGGATCGCCATAAATTCCTGGCCTATCAAATTTACCTGGAATATCTACGGTGTATAGGGTGAAAGGTAAGGCATCTTCAGCTACTATTTGGACTTCGAAATGTATGGTAGTATTCCACTGCCTAAATTTGCCGGAGAGTACCTTTTTAAAGGAAGTCTTTTCCAGCCAAGGTAATTTATATTTGGGAATGACCACTTCAGATATATGAGCCTTCCTATTTTGGTAAATAGGAAGTGCTCCGACTACGTCTCCCATACCACCCGCTTTAGCGGCAGGAAAGCATTCAGCACTTATGTGTAGTATTCTCATTGCGGTTTAAGCTTAATGTCTAAAATTAATCCAAATAAGCTCAAACTTCAAAGAAAGTTAGTCAAAAAATAGAGGTTACCTTAAAATTAAGATTTATTAGCCGAGGTAAAAATTCTGTTCCAGTTGATTCCTTTGCTAATTTCTCCTTCCTTAGTGGAGAACCAAATAAATAATGGTTTGCCAACCACATGATCTTCAGGAACAAATCCCCATACCCTAGAATCCTCTGAATTATGCCTGTTGTCACCCATCATCCAATAATAATTCATTTGAAAGGTATAGGAATCTGTAGGCTGTCCGTTTATGATGAAACCTTCATTGGTTTCTTGAAGGTCATTATTTTCATAAACATTTATGATTCTTCTGTAAAAGCCAATATTCTCTTTGGTCAGAGAGATGGATTTTCCTTTTTTGGGGATATAGATGGGGCCATAGTTATCTACTGTCCAATCGGGGTAGTGCTCTGAATCGTGAGGAAATAACCTTCCTGGCTCTTCATTAAGAGCGCCCATATCGACAGGTGAAATTTCAATGTTAGGGTCCATTCCGTTGATTTTAGCTTTTTGGTCTTCACTCAAAACCATAATGAGGAGACCTGGACCAGGTTGTGCTACAATATCTTCAGCAGATATTCCCCAATCAGACCATTTGGAGGTATTGAGGGGGCCTCCGGGAAATTGTACTCGGTACATAAATTGAAGATTGCTGGGACGTTGGGCTTCTTTTCCATTAAGGAATACTACTTTATCTATAATTTGTAGGGAATCTCCTGGTAAACCAATGCATCTTTTGATGTAATGGTCTTTTTTGTCAATAGGGCGCGTTACAACAGGTTTTCTCCCGCTTTCTATTGTGGAGGCAAATTGGCCGGGAATGGCGCCTCTTCTGTAATCGTGAATACTCCATGTCCTACCAGGAAAGATATAAACGCTGTCACCTTCTGGATAATTAAAAACTACAGGTTCATTATGGTCTATTTTTTCTAGAGCGGGCAATCGGAAGTAAGGTAAATTTGGTTTTTCAAAATAAGATTCTGATTCAATTCCAGGAATTCTATTATGTAGTAATGGAATCATTGCTACAGTTTGCGGGGTTCTGATTCCATAATTGGCCTTGGATACAAAAAGAAAATCACCGACTAAGAGTGAACCTTCCATAGAGGAGGTGGGGATTACATAGGCTTCGATAAGAAACATTCTAATAAAGGCGGCAGCAAAAACGGCGAAAACCACCGCATCTATCCATTCTCTGAAAGGGGATTTTTTGAATGGGTTTTGTGTAATTAATTTTTTTAATTTCCTTTCATCTTTTGCCGCTCTAGCGGCGTCAATCTGACTTAAATATTCTTTTTCTTGAGCATGACTTGGCCCTAAGTACTTTTCTTTATCATTAAAAGCAAGGAATCCTATAATTAGTGGAGAGGCAACTACTGCAATGAAACTGTGCAAGAATGTATATTTTCCAAAGGATCTCACCAAATCAATGCATAAATAGGAATAAATAAAAAAATTAACTATTGGAAAAAGCATCCAAGCTGCATAGCTTTCTTTTCTGCCAGTTAACTTACTCAATACCATGAAATTAAGTCCGGGTACCAAACCTTTCCAACCAGCTTCTTCCATTTTGGGAAAAAGGAAAAATAAGCCGACACTAAACAAAAGGTAACTGATTAAAAAGAAAAGTAGAACGACCATGAATTTTAATTTAATGAGGGGCAAATATAAGACTAATTTTGTTTGAGAATTTCGCTTAACAACCAGTTTTTGTTTATGAGTTCAGCTGTGTTTTCAATATTCGTTTGAAGCTTATTTAATTTTTTTTGAAATTCCTGAGAGGAGTATGCGTAGGGTTGATGAACTAGATTTACCAGATGTTTGGTAAATCGAACAAAATTGCTGTACCCTCTTTTTTCTACAGTGGGTATTTTTTTATTTCGGATAACGTAGATTCTAAAAGTTTCGAGCAGAGACATTAATGCCTCTGTATCTTGCTTTTCGTAGAAAGTCCTTATTGTCAAAAAGGTAGTACTGATGTGGTATTTAACGTCAGTATATTGAACCAATTGAAGGGCATTAAGGGCGTCGTCATATCTACCTTTGCTAAAATGCCAAAGTCCTAGAGCAAAATTATAGGCATTTTCTTGGCGATTGCTTGGCAAATGGTTTCTAAAATTTTCTATGAAGGTCAAAGTCCAGTCGAATTCCTCAAGATTACAGCCAAGAGTAGTTATGTTTTTATAATCCCATTCGGATAGAATATCATTTTCTAATAATAGTCCGTTATTTAATCCCTTTTGATAGAGTTGAAATAATTCTCTTTTAAAGCCCTCATTACCTGTATTGATTTGTCTGATACAGTAGTTATAGGAAAAGGTATATAAATCCTGGGTAGCTTCGTTGGGGTAATTTGAAAGATCAGCAGCTAAAATTTCTTGGAGCTTTAAATAATAGGGTTCAGACCTTTCCTTTTCCATTGTTTTATAAATGGTATAGTACAGCTTAATGATAGGGTCATTAAGATAATGGCTATCTTCTGATTCCAAAAAGGTAATAATCTGGTCAAGGAGTCGCAATTCATAGTGAGTATTTGCAATATCCATATTCGCTTTGAGGTGGCAACTATGTTTTAATTTTTCCTGGAGGAAAAAAAGATCTAGGTGATCCATCATTGCTTGGAAATGAACAGTTTTAGTTCTGTCATGAAAGGCACTTTGATGGTAACCCAAAAGGCTATTCATTTTGTAATTTGTGAAATGGTAATTGGAATCTTTTAAGGAAGTTTGGGATAGTGTTTTTGATAATGCTTTTGACCTATTGATAAAAAAATCCCATTGGTTATGAGCATAGCTGTATTCTAAGGCATTCAGCTCTTCTGTATAATTTTGGATATTCAACTGTTCAAAGGCGATAAACTTGTGGTAAAGTTTTTTGAGGTACGACAATAAATTATGTAGAAGCTGTTCCTGATAAGGCGTATTAGGAAAGATTAGGGAAAAAAGGTAAGGTTGATCCTCTATAATTGAAATTACATCCTCACGTTCTAATACTAGTGAAACTAATTCTAAGGTTTTTTCATGCTTATTGAGGTACGGAGACGCTACAAAACTTAGAAATTTTCTTTTTTCTGAGGCAGATAAATCCAATAACTGTTCAATTATTTTACTTGCCATGAAAACTTTTTGCCACTAAAATACATTAAATAAAAATAAATATAAAACAGTTTATTTGTTTCTTTTAAAATCTAAGTAATTAAAAATCAATTATTTATAAATTATTATAGTAAAAATTAAAACACAGTAAATAAAAAAAATGTACTTCTTAGCTGTGAATCGATTATTCATATTTGTACTGTCGAAAGGAAGAAAAGTCTTTTAAGACGATAAAAATATAAGATTGCAGGTAATAATTGTGGCTCTCAATTGAAACAAATTATAATCTCGTACAAAACTCAGTTAAAAATTCTGAAATACAATTGATCCTGCAATCTAAGATTTAAAACGTCTCCACGACGTTTTATTTGGTATGTAGATAGCCTCTCAAAGCTCTATGCAAAAGCCAGTTAGTGACAGCTAACTGGTTTTTTTTATTTTCGCACAAATTACAATCATTTTTTTAAATATTAAGAAATTCATCATATATTATTTAATTTCTTTGTAATTGGTGTTGAAACTTTTCTTCGATGAACAGGCATAAAATTTCACCTTCATTATTGGCTGCAGACTTCAATTACTTGGCTGATGCGGTACATTTGGTTAATGAATCGGTGGCGGATTGGTTTCATTTAGATGTTATGGATGGGATTTTCGTCCCTAATATTTCTTTTGGATTCCCCATCATTCAGGCGGTTAAAAAAATTGCGCGAAAGCCTTTGGATGTGCATTTGATGATTGAAAAGCCAGAGCGATATTTAAAAGCATTTGCTGATATTGGTGCTGATGTGTTGACGGTACATTACGAAGCTTGTCCTCATCTTCACCGAACCATTGAGGCTATTAAGGAAATGGGAATAAAGGCTGGGGTGGCTATCAATCCGCATACTAACGTTATCCTTTTGGAAGACCTATTAGAGATGGTTGATTTGATTTGTGTAATGTCGGTAAATCCTGGGTTTGGAGGACAGCAATTTATTTATCAAACTCTTCCTAAAATCAAAAAACTTAGAGAAATGGCAATTCATCATAACGTACATCCGTTAATTGAAGTTGATGGAGGTGTTGGTTTACAAAATGCAGAAGCAATACTTCAGGCCGGAGCAGACGTTTTGGTGGCGGGATCATCTATTTTTAAGGCGCAAAATCCGAAGCAAACTATTTTAGATATGAAAAATATTGGTTCGGGACTTTGGGTTTAGATTTTTACAAATGAAAAGAATTTTATTGCTCCTTTGTTTGCCATTCGGCCTTTTTGCTCAAGGCAATTTGAGCGCTTTTATATCGGGCCAACTAACGGATGCAGTTACGGGTGAAGGAATTGAATTAGTTACGGTATATCGGTTTAATTCATCGGATGCGGTGGAATCTTCTGTTAATGGACGATATAAAATTGATATTCCTTCGGAAAAAGAAGTGGAATTGGTTTTTTCTAGGATTGGATATAAGGAAGCGAGAATTAAAATAGGTCCTTTACCTTCGGGAACATTAAAGCAAATTGACATCGCTTTGGTTGGAGTATCAATGGATTTAGAGGTGGTAGTTAAGGAAAGCAAGTTGGAGCAATCAGGAATGATTAGAGAGGAAGTTAGTAAACTCAAGTTATTGCCATCTACTTCTGGGAATTTTGAAAGTTTGCTGCCACACATAGCTTTAGGTACAAGTAGTGGTTCTGGAGGCGAATTATCTGCTCAATACAATGTAAGAGGTGGTAATTACGATGAAAATTTGGTCTATGTGAATGATTTTGAAATATATAGGCCACAACTAATACGGGCAGGGCAACAAGAGGGGTTGACTTTTCCCAATATAGATTTGATTAGAGATTTATCTTTTTCATCTGGGGGCTTTGAGGCTAGATATGGGAATAAAATGTCTTCTGTTTTAGATGTAAAGTACAAAAGGCCCGATAGCACGGCAGCTTCTGTAAGTATGAGTTTTTTGGGGGGATCAGCACATGTAGAAGGGAGTCGATCTTTAGGAACAGACAATTATAGAAAATTTAGGTATTTAGCTGGAGCTCGTTACAAGACTACCAGATACCTACTAGGTTCTTTGGATGTTTCAGGAGAATACGTACCTAATTTCGCCGACTTTCAAGCCTATTTAACCTATGACCTCAATCGGGATTGGCAAATAGGGTTTTTAGGCAATTATAACCGAAGTATTTATCGGTTTGTGCCCACTGAACGCAATACTGGTTTGGGCTTAATCGATTTTGCTTTACAATTGTATTCTGAATTTGAAGGGAAAGAGCTAGATGATTTTGCCACCCAGATGGCAGGGTTTTCGTTTACCTACCTTCCCGATAAAAAAACCAATCCATTTTTTTTAAAATTCATGGCTTCTATCAATAGTTCAGATGAACGAGAAACTTTCGATATAATTGGAAATTATAGTTTGCGGCAGATCGAAAGTGGTTTGGGAAGTGGTAGTTTTGGTGAACCTGTGGCTGAATTGGGATCAGGTACCCAGCATTTGTTTGTACGTAATTTTCTTCAAACTCAGGTATTGTCTTTTCAGCATAAAGGGGGTCTAGAAATTTCAAAAAAGCATTTTTTAAATTGGGGTGCGACATACAGAATAGAGCAGATCAAGGACAAAATTAGAGAGTGGGAGCGCTTAGATTCTGCTTTGTATTCACTTCCTTACGATCCCAATGAAGTTTTGTTGTACTACGTACTGAGGACTCAGAATGAGTTGAACTCTTTCCGATTTAGTGCCTATTTGCAAGATGCAATTAACTGGAGTAACCCAAATGTCGCTGATTTTAAATTGATTATCGGTGGGCGAATGAACTACTGGTCTTTAAATAACGAATGGCTTTTTGCTCCAAGAGTTCAATTGTCTGCAAAACCTCTTTCTGGAACTCGAGATATCAGTTATCGTCTGGCTGCTGGTATTTATTACCAGACGCCCTTTTATAGAGAGCTTAGGCAGCTTGATGGTCAGGTCAATTTGGATCTAAGATCTCAGAAATCTTTCCATTTGGTAGGTGGCACTACCCTTGACTTTTATATGGGTACAAAGAATCCAAAGAAGTTTCGATTTATTGCAGAGGCATACTATAAAAAAATGTGGGATTTGGTCAGTTACGATGTGGAAAATGTTAGAATCCGATATTCAGGACAAAACGATGCAGAAGGACACGTTATGGGTTTGGATTTAAGGATAAATGGTGAATTTGTGCCGGGTGCAGATTCATGGATTAATTTATCTTTTTTGAGAGCTAGAGAACGATTACTTAATGTACAGCATTTGATAAGAGAAAGAGGAGAATCAAGTGGTACCCCTGTTGATTATGTTCCGAGACCAACAGACCGTTTTATGAATTTGTCTATGTTTTTCCAGGATTATCTCCCTAGAAATGAGAATATCAAAATGCACTTAAATTTTACCGTAGGTACAGGTCTTCCCTTTGGTCTAAAAGAAAACAATACGGTGTACAGAAATACTTACAGATTTAATCCTTATCACCGAGTTGACATAGGTTTTTCTTATTTATTTAAAGCAGATAGTAAGTGGTTTGAAAATGCTTGGGTGAGCTTGGAGGTTTTTAATTTGATGAAAGTTCAAAATCAAGCGGGTAATACATGGATTAAGACAGTATTCCAACAACAATATGCCATTCCTAATTATTTAACATCAAGGCGTTTAAATTTAAGAATGCGGGTAGATTTTTAAATAATTTACTTATTTTTGCACTCGATAGACCTATTCAGTTCGATTTGCGAAGTAAATAGGTAGTGGTTTACTAAAAAAAACAAACAGCCATGCCAGTTAAAATTAGACTTCAGAGGAAAGGAAGAAAGAAAAGACCTTTTTATCACATTGTTGCTGCAGATGCACGTGCCCCTAGAGATGGTAGGTATATAGATCATTTGGGAACTTATAATCCAATGACTAAGCCTGCAACTATTGATTTAGATTTAGAAAAGACCTTCACTTGGTTACAGAATGGAGCTCAACCTACCGACACAGCAAGAGCCATTATGAAGTACAAAGGGGTGTATTATAAGAAGCACTTGCAAAGAGGGGTTTCTAAAGGAGCGTTAACTCAAGATGCGGCAGATGAAATGTTGGCCACATGGTTAAAGGAAAAAGAGTCTAAAATTCAAGAGCAAGTTGAAATTACCAAAAAGGAAAGAGAAGCTTTCTTGGCGATTGTTGATGGGGTAGTTCCAGCTCCAAAACCTAAAAAAGAAGTGGAGACGGAACTATTAGCAGATGCACCTAAGGAGGAAATAGTTAGTGAGGCAGAAGAAGGCACTGCGGATGCTGGTGAAAGTGAAGATACAGCAGAATAAAATTATTTTTTAATATATTGTTTTAGTGAGGAACCTGGTAGTGCTTAATTGTGCTACCAGGTTTATTTATACTTAATTAAAAGGCTATGTACGAATTAGAGAAAAAGTATATCGATAAATTAGAGGAAATAGCAGCTGATATCCAAAATTCTGAAATTCTTGAAAAGTATCTTGAAGAGGAAGAAGAATCTTATTTCAATGAATTGAAAGATCAATTTGAACCTAAGATAGCAGAAGTTTATAAAGAGGTGGCTGATAATGATCCCCTTCAATTACTTTCCTTGGAAGAGGTTTGTATGGATGAAGCTTTTGAAGGATTATTTCTTCCCAAAATTCTTGGTTATTCCGTATTGAGAGGAACCATAGATAATAATTTTAAGTATCTGAGGCCACAAGACCATTTTCAAAAGGTACTAACTTCAATTTGTAATTCGGCAAACTTTGATATAATAAAAAATAGAATTGGGCAAACTGTCCAGGTGGGATTTGCTTTAAGTAGTGATATTTGGATTACTAATTTGATTAACGAAATTCCCAACAAGAGGGTACGGTTTTATTTACAGGCTCAAAAGTTAGATACATATAGGGATCCAAGAGAACGCAAGAAGGGTTATATAAAATATCAAAGTCAATTTAATCATGAAAATTTCCTTACTGCAGATTTTCCTCAAAGTGAGGAAGAATTGGTTTTGCAATTCCCACCATTAAAATCTTTTTTACTATTTCGATCTACCCAAGGGGAATTCGACAATACTAGCATTTTACCTACTCTTTTTGAATTTTTGAAAAATGAGACTTTGATTGGAAACCATCTCCATGCTCAAATTGCTGTTATTACTGGTTTGTTTTTCGATCTAAATAAAAATCACTTAGATGATCTTCAAAAGGTGTTGAAATCCACTCGAGCTAAAGCAGATGACTTTAGTGAATTATTTTTCAATTTACTTCTAGAATTACAACAAAGCGATCAACACCAAGTACAACCTCAGGGAGATCTTCGTTTGGCATCCATACTAGGAAAGAGTACTTCCAAAGAAGATGTGATTGATTATTATGATTTGGTGACCACCATACATCAAAAAGAATTAGGAGATCAAGTGGCACTAGATGCTATTCAGAAATTCACTCTTCAACACGATGGATTGTCAGCCATTAATGAATGTGTCAGACGTACTATTTACGGGTATTTTTCAAGAAGGATTCACGAACTTACTCCATCTGAATACACTGATATGATAGAGGTTACCAAATTGTATCCTGTATTTATGAAAATTTTTGAGAACGAACAGTTTAACAAACTTTTAAAGGATTTGTCTATGTCGTACATCAAAAAACTATTAGCGTATTATACAGATAAAAGAGGTAGAGATTATCAAGATATTAAAAGGTTTGTTTCCGTAAATTTTGTGGAGTTAAATTTCCTTAGTGATAAAGAAGTAGTAGAATTATTCAAAACAAAAAGAAAAAAGGATTAGGCTAGGCAAACATATCGGCTGATTTTAACCGGATTTTCTAGAGCGTAATATTTCTTTAGGAATTAGTTTATTTAAATATAGGTCAGCTTTGCCTTTAGATATTGTATAAGATTAAAAATATTGGAGTTAGGCATATTACCTATATAGGTTGGGTCTAAAATTGAATCGCTGATTTGGTACAATACGCTATCTAAAATACCAACTAATTAAAGAATTTATTTGCGGGTAATTAATTAAGGATTAGGTTTCCATTCTGAGGAAGAAAACTTGATTAAAACCATTTTATGAAGCGATGATTATCTGAATTAATTCTTTTCTGCAATAAACCGATAACCAATTCCCCTTACAGATTGAAAAATTAGAGGTTGTTTGGGATTTTCTTCAAATATTTTTCGGAACGACAAAATAAAATTATCAATGGTTCTTGTTGAAGGGTATATTTCGTAACCCCATACATATTGTAAAATTTGTTGTCTAGATACCACTTGACCTTGGCGCTCAATTAGAAATTTGAGTAATTGAGTCTCTTTCTTCGTCAAATTTATAATTGTACCGTCTTTATGTTTTGCTTCCAAAGTTGAAAAGTAAACAGTATAATTACCAAGTTGGTAACTATCTAACTCTGGTACTTGATTTATAGGATTTCTTTTTTGCAGATTTTTAATTCTAAGTAATAGCTCTTCTAGATTGAATGGTTTGACTAAATAATCATCTGCTCCCTTTTTTAATCCTAATACGCGGTCCTCAGAGGAATCTCTGGCTGTTAAAAAAAGGATGGGAACATCTTGATTTACTAATCGTATTTTTTCGCATACGGCAATTCCATCTAATTCTGGCAACATAATATCTAGAATGATAAGATTGAAAAATTGGGTATTGAATAATTGAAGTGCTTCAATGCCATTATCCGTTACTGTTACTTCATAACCTTCTAATTCCAAATTAACTTGAATTACTTTTTGTAGCGCTTTTTCATCTTCAACTAATAAAATGCTCATCCTACCAACTAATTTTTATTTGAAGGTAAACAAATCTTAAAGGTGGTACCCTCCCCTAGTTTGGAGCTGACAGCAATTGTTCCGTTATGTGCTTCCGTTACTTTTTTTACGATGAATAGACCAAGTCCGCTTCCTTTTGACTTTCTAGTTTCCTCGGAACCAATTCTATAAAATCTATCGAAAATTCTTTCAAATTCTTCGTTTGGAATGCCCATTCCCTTATCTGTCACTTCGAAGCAAAAAAGATGATTTTGATTATATCCCTTGACTTTTATCGATTGATTAGGGGAGTATTTGATGGCATTGTCTAAGAGATTATTGAGCACAGTCTCCAAACCATTTTTATCTGCTTGAATTTTAGGTTGGGTTATGCTTGAGGAATCAAATAAAATGGGGGTATTAGGGCTCCTCTTTTCATTTTGAACGATGATTGAATTGAAAAAATCAATAACATTTATTTCTTCTAAATGAGGAGTATAAACCGAGGATAATTTTGCAGAAAGCAAAAGATTATTTACCATGGTATTAAGTCGATCAGTTTCCTCGAGTCCACTGGCGGTCAATTGCTGAACCTTTTCGACAGGCAGTCGATGTTTGGCAAAAGTATCTAGTATTAGTCTTATTGATGCTAATGGGGATTTTAATTCGTGAGTTATAGCTAAGAGAAAATTACTGGCCTGTTGGATGGTTTTGACTTCTCGAATATAAGCTCTGTTAATTAACCATAATCCCAGCAACAAAGAAAAGATAAAAACCCCTGCTTCTCCATAAATCATCCATACTTGCCTTTGGTATTTATTTGATAATGTTTTTTTGGCCAAATTTTTTATGTCCCAATTAGTTTCTTGCATTTCCAATAACTGAAGTTGCAATTCAAATGACGTTTGATTTTTGTTATACAGCAAAAAAGCCCACCAAATGAAACCTAAAATCATATATATTATAACTATATATGATAGTGTTCTCAGGCGTTTGCTAGATGGTGCGGTCATAGGGGAGCGAAAATAAGCAATAATCCATAAGAAATCTGATGATTAAACGTTAAATTAGCAAGGGTTAGTAACAAGCTTTATATAATCCAACACATTAATTATGAAAATTGCTTCACTAAGTAAAGTAATCCTTGATTTGCTTGAAAAGGGCAAAGAGGTATCGCTAGAGGGAATAGGCAATTTTTTTATCAAGAAGGAATCCGCCAGAATCGATGAAAAAAGTTCTATAGCTCACCCACCCACTCAGACCATTCTGTTTAATCCCAATATTTACTATAACGATTCAGAATTACTGTACCAGGTTGCTGATTCCATGTCATTAGATTTGGAAATAGCCAAAAGAGAATTATCTCAATTACTTAGAAATATGGTTCAAAGGATTAGAAATGGTGAAACAGTAACATTAGATGGAATTGGCTCTTTATTGGTAGGTGACAACCAAAGAATTAAGTTTAAAGAGTTGGAGTCATCTGCGGAAGCTTTACCCCAAGTTGAGCTACCTTATCTCACCAAGTCTATAGATGAGACTCCATTGGTAATGGTTAGAAATGGAAGGGGATTTATTGATAATAAGGTCAAAACAGCTATTTTAATTCCATTTATTGCCATTGTAATATTAGGATTATTACAAATAATGGGTTTCGGTTTTTGGGAAAAAGACAACTCCTTACCCGTCGATAAGTTGCTTGCAGAGATACCTGCTTCCAGGATTAATTCGAAACCTCAGGATGTCAATGAATCTAGTAACTCTCAACCTAGTGAAAAAAATACTTTAAAGATTTATCCCAATAAAGAATTGCAGCCTAGTAAGCTCCAACCTGTTGAGGAGATTCAACATTCAAAACCAGCAGAAACTGACAATGGAGCATCTTCTCCTAATTATTCTGGAACAGCTTTAATTGAGGTTGGATATTTTTCTCTTGAGGAGGAGGCTAAAAAACTTCAATCTTCTATTGAAAGGGTAAATTATGAAACTGTAATCCGACCTTCAGGGAATTATTTGCAACTAGGAGTAATCGTTCCTTACCAATCAAGGGATCAATTGAATGCCATTTTATTGTCTTTAAGACGAAATTTTGTTTCAGATGCACAAATTGAGACGTTGCACTATAAAGCGGAATAAGGCATCCATTATTATTTTTAATTTTTTTCAAAAATATTCTTTCAAAACTTTACCTTTGCATCCGCTTTAAGTTAAAAGTTCATTGCTAATGGGTGGTTTTACACAATACGAGTTACCGGTTAAGGGTCTCCATACTGGAATTCATTCTTATGAATTCTTGCTAGATAAGGCTTTCTTTAAAAATTTTCCGGACACTCCAGTGGTTGAATCCAACATACAGGTTAAACTTGATTTAGATAAAAGGCCTGAAATGCTCATTTTAGACATTAAGTTGGAGGGTCATGTAGAAACTGATTGTGACAGATGCCTGGCTCCAATTCGATTACCAATAAATGGAAGACACCAATTATTGGTTAAATTGAAGCTAAATGCAGAAGGTGAGGAAGATCCCGATGTGGTATTTGTAGACCCAGAAATTGATAGATTTGGAGTAGCAGAATATTTATATGAATATACTGTTTTGGCCGTTCCAATCAAAAAGGTCTTAGATTGTGAAAACATGGAACCTAAGCCTTGTGATTTGGATACTTTAAAGCGAATGGAAAATAAGCAAATTCAAGGGGATCATCCTTTTGTAGATGCCCTAAAAAATTGGTCTGTAAATAATTAAATATTAAGAGAAATGGCACATCCCAAGAGTAGGATATCTAAACAAAGAAAAAGAAAACGCAGAACTCATTACAAAGCGACGGCTCCTCAAGTAGCTACCTGCGGGACAACTGGTGAAAGCCACCTTTTCCATAGGTCTTATAAAGATGTAGAGGGTAACACCTATTATAGAGGAAAGTTACTCATTGCAGTGGAAACTGGAGAGGAATAAAAGATAAAAATGTAAGAATCTAGAAAGCTCCCATTACCGTTATTGGCAATGCGGAGCTTTCAGTGTTAACCTTATTTTATGAAAAAAATAATAAATACTAGCCATGCACCTGCTCCTGTGGGTCCGTACAATCAGGCAGTTGTTTATAATGGTTTAATTTTTATATCGGGTCAAATTCCCATTGATCCTCATACGGGAGACTTAAAAATGTCCAATATTTCAGAGGAAACAACTCAGGTTATGGAAAACATTAAAGCTATCCTTGAGGAAGCAGGTTGTACTTTTGAATCAGTGTTAAAAGTTTCTATTTTTTCTACGAGTATGGATAACTTCTCGCCAGTTAACACTATTTATGCTAAATACTTCAATGAGGCGACTGCTCCAGCAAGAGAATTTGTAGAGGTAAGTGCCCTCCCCAAAGGAGTTAATGTTGAGATTTCGGTTATTGCGGCAATCGATTAAATCATGATTCAGAAAGAAAAATCGGTTTTATCTTGTATTCAGCCTACAGGAGATATGCATTTTGGCAATTATTTTGGGGCTATTAAAAATTGGGTAGCCTTACAAGACCAATTTACTTGTTATTATGGTGTAGTAGATTATCACGCCATGACCATGCCTTATCAACCTTCCAAACTAAGAAATGCATCTTGGGAATTGATTTTTAATCTTTTGGCAACGGGAATTAAAGTCGAAAATATTTTTGTTCAATCAATGATTCCAGAGCATGCAGAGTTGTGTTGGATTTTCAATTGTGTGGCCTCCTATGGTCAGTTAACGAGAATGACCCAGTTTAAAGACAAAAGCAAGCAAAGTCAGGAAACCACAGGAATCGATGGAGGTATTTCAGTTGGATTGCTTGATTATCCAGTTCTTCAGGCTGCAGATATTTTAGTATACCGAGCTCATTACGTTCCGGTGGGAAAAGATCAAGAACAACATTTGGAGTTGACGAGAGATATAGCTCAGCGCTTTAACAACTTAGTAGGTAAGGATTATTTTATTTTACCTGAACCGCTTTTTACTGAAATCCCAAAAGTTATGTCCCCGGCTGATCCTACAAAAAAAATGTCTAAAAGCTTAGGGGCCAAACATTACATTAGTGTTTTTGCGGGAGAAGACGCAATTAGAAAACAAATTAAATCAGCTGTAACGGATACTGGAGAGGTTAGCGAAGGCATAATGAGTCCAGGAGTAGCTAATCTTTTTGAATTATTAAAAGCAGGAGGCGCTTCTGAAGCTTATAAGGTACTTATGGAGGATTACAATCACTCCAAATTGAAATATGTAGATCTAAAAAATGCAGTAGCAGAAGTTTTAGTTACCATCAGTACGGAGATGGTTGAAAGGAGACAAGAACTTTTATCAGACAAAAAAAGGGTTAAAGATCAAGTTAAAGCAGCTGCAAGTCAAATTAGAAGAGTTGCCAAAACTACTTTAACAGAAGTAAAAGAACTAACGGGATTATTTAACGCAGCAAAGGATTAAGAATAATCAAATGAAAATAATTTGTATCGGAAGAAATTATGCTGCACATGTTCTAGAACTAAACAATGACATTCCAGAACATCCGGTACTCTTTATGAAGCCCCCATCAGCCTTGTTGATTAACGATAAACCTTTTTATTATCCGGAATTTTCAAAAAATATTCATTTCGAACTTGAATTGGTATTGAAAATTGGAAAAAACGGGCGACATATTCAGCCCGAATTTGCGGATGAATACATACAAGAAATTGGCCTAGGAATCGATTTTACCGCAAGGGATCTACAAGATCAATGTAAGAAGAAAGGGCATCCATGGGAAATTGCCAAATCTTTTGATCATTCAGCTGTATTAGGGCAATTTGTCGAGGCTAAGAAATTAACTCAATTCAAAGATTTGAATTTCCATCTAACAAAAAACGGAGAAAAGGTACAAGAGGGCAATAGTAAAAACATGATTTTCGATTTCAATTATTTGATATGCTTCATCTCTAAATACTTTAAAATCCAAATGGGCGATTATATATTTACTGGTACTCCTGCTGGAGTAGGGCCCATTCAAATTGGAGATTTGTTAGAAGGTTTCCTTGAAATTGATGGGGAAGAAAAGAAAATGCTTCATTGCGAAATTAGATAGTTTTTAATTGTTATTCGTATTTAACCAAACATTTTGTAATTTTAAAATAAAAGAATATGTCCTATTATTTTACTTCTGAATCAGTGTCAGAGGGCCATCCAGATAAAATTGCAGATCAAATATCAGATGCTATTCTAGATCATTTCTTAGCTTTTGATAGGGAATCAAAGGTAGCCTGTGAGACGTTAGTAACCACTGGACAAGTCGTTTTGGCTGGTGAGGTTAAATCTTCTACCTATTTGGATATACCTGAAATAGTGAGGAATGTCATTGAACGAATAGGTTATAATAAGTCTGAGTATATGTTTGAAGCTCGTTCATGTGGGATACTTTCTGCAATTCACGAGCAATCTGGAGATATTAACAGAGGAGTAGATAAGGCTAATAAAGAAGATCAAGGCGCGGGAGATCAAGGAATGATGTTTGGTTATGCCACTAATGAGACCTCAGCTTATATGCCGCTTCCATTGTATTTATCTCATGAATTGCTGAAAGAGTTAGCTATAATTAGAAAAGAAGGGAAGGTGATGACCTATTTGCGTCCAGATGCTAAATCACAAGTGACTATTGAATATGGAGATGATAACAAACCCAAACGAATAGATACTATAGTGGTATCTACACAGCACGATCCATTTGATAGTGACGATAAAGCGATGCAGTCCAAAATATTGAGTGATATCAAAACTATATTAATACCTAGAGTTCAACAAAAAATAGACCAGGACCTTAATCATTTATTTGATAGCCAAATCAAGTTTTTTGTTAACCCTACGGGAAAATTTGTCATTGGTGGACCTCATGGAGACAGTGGGTTAACTGGAAGAAAAATAATTGTAGATACTTATGGAGGAAAGGGAGCTCATGGGGGAGGTGCCTTCTCAGGTAAAGACCCTTCCAAAGTGGATCGTTCCGCGGCTTACGCTACGAGACATATCGCGAAAAATTTAGTAGCTGCAGGTGTATGTGATGAAGTATTGGTACAAGTCTCTTACGCTATTGGTCATCCAAATCCTACCAATATTTATGTGAATACTTATGGAACTAGTAAAATAAAGTTTTCTGATCAAGAAATAGCAGAGGTGGTAGAAAAACTTTTTGACTTACGCCCTTATTATATCGAAAAAAGACTAAAGCTTCGAAATCCAATATATGGAATGACTGCTTCCTATGGTCATATGGGTAGAGAACACATGGTCATGAAAAATGTGAAGTTTGTAAATGGATCTGGAGAGGAAAAAGTGATGGATCTCGAATTATTTACTTGGGAAGAATTAAATATGGTAGGGGATATAAAAAAGGAGTTTGGTCTTAATTAAGACGAATTACAAAGCCATCTAAATTAAAAATAGATTTTAATGTAACATTGGTTTGTCGAGCCCCTTCAATTTGCTCAAATGGGCCTATCAATACTTTATATCCGTCAGATATTGAATGGTTTTCATTCAGGTAGATTTGAGTGAACCCCTTTACTTCAAGATCAAAAATAAAATCAATTGCTTCCTTTTTATTAGAAAAACTGCCTAATTGAATCCCAAAATTTCCTTTGATTGTGGTGCGATATTTTTGGGTGTTCAGGTATTCTTGATCTATTCCTTTAGAAGTCATTAAGGGTTTTATACTTCCCATTTTTAAGATTTCAAGTTGGATATCGAAAGGATTGGTTTGAGTAATATTTAGATTTTCTCCCGCAGATTTAGAAAGAAGGAATTGCCATGGAAGAAACTGTGAAATTCGGTCATTTATTCTAACTAAGACTCTCTTATTATTTTCTGGATTAATTATTCTGACAATTGTTCCCAATGGGAGATCGGGGTGTGCAGCAGTTAATTTATCGAAATCGTAAACTTCTCCAGAATGAGTCAAATTATTCTGATATTCATTTGGATAGATTTTGGCTAAAGCAACATTTTTTTGACTGTAGGTTGCTGCGATATTAGTCGAAAAAAGAACCAAAAGAGCCACAATGCCTTTTTTCATGGTAGGAGCTATTGATTAATTATTTCCCTTTCCCCTGTAAAATAACAAGAATGGTGTAAAATAAAATTTTGAAATCCAGTGCTAATGATCGATTTTCTATATATAAAATATCAAATTTTAATCTTTGAATCATTTGTTGAACATTAGAAGCATAGCCATATTTGACCTGGCCCCAAGAGGTTATTCCAGGTCTAACATTTAATAAATGTCTATAATGCGGGGCAAGTTTGACAATCTGGTCTATATAATACTGTCGTTCTGGCCGTGGACCTACCAATGACATCTCTCCTTTAATCACATTCCAAAATTGTGGGAGTTCATCTAATCTCCATTTACGCATAAAACTTCCCCAAGGAGTGCACCTTTCGTCTCCGGTATAAGATAACTGGGGAAATTCCTTTTCTGCATGGAGATACATTGATCTAAATTTTAAAATATGGAAAGGTTTACCATGTAATCCGATTCTCTCTTGCTTAAAAATAATAGGTCCCTTTGAAGATAATTTTACCCTAATTGCGATGTAAAGGAAAAGGGGCAATAATATGATTAAGGAAATTATAGCTACTAAAATGTCCAATAGTCTTTTAGTCAGTTTTTGCCATTTTTGCATGATGTCCTGCTTGATTTCAATAAGGACAGCTCCATATATATGATTGATTTTAACAGATCCAAGGAGGATATCATACATATCTGGTATTATTTTCACCAATAATTCATTTCCAAATTCGAATAAGACAGGTAAAATATCATTAAGGTATCTGTAATCTTCAGCTTCAATTGCTATAATAACTTCTTCAATTTGATTCCCTTGGATAATATCCCTCAACTGATCTTTTGAGCCAAGGCATCTTAGACTTGCAGTTAGGTTTGAATTCTCTTTTCCATTAGTGGGAACATATCCAATAAACCTATTGGCTTGCCCTTTTTTCTGGTTCTGAATCTCTCCTAACAGATCCCATGCGATATCATCAGCACCAATTAATAATGTATTATAAGTGATTTTCCCCTTTTTTAGTTTTTCACCTGCCAAGGTCAGTACTATCATCCTAACTGTAATGGATAAAGTGAATTGAAGGGTAAAAAAGCTAATAAATACACTAATATCCAGAATTGGACTTTTGGGGCCTATCAAGAAAATTAAACCAATACAACCAAAAAAATTCAACAATATAGTACTGCCCAATACAGACATCCTGGATAATCGATAGATGTCGAAGTAATTATCAAAAATAGAATACAACAACCACCAAAAAGCTCCGACAAAAAGAAGACTATAAAAAAATGCAATCGATTGAAAGGATATAAATCCAAATATTAGATTAAAAAGAACCCAAGCTCCCACTCCAGTTAGGAGATCGAAAATTTTATACAGGAGCGTATGAAATTGTCTTTTCTGCCTCATCTTCATCTCAGAAATGGATTAGTTTGATGTTATCCAAAAAAATATCTGCCTTGGACCATCCATATCCTTCTAGATTGGCTGAAAAACATATACTGTAAGCTTGGATATCCGAATCTACTAATAATTCATCCAATTTAATGTATATTTTATTCCAATTTTCCGACGGGTTCACACCAAATTGGTATAATGGAAATCCATTTTCTTCTTCAGGTCTTGTAAAGCCAACTAAACCGAAAATTATAGGAACGTCTGTTAGATATTGAACTTCTAAATAGACGTCATTTTTGCCTAATGAAGTGCTACTCCATCTTTTTGAAGTTGCAATTTCTATGGAATTATTTTTTTCTTGATTCAACTCAATTTTCCCTGCGTATTCCCCTTCAAATACCACTTCTTGTTGAATTACGAAGTGATCAATAGGAGATTCATTAAGTGATTTTGTAAAGTATGTTTGACCATTTTCAAAATCTTCTATCAAAGAAAATTTAGTATTGTCCTTGTATTTGGTCTGAGGTTTAATAACCAGAGGAGTAAATGAAAAGGGGTCAACTGCGAATTCATGGGGCTGGTAGAAAGGATAATCTTCAGGAGTTGCAGCAATTCCATTGGCATATATCCCCGGAAGTAAGCTAATGTTGACAGTCTCCCTGGCGAAGATGGGAAGAATATTAGGAAGGGGATAATAACCCACAAATTCATCCTCTACAAAACACCAAGCTCCTTTTATATTTGAATCATCAACTTTGGCATCGGGCTTTAAGCTAAATTCCTCAATTTCAATAAAGATTGGTAAGGATCCGTTATTTTCATTTTTGCTACAGCTAGTAGCAAAAAATAAAAGCAACCAGAAATTAAAGACCTTGAAACCCATAAATCAAATTAAAAATCTATTTGTCTATTAATTTTGTCGATAATAAGGTAAGCTAATTGCAAAGCTTTGTAACCATCTTTGACAGAGACTTTGGGGGGCTTCTTGGAAATAATGCTTTCAGCAAAAGATTCAAGTTCCATCTGAATTGCGTTATTTTCAGGAATGGGGGGTTCTTCGATTTTTATAATTTTTTTTCCTTGCAGAGTTTCTAAAAGCATTTCTTCTTTTAATTCATCATCGGTGAGATGGTCACCTTCTTGAAGTCTGATAACCTGTGCAGTTTTATCTAAAAAATCTAAACCTATATAAGCATCTTTTTGAAACAATCTCATTTTTCGCATTTGTTTCATTGAAATTCTGCTTGCTGTTAAATTGACAATACTCCCATTTGAAAAGGTGATTCGGGCATTTGCAATATCCGGGGTATTGCTAACTACAGCGACTCCATTAGCATGAATTTCTGCGATTTCTTCCTGGATTAAACTAAGGATAATATCTAAGTCGTGAATCATTAGGTCTAAAACTACTGAAACATCGGTCCCTCTAGGATTGAATACTGCCAGGCGGTGACCTTCGATGAACAATGGTTTTAAGGGTGTATGGCCCACTGCCAAAAGTGCTGGATTGAATCTTTCAACATGCCCTACTTGAATGGGTATTTTCAATTTTTCACTTAACGCTACCAATTTTTCAGCTTCTTCCAAGGTATGAGTGATAGGCTTTTCAACAAAAACATTTACCCCATTAAGTAGGGCTTTTTGTGCCAATTCGAAATGGGTGGGGGTTGGGCTAACAATATCAGCCACGTCAATTTCTTTGAGCAATAATTCAGCAGAATCGTAAGCTTTAACATTCAATTGTTCAGCTACTTGATCTCTGGTTTTTGGGTCAGGATCAAAAAATCCAATGAATTCAAAGTGTTTTTTGGCTAGTTGAATACATTTAATATGAATTTTACCCAGATGGCCCGCTCCAAAAACTCCAATTTTAAGCATGATTGATTGGTTTGTAAATTTAATTTTTATCTAAAATACATTAAGACGGCACCAAATAAGGTAATGAGTATCATGAGGACAGTAGCCATTTTTATTGAATATTGAATATGACTTGAAAAAGTTAGTATTTCAGTTTTAAATTGGGGGTAATGAGGGAGCACTTCTTCCTCCATTTTTTTGGAATTAAATAGGTGGATAGCCTTGAATTCCACTTGGTTTTGAACTAGAACCTTATAGGCCTTTAAGACCTTCACTCGAAAATAGATATTGAGGAAAAGCATTCCAACGAAAAGACCAATAATAATGAAAACTAAAAGTTCAAACATTTCCATGGAGATTTACATAGTAAGAATAATTTTACCACTAGACTTTTTAGATTCTATATAATCATGTGCTTTCGAAATTTCGTATAGGGGCATACTCCTATCTATCACTGGATCAATAGAGCCATTATTGACCCATTCAGAAAGGGTATCCAAATCTTTACCAGTGGATTTAACAATAACTACATCAGAACCTTTAAATGAAAATAATTTACACAGAAAAGCCATTAAAAAGTTTTGAAAAGAGGGAAGTGTTGTAATATGACGACCTCTTGGGAATAAAAGATGCTTGATTTTTTGATAGGGCATATTACCATACACATCAAAAAAAACATCGAAACACTCAGTTAATTCCACGATGGCTGATTTAGAATGTACCATAACTTGGTCCGCTCCCAGTACTCTTATTTTATCGTGTTTATTCCTGCTGCTACTGGCATAAATTTCAGCTCCTAAATTTCGAGCAATTTGAATGGCCAAGGTTCCTACTCCGCCCGAGGCACCGTGGATAAACACGACTTCACCAACTTTTAATCGAGCTAAATCCCTTAATGATTGTAAAGCAGTCAATCCTGCAAGGGGAAGAGCAGCTGCCTCTTCAAATGTCAAACGCTCAGGCATCAAAGAAATTTGAGATTCTTTAGCCACTAAATATTCAGCACTAGCACCGCCCTTTAAGGGCGGTAAAAAACCGTAAACACTCTGACCGGGTTTGAATTTTTTTGTTTTGTTTCCAGTTTTTACAATAATCCCAGCAAAATCGCTTCCAGGAATTCTACCTCTCCTGCTTGGAATATTTACCATTTTTAGTTTACCTCTCCTCAAAGAACAATCTACAGGATTCAAGGCCACTGCTTTGGTTTGAATCAAAACTTCGCCTTTTTTTACCTTTGGTATAGGCAATTCTTCTAAACGAAGTACTTTGGGGTCACCAAATTGGTGATACACCGCTGCCTTCATTTTTGCAGGAAGTGCATTCATATCATTTTAATTACCTAAAATTTCTGAAGCTTTAGCCAAAGCATTTTTCAATCCTGCCGGATTTTTCCCGCCTGCTGAGGCGAAAAATGGTTGCCCGCCTCCTCCTCCGTTAATCTCTTTTGCCAATTGGCTTATTATTTTACCCGCATGAATATCGGCAGTTAAATCCTTGTTGATAGCAACCATTAACTGGGCTTTATCACTATCACACAACCCGAGAACTATAACCGCATTTTCTTTTTCTTTTTCTAATTGAAAAATCAAATTTTTTAATTGCCCACTATCAGACATATCAACCTGCTCTACTAAAAGGTTATAGTTTTTTATCGGTTTGAATTTCGATAGTAAATCTTGCTTGATGGATTTAGTTTTTTCAAAATTTAATTCTTCAATTTCTTTTTTTAGGCGTTTATTTTCCTCCTGTAAATCTCCAATGGCACCAATTAAATGATCACTTACTTTGAGCATTTGTCTTGCCTCATCATATATTTCGAGGGACTTAACAACGTAATCTTCTGCAACCTTTCCAGTTATAGCTTCAATTCTTCTAATTCCGGCAGCTACAGCACTCTCACTTATGATTTTGAATAAACCTAATTGCCCTGTTGCTGATACATGCGTTCCTCCGCAGAGTTCTCTAGAAAAGGTATCATCAAAAGTTATAACCCGAACAGTATCTCCATATTTTTCTCCGAAAAGCATGGTTGCACCCATTTCCTTAGCTTGACCAATGGGCATATTTCTTTTTTCATCCAAAGCGATATTAGACCTTATTTTTTCATTTACAATAGATTCTATTTGGTGTAATTCTACTTTAGTTAACTTCTGAAAATGAGCAAAATCAAATCGCATTCTTTTTTCATCTACGTCTTGACCTTTTTGAATGGCATGGTTCCCAATGACTTGGTGAAGGGCAGCGTGCATGAGGTGGGCTGCAGTATGATTGGCTGCAATGGAGGCTCTTTTTTCCCCTCTCACCTCTGCTATGACTCTGCCCGTTTGTGTCGTTGGTAGTCGATCAATTATGTGAACGGTTAAATCATTTTCTTTTATGGTATCTAATACTTTTACCTCAGATTGATCTTCAAATCTCAAGGTACCAGTATCTCCAGTTTGACCACCA
>JBEAPR010000037.1:0-19001 GCA_041164265.1 Bacteroidota bacterium | reverse complement strand
CCCCCCAAACTGGATTGCTCTAAAACCCCATTTTTCCATATTCCTTCTAAAATTTTACCTGAGGACAATATTTTTTTTCCTTTTCCATGCGGAAAGCCATTTAACCAATCCCCCTCATATTGGCTTCCATCCTGAAAATACCCCTTGCCCAAACCTGTAATTTGTCCTCCTGAAAACTCACCAGCATATCGATAAAAATCAGGACGGACTAGGACGCCATAGCCATTTTGACAATCTCCTGATAAACATTGTCCATTAAGCATGGTGGCCATCAAAAGCCCTGTAAAAACCAAAATAATCGACCGCTTTTTCATGAATTTAGAATTGCCTACAAATATTACAAAAATTAATCAATTGAATGAAATCGTGAACCAAAAACAAAAATATAAGTTTCCCACCTGACAGCGTTTTGCATATTCAAACGTTGTTTAATTAGTTTGATGATATAGGCGTTTGAAAACAGCCCCTTCACTTACACTCACTTTTAGGGGCTGTTTTTCTATCTTTAGGTCAAAATCCTAAAAATGAACCAAAGTGGTCCACTAGCTACCCTCCTTCACGAGTTTGAACTCCCTATTTCCAATCCTGTACTTTTTTTTTCCGTTATCCTTTTCATAATCCTTCTGTCTCCTTTGGTGCTACGCAAGCTAAAAATTCCAGGCGTAATAGGTTTGATTATTTCTGGAGTGATTATTGGACCACATGGATTTAATATCATAGAAAGCAATGAGGCAATAGAACTTTTTTCTACCATAGGCCTACTATATATCATGTTTATCGCCGGCTTAGAGCTGGATATGAATGACTTTAAAATTTTCAGAAACAAAAGCCTGGTATTTGGATTTTTTACTTTTGCCATACCCATGTTAATTGGTTATCCGGTATGCTACTATCTATTAGCATACAGCAGTAATGCTAGTTTACTAACCGCTAGCATGTTTGCCACCCATACTCTGGTAGCCTATCCTATTGTAAGTAAATACGGGGTCTCCAAAAATCAGGCAGTAGCCATTACCATAGGAGGAACTATTTTAACCGATACGGCTGTTTTAATCCTCCTCGCTATCATACTAGGAAGAGCAAGTGGTCAAATTGATCAAGGGTTTTGGATTCAATTGACATTATCCATAACCACCTTTACAGCCATTGTTTTCCTAGTTATTCCCCAAATTGCCAAATGGTTTTTCAACAAACTAGAAAGTGAAAAGCACTCTCATTATATTTTTGTGCTTTCTGCGGTATTTTTCACTGCTTTTCTAGCTGAAATTGCAGGGCTGGAGCCCATTATCGGAGCATTCTTAGCAGGTTTGGCCCTCAATAAGCTTATTCCACATTCCTCAGCATTGATGAATAGAATTGACTTTATTGGCAATGCGCTTTTTATTCCTTTTTTCCTGATTAGTGTGGGTATGCTGGTCAACTTACAAGTAATATTCAGCGGTACCGGTGCCCTCATTGTTGCGGGTATATTGACGGTTACCGCTCTGATTAGTAAATGGTTAGCCGCCTATTTCAGTCAAGTTCTTTTCAAGTTTACCAAGGCACAAAGAGATATTATGTACGGACTTAGCAGCGCTAGAGTCGCCGCTAGTTTAGCAGTCATCCTCGTTGGCTACCGAGCGGATATTATCAATGAAGACATTCTGAATGGAACCATCATTCTCATCTTACTAACCAGTATCATCTCTTCCTTTGCTACAGAAAAAGCGGCTAAAAAATTAGTGGAAGAAACGGAAATAGACCGGCAATCCCTTGAAAAAACAACAAATGCCTCCGAGGAAGTCATTCTCCTACCAATTGCTAATCTACAATCTATGGAAAGGCTTTTGGAATTTTGCATTTATATCAAGCATCCCAAAGCAGAAAAATCTATTCACATGCTTTCTGTGGTCAGTAATAACGATGAGGCAGAAATCAACCTTCATAAAGCGCGAAAAAAATTAGAAGAATTAGCCAAAGAAGCTTCCGCTACAGAAACTAATGTCAAAATACTAGCCACTATAGATCACAATCCCGCTAGTGGCATCATTAGAATGTCTAAAGAAATAGCAGCAGATATCGTCATCCTGGGTTGGCCACAAAAACCTGGTATTCTTGAAATTATCATTGGAGATAAAGTCAATAGTTTAATCAATCATTCAGATAAAACTACCTTTATCTGTGCCCTCCAAAATCCTATCTCAAACCATAAAAGAATACTTTTAGCAGTACCCCCTCGCGCTGAAAGAGAAAAAGGATTTACACAATGGCTCTCTAAGGTCACCAAAATGGCCCGAGAACTCAGCTCGGGGATTTACTTGTACAGTAATTCGGAAACGAAAAATGCTATTCAAACATTTTTAGATCAGCAAAAATTGAATACCCAATTAAATTTCACTAATTATTCGGATTGGAATCACCTTTCCACTATCGCTTCTGATTTGGTACCCGATGATTTGATTTTCTTAGTAAGTGCTCGCAAAAACGCCATCAGCCATCTGAGAGAATTAGAAAATCTTCCGACTAAAATGGAAAGCGATTTTAAAGAGGTAAGCAAGATCATCATCTATCCGCAACAATACAGTGATCCTTCAGGAGTGGCAGAATTAATGGATTACCTATAAAAATAAAAAGCGCTACAATCGATTGATTGTAGCGCTTAAGTGCTGTGAGGGAAGGATTCGAACCTCCACGGAGCGGTTAGCTTTCCTTGCGAAAAATTTATCCCTTTCCTCCACCCCCGAGACGAGAGGGCGTGCCTGCCTGTTTCACCACCTCACATTGTTTATGGAGTTATTCTTTAACAACTCTGATGACACAAATTTAAATGCAATCCCCTTTCTATGCAAGTTTTTTAACAAATAATCATTTTTTTTAGTCAAAATCTAATAAAATGATGATTATTTTAAATTTATTTAAAATAGGTTCTTTTTTCAACTCATTTTTTGAAATTATTCAACACCCATTTCCGATACCATCTTTCTTTTTATCTACCTAGTTTTCCAAACTACTCCCTGAAAGGAAATGCTAATCAATCATCCTGCAACTGATTGCATTAGAAAAGCACAAATAATAGCACCATAAGTACCCAATGCATATCCTAATACCGCCATAAGTACGCCGACCGGAGCCAAAGCGGGGCTAAAAACAGAAGCTACTACCGGGGCAGAGGCAGCGCCGCCTACATTAGCCTGACTCCCTACCGCTACAAAGAAAAATGGAGCCTTTATTATTTTAGCCACTACTATTAAGACTAAGATATGAATCAGCATCCACACGATTCCAATCGCAAAAATTCCCAAGTTTTGTAACACCTCCCCAAGATTCATCTTCATGCCAATCGTAGCTACCAAAATATAAATAAAAACACTCCCCAACCTAGAAGCTCCGACCCCTTCCATCTGCCGAGCTCTAGTAAATGAAAGTGCCAATCCAAAAGTAGTAGCCAATACAATCAACCAGAAAAATCCAGAAAGCAAGGAATCTAATTTAAAGGCCTTCAACCCCTCTTCGTACTGATTCATCCATGGCACTATTTTATCCGCCCCAAAATGCGCCACACCAACCCCCAAAAAAGTAATACCCAATAACATAATCACTTCTCCTGTAGTCGGAATCTTTGCCACTTTAGTTTGATAAGCCTCCACCTTATTTTTCAAATCTTCTATACTGGAAGTATCCGCCCGTAACCAACGATCTAGCCGACTGGCTTGTCCTGCACCATACAATAAAAAGGCCAACCAAATATTCGCTACTATAATGTCCACCACAATCATAGAGGCAAATAAATTATCCTCCACCTCAAAAATTTCTTTCATAGCCGTTTGATTCGCACCACCTCCAATCCAACTCCCAGCTACTGTAGTCAACCCCCTCCATAAAGATGCTCCATCTGCTTGAAACAAGCCATCAGGTGCCACGTTTAAAACCAACCATAGGGCAATAGGTCCTCCCACAATTATCCCCAAGGTGGCGGCGGCAAACATGATTAAAGCTTTAGAACCCAATTTGAGGATGGCCTTAAAATCTGTACTTAGTGTCAATAGAATCAAACTAGCAGGTAATAAATAACGAGAGGCAACGAAATAAAGATTGGATTGATCTCCAGATATCCAACCCAATGGCCATGCCAATAAGGCGGGTAAAAAATAGCACATCAATAAAGCGGGAACTACCTTATAAAACTTAGCCCAAAAACCTGTCTTTTTACCGGAGGTGTAAAAAACAAAAGCCAACACGGCCATGAGTAAACCTAGTACTATGGCATCATTAGTAATCAACGGGTTCATAATCAAGCATTTTATTGCATTAAAATAATATTTTTACGGCACTAAAAAAGCAAGTATGACAGATCAAGATTATATGCAAAAAGCAATTGAGATAGGTCAAAAAGGAATGAGAATTGGTGCTGGCGGGCCTTTTGGAGCAATTGTCGTTCGCAATGGAGAGATACTAAGTGAAGCCCATAATGGCGTTTTTGTCCATAATGACCCAACGGCTCATGCCGAAGTTCAAGCCATCAGAGCAGCTTGTCAAAAAATCGACCACTATCAATTAGAAGGAGCCACCCTCTACACCACCTGCGAACCTTGCCCTATGTGTTTGGGAGCTATCTATTGGGCACGCCCTGACCGCGTCGTTTATGCTTGCACCAGAGATGATGCCGCCGAGGCGGGATTCGACGATGCTTTTATCTACAGAGAATTATTATTGCCGTTAGAACAGCGAACCATTCCCCTGACTCATCTGGACAAAAATCAAGCATTAACCCTTTTTGAAGAATGGAGGGATATGGAAAAACCACACCTCTATTAATATCTTGGTATATTGCCATTCTATTAACCATCCAAAAGAAAAAATCATGGCTCAGGGACTCACGCCTGGCATTATTCTCGGAATAATTGCAGTTTACTTCCTCATCCTTTTTACCATCTCTTTTTTTACTGGTAAAGAATCATCTAACGAAAACTTTTTTGTGGGCGGAAGAAAATCCCCTTGGCCAATTGTCGCTTTCGGTATGATTGGGGCTACGCTCTCCGGAGTAACTTTCATTTCCATTCCAGGCGTTGTCGGAGCAGATGGCCTAAACAAAGCTTTCTCCTACATGCAGTTGGTCTTTGGTTATTTACTGGGTTATTTGGTGATCGCAACCGTTTTGATGCCTATCTATTATCGCTTGCAACTCACTTCCATATACGGTTATCTCCAGCAGCGGTTTGGTAAAAATGCCTACCACACTGGAGCGGCTTATTTCCTACTTTCCAGAACCATAGGTGCCTCTTTTCGCCTATATTTAGTGGCCCTTGTTTTGGATACCTTTGTTATGGGCCCTTTTGGAATTCCCTTCTGGGGTACGGTCTTAGGCAGCATTATTTTAATATGGATTTATACCTTTAAAGGAGGAATCAAAACGATTATTTGGACCGATACGCTGCAGACCTTGAGTATGCTCACAGCAGTCGTCCTGACCATCTGGGCTATAGGCAATGCCCTTTCCACAGACCTTTCAGGACTTGCCCAAAAAGTAGTAGCCAGCGATTATTCTCAAGTATTTTTTTTCGAAGGTGGATGGAGCGACCCTAATAATTTTTTCAAACAATTCATTAGTGGCGCCCTCATTACCATCGTTATGACTGGTTTGGATCAAGACATGATGCAAAAAAATCTCAGCTGCCGCAATTTGAAAGAAGCCCAAAAAAATATGTTCCTCTTCAGCGGGGTCCTTTTAGTAGCAAAATTTTTGTTCTTAGCTCTCGGGGCACTCCTATATATATTCGCAGCTGAAAAAGGAATTGCTATTCCAGACAAAACTGATCAACTCTATCCACTTATAGCTCTGGAACACCTCTCTCCTTTCATCGGCATCCTTTTTGTTATTGGGCTCATCGCAGCGGCTTATTCCAGTGCCGATTCTGCATTAACCGCTTTGACCACCTCTTTTTGCGTCGATTTTCTGGGCTTTGAGAAGAAAAAACAAAGTAATGAAGTCCAGCAAAAACAAAGATTTATGGTTCATCTAGGCTTCTCTTCCCTGCTGTTTATCGTCATCATGGTGTTCAACTCCATCAATAACGATGCGGTCATCAGCCAGGTATTTACCGCCGCTGGTTATACCTATGGACCGCTACTGGGCCTTTTCGCATTTGGAATCTTTACCAAATTAGAAGTAAAAGACACCTATGTTATTCCAGTTTGCTTGCTTTCTCCCATTTTATCTTATGGAATTAACAACTTTTCCGAGCAGATTTTATTTGGTTTTAAATTTGGTTTTTTAATCATTTTGTTAAACGGATTTCTCACTTTTGCAGGCCTTTTAATCATTTCGAATTGGAAAAGCGCCTTCGGCAAAAATTAAAATTCGATTAAAATTTTACCTATGGGAGTTAAAGCAGCCATAACAGGAGTTCACGGGTATGTTCCTGAAGACATATTGACCAATAAGGATTTAGAGAAAATGGTAGAAACCTCCGATGATTGGATTACCTCTCGGACGGGAATTAAGGAAAGGAGGATACTTAAAGGAGAAGATCAAGGATCTTCCGTCATGGGCATCCAAGCAGTTAAAGGCTTGCTGGAGAAGACCCAAACTGATCCTGGGGAAATAGAATTGGTCATTTGTGCAACGGTTACTCCCGATATGATTTTTCCGGATACGGCAAACTTAATTGCATACGGAACGGGGATGAAAAATGCTTTCTGCTTTGATTTATCAGCTGCCTGCTCAGGATTTTTATACGCATTGACCACCGGAGCTAAATTTATCGAATCGGGCACCCATAAAAAAGTAGTAGTTATTGGCGTCGATAAAATGTCGGCTATTATAGATTATACGGACCGAACTACCTGTGTCATTTTCGGAGACGGTGGAGGAGCAGTACTCCTAGAACCTTCCCCTAATGAATATGGAATGGAAGACAGCATTCATAAAAGTGACGGAGCAGGGAAAGATTATTTATACGTCAGAGCGGGTGGATCCCTTCGCCCAGCAAGCCCTGAAACCTTAGCGAATAGGGAGCACTTTATGGTTCAAAATGGCAAACCCGTTTTCAAAGCAGCAGTAAGCGGAATGTCAAGTGTCATCAGAGAAGTCATGAATAGAAATCAAATTCAAAAAGAAGATTTGAATTGGTTGGTGCCTCATCAAGCCAATAAAAGAATTATAGAAACTATTGCAAATACGCTAGACTTTCCCTTGGAAAAGGTCATGATGAATATCCAAAAATACGGAAATACAACAGCGGGAACGTTGCCTTTATGCCTATGGGATTACGAGTCTCAACTCCAAAAAGGAGACCGCTTAATGCTCACTGCATTCGGCGGAGGGTTTACTTGGGGGGCGACCTATTTGACCTGGGCTTATTGATTTTTTTCTATCTTTACCGCCGCAAAAAAAATACTATGGCAACTACTTCAGACATAAGAAATGGTATGTGCCTGGAAATCAACGGAGAAATATTCACAGTAGTTGAATTTCTGCACGTCAAACCAGGTAAGGGAAACGCTTTTGTGCGAACCAAAATCAAAAGTGTAACCTCTGGCAAGGTTATTGATAAAACTATTCAAGCAGGTCATAAGGTCGATGAAGTTCGTGTAGAAAGAAGAAAATTCCAATTTCTATACGAAGATGAAATGGGATTTCACTTTATGGACAATGAGACCTACGATCAAATTACATTAGATTCAGCTATGGTGGATACCCCCAAGTTGATGAAAGAAGGAACGGAGGTTGAAATTCTTTTTCATTCCGAAAAAGATATTCCCCTCACCATGGAAATGCCGCAATACATTGTATTGGAGGTAACTTACTCTGAACCAGGATTGAAAGGAGATACAGCAACTAATGCAATGAAACCAGCTAAGGTCGAAACCGGAGCTGAAATACGAGTCCCGTTGTTTATCAACGAAGGTGATAAAGTCAAGATAGATACCCGGTCTGGAGATTATGTTGAACGAGTTAAATCTTAAAAATTATGGAATTTAAAGAAATTCAAGAGCTCATTAGGCTCATCAATAAACTAGAACTAACTGAGTTTAAAATGCGCGACGGTAATTTTGAACTTAATATTAGAACCAAAAATTTTAGCAAATACAAACCTCAATCAGAATCTAGTTTGCCGCAAAGCGTAATTTCTATTCCACAAGCGGCTCCCCAAGCAACTTATCCTGTTCAACAAACTACCACACCACCGCCCCCACCGGCAGCTCAACCTGACCTACCTGCGGCGGATAGTCAAACTACTCCGACAGGATCGAAAAACAACTACATTGAAATAAAATCTCCCATGGTGGGAACATTCTACCGTTCCTCCTCACCTGATAAACCACCTTTTATTAAGGTAGGGGATTCCGTTGATGAGGGTTCAGTGGTCTGTATCGTAGAGGCCATGAAATTATTTAACGAAATCGAATCGGAAGTCAAAGGAACCATTGTCAAGGTAATGGTAGAAGATGCTCAGCCAGTTGAGTACGATCAAGTATTGTTTTTGGTAGATCCTAAAGGTTGATTTATGTTTAAAAAAATACTCATAGCCAATCGCGGTGAGATTGCGCTAAGAATTATTCGCACCTGCCGTGAAATGGGCATCAAAACAGTTGCAGTTTACAGCACAGCAGACAGGGATAATCTCCATGTTCGCTTCGCTGATGAGGCAGTTTGCATAGGCCCGCCAGCATCTTCTGAATCTTATCTGAATATCCCCAAAATCATGGCAGCGGTAGAAATTACCAATGCTGATGCCGTTCATCCGGGATACGGTTTCCTTGCTGAAAACGCAGATTTTGCAGAAGTTTGCCAAGAATACGGCATCAAATTTATCGGACCTACCCCTGAGCAAATCAGGAAAATGGGAGATAAAATAACCGCTAAAGAAACCATGGTGGCAGCGGGCGTTCCCGTAGTACCGGGTTCTGATGGGTTGATTAAAGATGTAAAGCACGGATTCAAAGTAGCTAACGGAATTGGCTTCCCTGTAATGGTCAAAGCTACAGCTGGAGGTGGAGGAAAAGGAATGCGTATCGTCTGGAAAGAAGAGGAATTTGAGAAGAATTGGAATATGGCCAGACAAGAGGCAAAAGCAGCATTTGGCAATGATGGCATTTATATCGAAAAATTTATCGAAGAACCTCGTCACATTGAAATTCAGATTGCTGGGGACCAACACGGTAATGTGGTTCACCTCTCCGAAAGGGATTGCAGCATCCAAAGACGCCATCAAAAATTAGTAGAGGAATGTCCTTCTCCGTTTATGACGCCTGAACTGAGAGAAGCCATGGGCGACGCAGCTATATTAGCCGGCAAATCCATCAAATACGAAGGAGTCGGAACGGTGGAATTTCTGGTTGATAAATACCGTAATTTTTACTTCATGGAGATGAACACCAGAATCCAGGTAGAACATACGGTAACGGAAGAGGTGATTGATCATGACCTCATCAAAGAACAAATAAAAATCGCCTTAGGAGAAACCCTTTCAGGCAAAAATTACTACCCCTCCATGCATGCCATTGAATGTAGGATTAATGCTGAAGATCCAGCTAATGGTTTCCGCCCATGCCCAGGTACCATCCACTCCTTTCATAGCCCCAAAGGTCATGGAGTCCGAGTTGATACTCATGTATATGCAGGTTATACCATTCCTCCATATTACGATTCTATGATCGCCAAATTGATTTGTAGAGCGCAAACTAGGGAGGAAGCCATAACTAAAATGGAGCGGGCTTTGGAAGAATTTATCATAGAAGGAGTTAAAACTACTGTTCCTTTTCACAAACAATTAATGAAAGACCCCAACTTCAGATCAGGGAATTTCCACACAGGATATTTGAATGATTTTGAATTTGAAGGAGAATAAGATTATAGTAAACTAATGCTATGAATAGAAGTTTATGGCAGCTTCTGGGTTATTTAAGAAACTACAAATTGCTGCTGAGCTTCAATATTCTTAGTAACATCTTAACTGCTATTTTCACTGCATTGAGTATTCCTCTTTTAGTTCCTTTTTTGGAAATCTTATTCGATCGTACGGAGCCTGTTCTCTCTCCTCCTGAACAAATATTATCCGTTGAGGGGATGGTTCAATACGCCAAATACTTTTTAAGTCAACAAATTGAGGAAAACGGCAAAGGTGATGCCCTCGCTATTGTTTGCATCGGCATCCTTTTGGTTTTTTTTCTAAAAAATTTATTCAGATACAGCGCTCTATTTTTTATGGCACCTGTTCGCAATGGCATAATCAGAGACCTCAGACAACAACTATTTGCAAAAATTCTCATCCTACCACTACGTTTTTTTTCAGAAGAAAAAAAGGGAGATTTGCTTTCTAGGATGACCGCAGATGTACAAGAGGTAGAATCGAGTATTCTCAATGTTTTTGAAAGTATTTTTAGAGAGCCTATTGTCATTGCAGGTGCATTGGGATTCATGATCTACGTCAGCCCAGAATTGACCCTCTTTGTTTTTGGTTTGCTTTTTTTTACTGGAATTGTAATTGGGGGAATTGGAAAAACCTTGAAAAAAAGCTCCTCGAAAGTTCAAGAGTATTTGGGAAATCTGGTCTCCATTGTAGAGGAAACCCTAGGTGGATTGCGAATTATCAAAGCTTTTGGAGCCGAATATTATACTCAAGAAAAATTTGGAGCAGAAAACAATCAATATAGAAGATTGCTCACTCGCTTATTGTGGAGAAGAGATTTAGCGTCCCCTCTTTCTGAATTCATGGGGATTGCCACAGTATCTCTTTTACTTTGGTACGGTTCTCGAGAGGTGTTTAGCGGTGGCTTAGATGCAGAAACTTTTTTAACCTTTATTTTCGCTTTTTACAACGTCATCGACCCCGCCAAATCATTTTCCAAAGCCTCCTATAATGTACAAAAAGGGTTGGGTGCGTTACATCGGATTGAAACTATTTTAGCATCCGATGAAAAAATCCCCGAATCCACCCATCCGGAAAGTTTGATTGCCTTTAAAGGGAATATTACCTACGATAACGTTAGTTTTCAGTACCAGCCGGACCAAGCTAAAATTTTAGACGGAGTATCCTTAAGCATTCCTCCCGGGCATACCCTGGCTTTAGTGGGTGCATCTGGTGCGGGAAAGTCTACCTTGGTAGATCTGCTTCCCAGATTTTACGATCCTCAAGAAGGACAAATTACCTTGGATGGTATCCCTATCAAAAATTTATCCCTACGAGAATTGAGAAGTAAAATGGGAATAGTCAGTCAAGACGCCATTCTATTTAACGATACCATTTTTAATAATATAGTACTTGAGCATACAGAAATTCCCCTAGAAAAAGTAATTGTGGCCGCAAAAGCAGCAAATGCGCACGAATTCATCTCCCAAATGCCCAATGGTTACCAAACCAATGTAGGGGATCGGGGATCTAAATTAAGTGGTGGTCAGAAACAAAGAATTACTATTGCACGGGCCCTATTGAAGAATCCACCGATACTAATTTTTGATGAAGCCACCTCAGCTCTCGATGCCGAGTCCGAAAAATTAGTACAAGAAGCTCTTTTGCGGTTGATGGAAAACAGGACTTCAATTATAATTGCACATAGATTGTCCACCATACAACATGCAGATGAAATTGCAGTTTTAAATAAAGGCATGATTGTTGAACGAGGCACCCATGAAGAGTTGTTAGAAATAGACGGTCACTATAAAAAACTCTTCGAATTACAAGCATTTTGAAAAAGATGGCATGAAGTATGGTCCTTTGATTATTGGTTTACTAACCTCCTATGCTATAAATGCACAAGTGGTACTCTCTTCCTCATCTTTCTATGAGATTGGGGATAGCATTCCCATTGCCATAGACAGGATCCCAGAAATACTAGATTACAATCCCCAATCGGATGGAAATTGGGATTTTAGAATTCTTCAAGCCCCTTACAAAAGTTATATTACCCTTAAGTCTCCTAGTGCCGGTCAAGCTTATGAACCATTTTCCCAAGCTGATATGGTAGCCATTCACCCAGGAGGTTGGGAAGAATACTTTCAGATCCGTCAGGGTAGGCTATTGTTATTGGGAACCTTTGGGGTAGATCCACTGGACATGGGCATTACTTTTCCTATGGTTTATGACTCTGCCTTGCCGATACTTCAAACAGGTATGAAATCAGGAGACCAATATCAACTGTCCACTACCGCAGCGACGATTTTTCCTGCTGATCAACTTCCTAATACTACCCTAAGAAAATTGCCTGTTATACCAGATTCTTTGAGAATTGTGCTTTCCATTGACCAAAAAGTAACGGTGCAGGAATCAGGCAATTTAAGGTTAATAAATAATACCTATGAGGTCTTGAAAGTGAGGAAAGAGACAAAGAAGGACTTCAAACTAGAAGTAAAGACGGGCAAGTTATCTTGGCAAGATATAAGCGCATTGTATTCCAACCAGGAAAAACTGCACCCACCGTCTGTAGAAAGCCATCACTTTTATACTAATGACAAACCTGGTTCATTGGTAGATATATACCTGGATCCTCAACAGTCCAATACCATTGACTATATCCAATTTGATGCGCTGGAACAAAACATTCCTGCTAAAACTTTTGAAAATGAAACGGCATCAGTATTAGTTTATCCTAACCCCGCAATCGTTGATGTCATATTTGAATTTGCCAATTTCCCAACAGCCAATTATATCTTGGCTATTTACAACCTCATTGGTATAGAAGTTTGGAGCCAACCTCTCCTCTTAAATGGAGATAAAACCGTTAAATTCAACGTATCCAGACTAAATAAAGGAACCTATTGGTATAATGTCAAAGATGAAAATGGAAAAATCATTTATACCAATAGGTTATTTGTGGTTAAGCCTTAATTATTTTCGTTTAAGACATAATCCATACCGCAAACTGGACATTTGCCGGGTTCTTCACTACCACTACCCTCACAATGCATAGGGCAAATGTATTTGGAAGTATATTCCTTTCCTTGCTCAGCTTGTTCTGTAGTTTCCCCAGACTTTTGATCTGCCGCAGTACTGCTTTCACCACATGAAGCTACTGAGACTATCAAGGCCAATAATAGCATTTTGAAAATTTCATTTTTCATTAGACTCTTTTTTATGGTTTAATACTTAATTTTTCTAAACCCTCTAACCAATTTCTCGTAATTTCTTCTTCTTCTTGTAAATCAATCAAAAAACCATTAACAACTGCCCAATCAGGTTGGTTGCCTTTAGATAGGATAAAAGAAGGATTCTTACCTACAAATATAGGGTTTCCCTCCCCCTCCGTAGCACTTACCAAGTCTAACGGAAAACCAGGTATTCTGCCTTGTTGAATAGTAAAATTAACCAAAACTTTAGTGATGCCTGACTTTAGTAGTGCCACTGGATTTAATTTTAATAATTCAGCAGGCTTTGTAATCGTATTTTCGAAATAATCCCCATTATATAATTCATATCCATCTGGCTCAAGAGTCTCATAGGCAAAAAATATAGATAGATCTCCTAAGTCATGTAAAGAACTTTTGAAAGTAAAGTCTGGAAAATTAGTTTCCACCTCTCCTCTCCTAAATCCCAAATCAAGAATAAATTCCTGATCATTATAACGGTATTTCACCTCTTTGATCAATAAATCCAAGAATGAATTGGACTCGTTAAACGGGATATTTTCATAAGCAGTTATAGGCACTTCCCGATATCCACCAAAGGCGATGTCATTAAAGGCGGACAATAACAATACATAATTCATTCTTCTTAGGTATTGCTTTTCAAGATCTTCCCCCAATGCCCCTGTTTCCACCAAAATTGTTCGTGTTCCCCATTTTTGAATATTATCACCAAAAGCTCTAGGTTCAAAATCATCATTGTAACGACCTACCTTTCCTGGAATATAATCTTGCAATACTTCGTTCAATTTGACGATCAATTGCATGGCGTCTCCACGCTTCTCATTGATCTCTTTTTCATAATTATACGCCGGTGCCAAAAATGAAATCGAAGCTGTTTTATCTTGCATTAACCCTGCACTATAATAACGATTTTGATCGTGGAGATTGAAACCCCATTCGGGATTCAAGGCATCTCTCGTCTCCTTTAATATTCTGGATTCCGGCATTTGGAGTCTCAGCGCATCTCTGTTTAGGTCAACTCCCATAGCATTATGACGTCTAAAATAAGCTGCTCCATCAGGGTTTAACATAGGTATCATGTAAATAGTCAACTGAGACAATAAAGCCTTTTTATGAGCAGAAAGTCCATCCTCCTTTTCAAAAAAATTCAAGATATCCATCAATGCCATAGTTGCTGTAGATTCATTGCCATGCATTTGCGACCACAACATTACTTTAATGGGGCCATCACCTAATTGAATCAATGAGATAGGTCTTCCTTCCACACTCTTCCCTAGGACTCTTCGTGAGAGATTCGGATGACTTTCTAGGACAGCTTCCAATTGTTCATGTGTAAATCTCCTGTTATTAATAGTTTTTTCCCTATAATTATCGTATGTTTCGTAATAGGTTTTAGCCATTTGCCCCTTTAACTGGAAGGATAATAACCCTATCATTAGTATCCATAGATTTTTTTTCATTGTTGTTGATATTTTGGTTGAACAAGAATCGTAATGAATCCATTAAAATTAAACCAACCAATTGGATTGGTTTATATTTGAACACAAACAATTCAAAAATATGCATAAAATAAAGGACCCCTTCGATGTCATCCAAAGAACTTTATCCAACGGGATTAAAGTCTATATGAGTATTAACAAGGTTCAGCCTCAAATATATACCAATATCATTTTTAGAGCGGGAAGCAAACACGATCCGGCTGATACCACAGGATTGGCTCATTATATGGAACACATGCTTTTCAAAGGCACTCCACGAATTGGAGCTATGAATTGGGAAAAAGAATCGGTTATATTGAAACAGATTGAAGAGCTATACGAAAAGCATAGGAAAACTACAGATCCTGAGGAGAAGAAAAAAATATATTCCGAAATCGACCAACTTTCATTTGAAGCAGCCCAATACGTTGCTCCCAATGAATACGATCGACTCATTACCTATATGGGTGGAGAATCGACCAATGCCTATACGGGTGTAGAACAAACCGTTTACATCAATAAGATCCCTTCCAATGAATTTGAAAAATGGGTGATGCTGGAAAAAGAACGGTTTACCACCCTCGCTCTGCGCCTATTTCATACGGAATTGGAAACCGTATTTGAAGAATTCAATATGATTCAAGATAGCGATGGCCGAAAAGTATTTCAAGCCCTAAGAAAATTATTGTTTCCTCAACATCCATACGGCACTCAAGAGATCATAGGTACTGCTTATCACTTGAAAAATCCGTCCATTAGAGAAATCAATAACTTCTTTGAAAAATACTACGTTTCCAATAATATGGCCATTATCCTTTCCGGGGATTTCAATCCGGACGAGACCATGGAAATATTGGAAAGGCATTTTGGACAACTTCCCAATAAAATGGCTCCGGAATTCCAATATGAAAAAGATGAATGGCCCAGTACCATTCAAAGAATGCAAATCAAAGGGGAAGAAGCTCCTTTTATTTTCTTAGGCTGGCGGATTGAAGGGTCAGATTCCGATTCACCTTACCTCATCCCACTCATCAACGCCTTACTCCATAACGAAAGTACTGGACTGATGGATGTCCACATCAACCAAGAACAAAAACTATTAGATGCCGGTACCCTTTATTGGCCCAATCAGGATTATGGCATTTTCGCCCTTGTCGGAAGAATTCGAAACGGACAATCGATAGAAGAGGGAGAAAAAATATTAATAGAACAAATAGAGCGATTGCAAAACGGAGATTTCCAAGACTGGTTAATTGAAGCAGTGATTAACGATATGGAAGTCAAAATGATCAGGGGAAATAATAAAAATAGTGTACGAGTCAATCAAATAGCGAATGCCTACAAACTCGGATTACCTTGGGAAAAAATGTATAATTTCCCAGAGCGATTGCGGCAGTTTACCAAAAAAGATGTCATGGCTTACGCCAAAAAATTCCTAAGTAATAATTACGCTTTTGTAGAAAAAATTAAAGCTCCGGATCCAGAAGTCATCAAGGTAGAAAAGCCCCCAATGACCCCTGTTCAACTGAATCCTGACAACACTTCAGAGTACGCCAAAAAATTAATGGAAATTCCCATCAAGAGGATTGTACCTACTTTTGTTGAGTTCGAAAAACACCTTCATCACCCTACTCCATTTTCCATTTTTATGGAAAATAAAGACGATAAATTATTCCGACTAGAGTTAATCATCCCCTTTGGGTCCCACCATACTCGAATGGCCGCGGTAGCGCTAGAAGCCTTATATTATACAGGAACTTCCAAATATTCCTACCAGCACTATCACGAACAATTTTTTAGATTAGGCGTCTCTGCAGAATCGCATTTTGAAAGCGATAGACTGCTTCTGAGCATCAGCGGCCTCGAAAAAAATATCAAAGCTGGCTTGGATTTGTTTCTCGAAATCATTCAAGATCCGAAAATCAAACCTAATGTTTTGGCCAATATGATGGAGGACGCCCTACAGAAAAGGGCTGTTGCCATGCAAAATAGGCAATATGTCCTCAAAAATGCCTTGGTAGCTTATGGGAAGTACGGTCTACATTCTCCTTTTAATTACAAATACAATGAAGAAGAACTGAGAAAAATCAAACCGAGTGATATCCAAAAATTCATCAAGGGACTTTTAGATTATCCATACGAAGTTCATTTTTATGGAAAAACCCCTCCCGACCAGGTACTGCAATATTTGGGTGAACGAAAAAATAAAAAAGTAAGGCTACAGGAAAAGGAATTTACCCAATGGGAAACCCAGGAATCAAAAGTATTTATTTACGATTTTCCTTTAGTTCAATCAGACATCCTAATGATCTCCAAAGGAACTCCCCATTTTGATAAAAATGAATTCCTCCACACAGAATGGTTTAACGAATACTTCGGAACCGGCCTCTCCTCCGTAGTATTTAGAGAAATCCGGGAATCTCGAGCACTGGCTTATTCTACCTATGCCTATTTCAGTACCCCCCCCGATTTAAACAAGGCGCATTACCTCATGTGCTACCTCGGTACCCAACCCGATAAAATAGAAACCGCCATCAACGCCATGAGTGACATCCTCAAAACAATGCCTGTGGATGAAAAATATATGCGTCAAACTGCCCAAGCGCTGTTGACTAAAATAGAAACAAGTAGAATTGAACCCAGAGATTATATTTTTCATTACGACAAACTCCAAAAAATGGGATTTGAACACGATGCACGTAAGGATCGTTATGAGTTCCTGAGTAAAGCCCAACCCAACGATTTGATAGCATTCCATAACCAAAAAATCAAAAATCGCACTTTCAATTATATGTTCATGGGTCAAAAAAAAGACCTCGATATGAAATTTTTGGAACAGTTAGGGCCTATTCATTTCCTCTCAGAAAAAGATTTGTTTGCCTTCTAATCCCATGTTCCATATCGACCCTTCTCCGCTGCAGACCTACTCGACTCCAGCAAGTCAGCAACAGGGTCTGACCCTTTTGATAAAAATGGACCACCTTCGCTATCTCTCCGCTTATCCGGAAGATCAAGCGCTAGGAGGCAATAAACTACGCAAACTGAAATTTAATATTGAGGACGCCTTACGGCAAAAAAAAGGCCTCCTTACTTTTGGCGGTGCATTTTCCAATCACATTGCTGCGGTAGCCAGCGCTGGTCAATGGTTTCAAATCCCAACCATAGGAATCATACGAGGCGAAGACCATACCAACCACAACCCTACCCTCCAACACGCCCAACGGTGTGGGATGAAACTCCAATTTATCAATCGAACCCACTACCGGCTAAAATCAGATCCCCAATACCTGTCCTCCTTACAAAAAGAAAACCCCAATTATATAATTATCCCAGAAGGCGGCACCAACGACTTAGCCCTTAAAGGTGTAGGAGAAATCGTGCGTGAAATTAACCAGCAGATCCCCCATGCTCCTATTGACTATTGGATCACCCCAGTAGGCACAGGAGGGACCCTCGCTGGACTAATCACCCACCTTCCCAGAGATTCTTTTGCCGTAGGCATATCCGTCCTAAAAGGGGATTTTCTGACCCGAGAAGTTCAGCAATTAGTAAAATCTCCATCAATAGCCAATTGGGAAATTATACCAGATTATCACTTCGGAGGATATGCCAAATGGACGCCAACCTTGATTGCATACATGCGAACACTCCGACAGGCCACAAGAATACTAACCGACCCCGTCTATACGAGTAAATTGTTTTATGCAGTTGAAGATTTAATCGCCAAAAACTATTTTAAAAAAAATAGCACCATAATGATCGTTCATACTGGCGGAATACAGGGAATTAAGGGTTTTCAAACCCAATGGCCCCATGTCATATTGTAATATTTTATTATATTTGAAGGCGTTTTTTTTAGAAAGCTCCTGATACTGAAAAGCCACTAACAAACGTTAATATAGAAGTGGCGGAAAGAACAAATTGATGTAAAAAATGAAACACCAGAAGGGGCTAGTTGTGATAAATTGGCTTCCATTCGTCCTTAGTCAGACGGTATGGGTTGCATTTTTTTGCCCTACTGTAGTGTCTGCTCAGCAAATAGCTGGTTTTTTCCAAAAGAAAGATCAATTGGCAACCGACAGTACCAAAATTTTGAGTTTGCCAGATAACACCACACCTATCTGCCAGGATTTAATAATAGAAGATACCTATCTTTGTGGAGACAGGCGCAATCCAGTTGATTATTTAGAGGAATTGACCATAGAAAAAGTACTGGTCAATGATCTCGCTCAAAAAAACATTTCGATTGATTCTTCATCCATCCTGCTCAACGATTGTAATATTGGCCGGGTATCTTATTTTTTCAGGATTTACAATCCTGCTGCCGAATTATATTCCAACACCTGCGAATTCAGGGTACAGGTAGAAGCCGATCATCGATATACTATCCATTTCCCCCCCGATGTGGTGACCCAATGCGTAGCACCTTCTGTGCCAAGCATCTCCACCCAAAGTTTGGG
>JBEAPR010000036.1:0-12599 GCA_041164265.1 Bacteroidota bacterium | reverse complement strand
ACCTCCTCGAAAGTCAAAGCCTGAATAATTTCAAGATCTTTTTCTTGAAAATACTTTCGGGCTGCAATCTCATGAAAAGCCCCATAGTACCCTTGTATAGCCACCTTTAAGGATTGATTTTTATCCGTTAAATCGGAATCATTTTTTGCACCAGTTTTTACCATTTTCATTATTTTCTCCCCTAACATAGGGGTAAAAAAAAAGGCCCTTTTTCAAGGACCACTTTATTTTATCGAATTCAAACAGACAAAATCAGCAATCCTTGTGGGATAAACTGCAGAAATAAAAGTAAAAAAAATAGCTGTTTGAATATTTCATACTCTCTTTGTTCGACACAAACCTAATAATTATTTCATTAGTATCATAAATAAATTTCAACTAATTTTAACCAACAAAGCCTATATATGCGACTACTAGCCCTATTTATTTTGTCTTCATTTTTCATGAACTTCAACCTTATTGGACAAATACCCAGTTCATCTGTTTATCTCTTACAACCCTCAGGAGTGAGTTCTACTTCCATTGAATACGAACAGCCAAAATATCTCACTAATTACAATCCAAAAGGATATAATAACCACCCATTTTTCATTGATGATGACCGTTTAATCATTTCATCCAAACTACCTGATCAGGCTGAACCCGATCTTTACGAACTTAATACCGCTGCTGAAACATTAAAAAAACTCACTCAAACTGTTTCCGGAGAATACTCAGTAGCTTTGCTTCCACCTGCTAATAAGTTGACTTTTATTAGACAAGAGAATTTTGAGGATGAAACTTTAATTAGGGTTTGGGAATTTCCAAATGATAATTTTGGTCCTGGAAAACCTCTATTTCCGCATCTAACCAATACCGGTTACCATTGCTGGTTAAATTCGGATCAAGTTGTCCTATTCATAGTGGAAGACCAAAATCGATTGGTTCTCACAGATCGAGAAGGTTTAAATTTTACAACCATCACTGAATATCCTGGAAGATGTTTTAAAATTTTACCGAATGGTAGGCTAATTTATTTTTCTGACATTCCAGGAGAAGGACCTATGCTCAAAATATTTAATCCCAATACCAACTCTCGTTTGCCATTAATAAAACCTATTGGCGAGGTTCAAGATTTCGAAGTGGTAGATGAAGCCATAATCATGGCCAAAGGCAAAAAAATATTTATCTCTAATTGGAATCTTGAAGCACCCGAATGGAAAGAATTCAGTAATTTAGAATGGATACCAGGTAACCAAATTACCCGAATGGCGATTTCTAATAATGGACAATTAGCTATTGTCATGGAATGAATTCCTATCCCATTCTTTCCAATTTTTTATCAAAATCAAAAAATCTTGATGCACGCTATAATCTTTAGCATAGTTTAAATTTATTTTATCCACAATTGATGCACTCAACTCCTCATCTAAATCTAAAAGAAAAGATGGATCAAAGATGCCTTCTTTGATAATTGGCAATGAACCAACCTCCATTTTTTCAGTCTTTTTATAACCTACCCAAGACTTCTTACCAATAAAAACTTTAAAAATATTAATGGCCAACTGCAGGGGACGCCTCATTTTAAAAACCAAAATGGGAAATAGTAAAATCAACAATAAAGCACTGCTGAAATCAAATATTCTTTTGATTCGCCTATAAACAGGTTGCTGAATAGAAAAATTCAAATGCAAGGTAAATAAATCCGCGAGGGTATTTTTTGAATGGCTTCCTATTATTTCACTTCCATCTTTGGGAAAAAGTCTGAACCTTATATCCTCTTTACCCAAAATGGTCATCGCCCGAATAATTTCCGAAGCGTTCCAATCATCAGCAGAAAAAATGACATCAGTAATTTGTTCTGATTTAATTTTATCTGGAAGAGTATCCATTGACCCCCACCTACCAAAATACTCATATTGCCATCCCACAGTATCTAAAATATGGATTGCCTTTTCCTCATTTGCTTTACCACCAGCAAAAAGCACCCTAGGTTTCCTGCTACTTTTTCCTGCCTTTCGATAATTAAATAGGAATCCCTTTACTTTCGGTAAAAACCAGCCTAAGAAAAGAGACCATCCAACTCCAAAAACTACCAGCATTCTGCTATTTCTCCACTCTAAAGGCAAAAAACCATATATAAATCCGATGGATAAACTCCCCAAAAACCAACCTTTTAATAAAGCATTTGAATGGACCTTTGAATCGTACAACCCACACAAATAATAGGAAAGGCTCCATAGTCCTGCGTACAGGGGTGCATTCAAAGTATCAAAAGAATTATTGTAATAATTAAGATCTTTAAAATAAAACAATGACCACCAATTTTTAAGGATAATTAATCCCCAAATCGTTCCCAAAAAATGTGTGGAAGGGAAAAAAAATTTCTCCCCAAAAACAGCTATAGCAGAAGAAATAGCCTTGGCATAAATAGCTATCTTAAGCATGAAGACTAGTCCTTTTTTTCCTCTTCCAGTATAGTGTTTTTCCAAAAAAATTATCATGGCCTGATAAAAAATTCGAACATAATTAAGCGTGCCTTTTTTAGTACTCTCCCCTTTGTAATGAACAATAGTGGTAGTAGGCAGATAATCAACTGAATAACCTGCCTTTTTAACTCTGAAAGAAAGATCAATATCCTCTCCATACATAAAAAATGCTTCATCTAAATAACCCACCTGATCTAAAACTCTTTTGGAAAGAAACATAAAAGCACCAGGCAAAACATCGACAGGTCCCATTTGGTCCTTAGATTGATTCCCGAGATAGTAGGCATTAAAAAACCCACTTTTGGGAAAAATTGTATTTAAACCGATCATTTTAAAAAAAGCAGTCCTGGGAGAAGGAAAACCTCTTTTAGATTCTGGTAAATATTTCCCCGTTCCATCAATCATCTTGACCCCAGTAACTCCAGTAGAGGGATGAGATTCCATATAATCAAAACAAGTTTTGAGCGTTTGCTCTTGGAGTAAGGTATCGGGATTGAGCAAAAGAACGTATTTACCCTTCGCCTTTTTAATAGCTTGGTTGTTAGCTTTGGAGAAACCTAAATTCTTATTATTTACCAAGAGATTTACTTCGGGAAAACAATTTTGTACCATTTCAACCGACCCATCAACTGAAGAATTGTCCACTACCCAAATTTCACAATTAAGTGGAACCGAGGCTTTTAATATGGAATTCAAACAAGGTTCTAAAAAATGTCTAACGTTATAGTTTACAATAATAACGCTGATATCAACTTCCCTCACAGGTTAGATTTATATGGCAATCTGGCAACTATGGAACGCCCTAAGGTCAATTCATCTGCATACTCCAATTCTCCACCAAAAGAGACACCTCTTGCGATGGTAGAAATGGAAACTCCAAAAGGTGCCAATTGCCTTGAAATATAAAAAATGGTTGTTTCACCCTCAATGGTTGGGCTAACAGCCATAATCAACTCTTTTATAGACTCTTTCTGAACCCTTTCTTGTAAGGCGTCAATCGTCAATTGTTCAGGACCTATTCAATCAATAGGAGAAATAATCCCCCCCAAAACATGATACCTTCCATTGAATTGGCCGGTCTCCTCTATAGCCATTACATCCCTTATGGTTTCAACTACGCATAAAATCTCCTTATTTCTAGAATTATCTGAACAAATTTGACATATATGCTCATCTGAAAGGTTGAAACAATAATCACATTTTTTTACATTCTCAGCCATGGCAATAAGTGCATTGGCCAAATTTTTCACCTTTTCCTTATCTTGTTTGAGTAGATATAAAGCCAACCTCAATGCAGTCTTTTTTCCAATAGTAGGTAGCCCGCTTAATGCATCTACTGCCTGTTCCAATAACCTAGAAGAAAATTTCATAAATCAAATTTAGTAATAACACCTTTTTTTTTCATTTTTGCCAACGAAAGTTAGAGGAATAAAAACTCATTTCATTTAAGCTTGTTTACAAACAAAATAAATAATTATGGCAGAAGTCATTCGAATGCCCCGCATGAGTGACACCATGGAGGAGGGTAACATAGTTGGTTGGCTAAAAAAAGAAGGAGATCAGGTTGAATCTGGTGAGACCTTAGCCGAGGTAGAAACAGATAAAGCTACCATGGAATTAGATAGTTTCACAGATGGAGTTCTGCTTCATATTGCTGTGAAAGAAGGCCCAGTTCCCATCGATGGTGTCATCGCGGTTATTGGTGAAGAAGGTGAAGATTGGCAAGCCGCTATCGAACAGGCAGGTTCCCCAGCTTCTACAACTAATAAAACTGAAACTTCAACACCTGAAGAACCTATCGCAGCAGTTCAAGAAGACAAAGGCCATGCACCTGCTCCTGCAACAACTGAACATAGGGTAAAAGCTTCTCCCCTAGCCAAATCAATAGCTAAAGAAGTGGGTATTGATTTAACTTCGTTAAAAGGAAGTGGTGATGCTGGAAGAATAATAAGAAAAGATGTAGAGGCAGCATTGCAACAGGGAACTCCTCCGGCTATATCTGAGGGTCCAACGGCTCCACCTGCTTCACTCAATCAAAGCTTCACTGCTACTCCAGAGGATAAGCCAGTTTCTCAAATGAGAAAAACCATTGCCAGAAGATTAAGCGAAAGTAAATTTTCAGCACCTCATTTTTACTTATCCATCACTATAAATATGGATAAAGCTATAAGCACCAGAAAGAGTATCAATGAAATGACCGATGTTAAGGTATCATTCAATGATATGGTAATCAAAGCAGTTGCTGCAGCGCTCAAATTACATCCAGCTATTAATTCGTCTTGGTTGGGAGATAAAATCAGATATAACGGAGAGGTGAATATTGGAGTTGCCGTTGCTGTAGAAGATGGATTGCTTGTTCCCGTCATTCGAAATACAGATACCAAGACGCTAACTCAAATTAATGCCGAGGTCAAATACTTTGCGGGTAAAGCTAAGGATAAAAAACTCCAGCCTGATGAAATGAGTGGCAACACCTTTACAATATCCAATTTAGGAATGTTTGGAATAGACGAATTTACTGCCATTATCAACCCCCCAGATGCTTGTATTCTGGCGGTAGGTGGAATAAGGGCAGTTCCAGTGGTCAAAAATGGAACCATCGTTCCAGGTAATGAAATGAAATTAACACTGTCATGTGACCATAGAGTAGTCGATGGAGCAACTGGAGCTCAATTCTTGAATACCATTAAAGGTATGCTTGAAGAACCAATCAGAATGATTGTTTGATGCACTCAAAAAAAACCTTAGTTTTAGGCGCTTCCCCCAATCCCGATCGAGCAGCTTTTCAGGCAGTTGCTCGATTGGCTAAAAATCAACATGAAGTTATTCCATTCGGAATTAGGAAAGGTAATGTGGACGGAATACCTATACTCAATCAACTTCCAGATCAAATAGAAAACTTAGATACGGTTACCCTTTATTTGAATCCTGTTGCTCAAGAAGATTACCGCGCATACATTATTCAAATAAAACCAAAACGAGTTATTTTTAATCCTGGAACAGAAAATAAGGCCTTTGCTCAAGAGCTGGAACAACGTGGAATTGAGACTCTTTTTGCTTGTACCTTGGTAATGCTATCTCTAAAAAATTATTGAACTTTCGGCATTTCCTCTCTGCACTCCTCACCTGGTTTGCTACCGCAGACAGTGCATTCTCCTAAATTGTTTTTTAGCATTGGATTATTGGTTGCACAAGTTCCTCTGAATTCATTTCCAGTGAAGATATGGCGGATATTAATTAGGAGAAAAGAAATTCCAAAAAATCCAAAAACAATCGCTAAAACGTATAAAAATTCCATTTACTTTTGATTATTAAAATGCAAAAATAACCCTAATGGTTGTGATATGGAAAAAAAATTAAAGGCCTTCAAACGGCTGCTCAGAATTATGAAAACCCTTCGGGAAGAATGTCCGTGGGATCAATCTCAAACCTTTGAATCCCTGAGAACGCTGACTATAGAGGAGACCTATGAATTAGGCGAAGCCATACTGAATGAAGATCACAAAGAGATAAAAGAAGAGTTAGGAGATTTATTTATGCATTTGGTTTTTTACAGCATCATAGCTGAAGAAAATGGAGAATTTGACGTGAGCCAAATCCTAAATGATGTTTGCGAAAAGTTAATCAAAAGACACCCTCATATATATGGAGAAAGATTTTATGAAAATGAGCAAGAAGTAAGCAGTAACTGGGAAAAAATAAAATTACAATCAGGAAAAAAATCTGTTTTAGAAGGAGTGCCACTTGGATTGCCAGCTTTAGTAAAAGCCTACCGGCTACAGGATAAAACTGCTCAGGTTGGATTTGAATGGAAGTCGAAAGAAGAGGTATGGAAAAAAGTTGAAGAAGAAATAGCAGAACTAAAGGAAGCTATTCTTTTAGATATTCAAGAAAAAATAGAAGAAGAATATGGAGATGTTCTTTTTTCAATGGTCAATTACGGGAGATTTTTAAAGATTGATCCTGAAAATGCCTTGGAGAGAATTAATAAAAAATTTAAAAAAAGATTTGAGTTTATCGAAACCCATTCGGATAAACCTATCTTTGAAATGACTTTGGAAGAGATGGAAGTTTTATGGCAACTAGCTAAAAAACAATGAAAACACAAAAGAATTTTTAACTTTGAACTAAATGGTCTTGTTAAAAGATACAGAAATATACTTTTTTGATTAATGAAAAAACTTGCTCTTGAGATTGTAGCCTTATCACATAGTGTAACACAATCTCATAATTATGCTGTAGTACTTGGTGAAATTGAAGGAAATAGAAGACTACCTATCGTTATAGGTAGTTTCGAAGCACAAGCCATAGCAGTTTCAATGGAAGGGATGACTCCAAATAGACCATTGACTCATGATTTATTTAAAAATACACTATCCTTATTTTCAATCACTTTGAAAGAAATCGTAATCAATAATTTATTGGATGGAATTTTTTATGCCAAATTAATTTGCGAAAAAGAAGGCGAAGTGATTGAAATTGACTCCAGAACTTCTGATGCCTTAGCATTAGCAGTTAGATTCAGTTGTCCAATATATACTTTCGACTTCATACTCGATTCAGCTGGAATTATCTTAGAAGATACTGGAGAATCTCCATCCACCTCAGAGGAAACTCCTAAAGAAAAACAACCCAAATCTCTTTCAAAGTTGTCCCTTGACAAACTATCCAGTTTGTTGGAAGAGGTCTTAGCGGAAGAGGATTATGAGAAGGCAGCTGAAATAAGGGATGAGCTGAATCGAAGGAAAGAAAATCAATAATACTTGATGATTTCAATTACTCGATTAATATCGCTATCATTCAAATTTAGATGAGTCACCATTCTGATGGTTTGAGGACCAAAAGCTATAGCTTGAAGACCCTTATTTTCCATTTTCTTCACCCAATCCATGGCTTGAATTCCCGCTTTTAAATCAAAAATAACAATATTGGATTCTACGGGACGCACTTCTTGTACCCAAGTTTGTCGAGCTAGTTCTTCACCAATTATTCTAGCTCTAGCATTATCTTCTTTCAACTTGGGTAAATGATGGTCTAAGGCATAGATTCCTGCTGCTGCGAGATATCCTACTTGTCTCATGCCCCCACCTAGTACCTTCCTGATTCTTCTCGCTTGGCGAATAAAATTTGATGAGCCTAATAAAACAGAACCTATTGGTGCTCCTAATCCTTTTGATAAACATATTGAAATGGAATCAAAAAGCTGACCTACCTCCTCAGTTGTCTCCCCCGTCTCCACCAAGGCATTAAATAATCTGGCACCGTCTAAATGAAGTCGTAGCCCTCTTTTTGCGCACAATTCTTTAATTGGACTAATTTCAGAAAGTCTATAAATACTACCTCCACCTTTATTACAAGTATTTTCAAGAACTACTAAACTGGTCCGAGGAAGCCAATCAAAATCAGGTTTAATAGCACTCTCAATTTGATCAGCAGTAATTTTTCCATTTTTCCCAGGAAGTAGGTTTACACTTATCCCAGACAAAAATCCATAACCAGCACTTTCATATTGATAAATATGGGAATTGACATTACAAATCACCTCATCCAAAGGCTGCGTATGGACTTTAATTGCAATTTGATTGGTCATGGTTCCGGAAGGACAAAAAACGGCTGCTTCTTTTCCAAACATCTGAGCCAACTTATTTTCTAATTCATTGACAGTAGGATCTTGTCCAAATACGTCATCTCCTACTTGTGCAGACCACATGGCTTCCAACATTGATGGTGTAGGAGTAGTAATGGTATCACTAACCAAATTAATCATTATCTCTATTTTTATAAGATTGATAATCATTGGGAACTTCCAATGAGATGGTTCCCTCAAAAATAAATTGAGCTGGCCCTGTTAACCATATATCCTCAAAAATCCCTAATCTGATTTGTCTATACTTCACGGTCAATTGCCCTCCCATAGCTTGGATTATAGTTTCTCCAGCTCCTAATTTATTCCTCTTAAAGGCTGTGGCCAAGGCTACTGCAGTAACACCTGTTCCACAAGCCAGAGTTTCCTTTTCTACTCCTCTCTCAAAAGTTCTAACCGTTACCTTTCCAGTCTTTTCCTCAACGAAGTTAACATTTGTTCCGCCAGGCTGGAAGATTAAACTATTCCTGAATTCTTTACCTCTTTGGTAAACTGGAAAATTCATGAGATCATTCACCCAAAGCACTAGGTGAGGGGAACCTGTATCGAGGAAAATACCTTCTAATAGGGGTTCAATTTTGTTCACATCAATCATTTCAAGAGCGACCTCCCCATTATTTTGAAATATAGCCTTATGCAATCCATCGGCTGCTTCAAAGACCACTTCTTTATTACCAATTTGAAGATACTTTGAAAAAGAGGCTATGCATCTTCCTCCATTACCACACATACTTCCTAACTTTCCATCTGCATTGTAATAGTCCATGACAAAATGTACTTTTTCTGAGGAGCGCAGTACCATAAATCCATCTGCACCCACCCCAAAATGTGGATCGCACACCCAAGCCACCCATTTTTCATCTAATACTTTTCCCGAAGGGATCGACCTGCCGTCTATGATAACAAAATTATTTCCAGCACCATGGTATTTATAAAAAGGTATGTTTTCCATAGTTATTGGTTGCTAATTATTTCACTGGAATCAACGGCTTTATCAGGAGATCCAAAGGGAACACCCAAAGAAATATGGCGATAAATCATTAGTCCCAGCAGAATTAAAATCAAAACAAGTCCGTAAATAGAAAATTTCCAACCCCAGATGTTGCCACTCAAGGATTCCCTTTGCTCTTTCATTTATTTGGTACTTTATACAATTAATCCTATATTGAATAGAGTCGAAAATTAATCATTTTGAAGCGGATCATCAGTATAATTATTATAAGTTCCATAGTTTCATCAGCATTGACCGTGCTGATTTATCATCATTTCATACCCCCTGCTCGGGTCGTTATTCGAGAATCATTTACCAGCTCTGTACCTGCCCAATACCGGTTTCAAAATCAATCATTGAGTAGTGCTGAAGATTTCAAAGGAGCAGCTGAAAAAATAACACCAGCAGTTGTTAATGTTCGAGCGATTAAAGTAATTGGCTCCAGTAATCGATGGAATCGAAATCGAAAAATGGGTGCCACCGGTTCTGGAGTAATCGTCTCACCTGATGGATATATCGTAACCAATAGACATGTGGTATTGGGTGCAGATCAATTGGAAATCACCCTTGCTAATAAGAGAAAATATATAGGAGAAATCATTGGAATTGATAAGACAACCGATTTAGCATTAATTAAAATAAAGGAAGAGAATCTTCCCATTGCCCTTTTCGGAAATTCAGACTTAGCAGGAATTGGAGAGTGGGTTTTGGCAGTGGGAAATCCCTTTAATTTAGAATCCACCGTAACAGCAGGTATCATTAGTGCTAAAGGGAGAAGTATTGATATTCTTGAAGGGCAAGATCGTATTGAATCTTTTATCCAAACCGATGCAGCAGTGAATCCTGGAAATAGTGGAGGAGCGTTGGTTAACGCAATAGGAGAACTCATAGGTATCAATACAGCCATAATCACCCAATCCGGTCGCTATGAAGGTTATTCTTTTGCCATTCCCTCCAATTTGGTTGCCAAAGTTATTGCTGATCTCACCGAATATGGTATTGTTCAAAGGGGATTGTTAGGAGTTTTTATTGATGAAATAACCCCAAAGGTAGCGGATGAACTACAACTGAAAGAAGTTGCTGGAGTACTTATTACTCAAGTAGGATCTGGAAGCGGAGCTGATGATGCTGGATTGAAAAAAAATGATGTCATTATAAGTGTAAATGGAATACAGACACCTACTTTACCCAAAATGCAAGAGCAAATAGGAAGACTGAGACCTGGTAATCAAGTGATGGTAGGATATTATAGAAATGGACAATTGGATTCTGCTCAGGTCATACTGAAAAATAAAAGTAACACCACTACCTTAATCAATGCAGTAGACGACAAACTCCTCATGGATATAGGCTTTGAAATCAGAGAATTAACTGCTATAGAACAAAAAAGATTGAATACTTCCGGAGTTCGTGTGTATTCCATATACAGAAATAGTTTAATCGATCAAACCAATATGGATCCTGGTTTTATCATCACCAAAATCAATGATATGCCTATTGCAGACATTTCTACCTTTTTGAAGACCCTTAAAAAATCTAACAAGGAAATAGTTCTAGAGGGAATTTATGAAGAATTCGAAGAGTCCTATTTTTATAATTTCACTATAGGGGAAAGTCTATAATTTTCACCCTAACGAAAAACCATTGAACATTGAAGATCATAGCAAAAACCTTTGCAGGACTTGAAGAAGTACTTGCAAAAGAAATTGAAAACATAGGAGGGCAGCAGATTGAATTAATAAATAGGGCTGTTAAATACGAAGGTCATCTCGAATTATTATACCAATCCAACTATTTGTTGAGATCGGCATTGAGAATTCTAGTCCCTTTTGCAGAATTTGAAATTACCCATCCGAAGGCATTATACCAGCATTCCTATGATTTTGATTGGAATACTTATCTAAATCCTTCTATGACATTCGCTATTGATGCTGCAATTAATTCAGATCTTTTTCGACATTCTAATTATCCAGCCTTAATGCTTAAAGATGCCATCGCAGACCGCATTAGAAAGGATAAAGGAATTCGGCCCTCCGTCGATACCCGAAATCCCGATGTTAAAATCAACCTCCATATTTTCAAAAATAAAGTTACCCTTTCACTAGACAGCTCTGGAAATTCCCTTCACAAAAGAGGTTATCGCAATCTAACTGTAGCCGCCCCAATCAATGAGGTCCTGGCAGCTGGAATGATTCTAATCAGTGGTTGGAATGGTGAATTACCTTTCCTGGACCCCATGTGTGGTTCAGGCACGTTGGTCATAGAAGCTGCTTCCTTAGCATTGAACAGGCCGCCTTTATACTTGCGACCGTCTTTTGGATTTATGCAATGGAAAGATTTTGATACATCCCTTTGGGAAAAAGTACTAAAGGAGAATAACGAAAAAATAAAGGCTACCTCCCACTTTGACATTATCGGCAGAGATATCAACAATAAAGGGGTTAGCGCCGCTGGCAAAAATTGCTTAGCAGCAGAACTATACCAAAATATTATCATAGAAAAAGGAGATTTTTTTAAAATGCCTAAAATTGCAGACCGTGGAGTCATTATGACCAACCCTCCTTATGATGAGAGAATGGAACTAACCGATACCATCAGCTATTACAAAAAACTGGGAGATACCCTCAAACAGGAGTATACGGATTGGAGCGCTTGGATAATTTCATCGAACCCCGAAGGACTAAAAAATTTAGGATTAAAGCCTTCGGCAAAAAAAACCTTATTTAATGGCCCTTTAGAATGTAAATTTCAACGGTTTGATATGTACGCAGGGAGCAAAAAAATTAGGCCAAATCAAAAAGATTTTTAACCCCAACTGTACGGGCTGCATTGAAGGCTTCTGCAAATTCAAAGCCTGCAGAACGCCCATAGCTTCTAGCTTTAGCTACTAAAAAGTCCATAAAATCACGGCCTGAAATCGGAGAGTCTAATTCTTGTGCAAATTCAGGGGTGGATTCTGCGTTAAACTGAGATTTAAAAGCAGCCACTACTTCCATCTTTTTTTCTATATAACCGCTGATATCCACCACAAAATCGGGAACTAGGTTGTGATCTTGTATGTAGTGATAAACTGCATCCGGCCTCCATCTATCTTGTGGAGCACCAGATTCGTCCACCGTTTCAATTTTTGCCAATCCTGAGTAAAAGCAAGCATCTGCCTCTAATTTGGCCGCCCTCCCATGATCAGGATGCCTGTCGTCTAACGCATTACACAATACAATACTCGGCTGAGCCTCCCGAATAATAGCTATAATTTTCTTCAGATTTTCCTTACTATAAGTAAAAAAGCCATCTCCAATGTCTAAATTTCTTCTCCAATCTACTCCCATCCTACGAGTAGCTTCTTTTGCTTCTGCGGCTCGAATGACAGCTGTTCCTCTAGTACCTAATTCACCTAATGTTAAATCTAATAAGCCGACCTTTTTGCCTAAATCCATATGTTTGAGCAAGGTGCCTGAACAAGATAATTCCACATCGTCAGGATGGACTCCAATGG
>JBEAPR010000035.1:0-9881 GCA_041164265.1 Bacteroidota bacterium | reverse complement strand
TTAGGTACCACCTTGATGATGGCCCAAATTACTCCTATGCCCGAATCCACTCCTTCTAATGTCCTCCGACACGTTGTTTCTTTCAAATTTAAGGAAGATGCGCCTTCGGCAAAAATTGATGAAATCATTGCTGCATTCGAAGCGCTTCCCTCTAAAATTCCTCAGATTCGAGGTTTTGAATGGGGACTAAATAACAGTCCGGAGGGACACGATAAGGGATTTACTCATGTTTTCTTCTTGACCTTTCACAGTGAAGAAGATCGCTCTATCTACCTGCCACATCCGGATCATCAAGCTTTTGGAGCTTTATTGTCGCCCCATTTAGCTGATGTAATGGTAGTAGATTATTGGACTCGTTAAACCTGCCATATAATATGCGTATATTTTTACTGGGGTGTATGCTCGTAATATTGGCTTGCCAAAAAGAGGTGACTTCTTGTGGAGATAATAATCGCATTTGTTCCGAAGAAGAAAATTTCCTGTTTCAAAAGCAAAAATGGGAAAGTTCGGGTATCGATAGCTACACCATGGATTTTAGTATCGTGTGCTATTGTATCTACCGTGAGCCTTTTGGCGTAACAGTAGATGCCAATCAAGTGGTCGCTTTTACCGGCAATGAAGACTATTGCAATATTGATTGTGTAATGACCATCGACCAACTCTTCACAGAAATCGCACTACTACTGGAAAGGAACCCTCACCATTTTGAAATTACCTACGATCCTGTCTATGGATTTCCAACAAAGAGTTATTTTGATTTAGAACGCAATCTAGCCGACGAAGAAATAGGGTATACCATCGAAAATTTCCAAGTGCAGTAAAAAAGCACAGAGCGGAACCTGTCAAGATGTCCAACCCTGTGCGTGCAATTGAGGATTTATGAGTAACTGATCTCCAAACTTACCTTGACGGATGCGTTCTCACTTTGAGCTTCACTTAAATACTTTTTTAGCATTTCTTTTTTGGCTTGAATGGCTTCCACCCCTTCAATGGCCCCTCCTTTATTTAGGGAATTTTCTAAGTCTTGTAAGTATTTGAGTTTATAAAACTCAATTTGTCCATTGCACAAGTGATTAATGACTTCCTTGGCTTCATTGGGTTGAAATTGACCCTCCAAAAGATTAACTGTTTTCTTTTCCATGATTAGGATTTTTAGAACCACCAGTAGCGGCGGCAATGAATAATATAAATAGCGCCAGATTCAATTGCGTGTTAGTTTCCATATCCTGAAGCATTTCTACCCAGAGAATAATAAGCACCCAAATGGCGTGTTTTAAATATTTCATAGGCTATTGACCTTGTCCGGCAGAGTAACTCTTGACTCCGTCAAATTCATATAGATTCTCAGTCTTGATCACCTCAATGCCACTGGCAATGGCTTTGCTCAGCAATTCCGGAATGGCTGAATGAATCAGCGCTTTTCCATTGGGAATTTCAAATCTACATCGCCAATGGTCGGTGCAAAATGTTTCTTCGAAACCTTCCGGCCAAACTTTAACTCCTCGATTGGTAATCATCGTTAATGCAGCCTCCCCATTGAGCTGTTGCATCTTCTTGGCAAGCTCGTTGGGTTGAATCTCTCTGAAATCCACAAAAACATCCACCCCTTTTAATTTTTTCTCCGCTTTGGGAGCAGGCTGGTATTTTTTGATGCGAATAGGTTGGTTGTTTTCAAATTTGGGCACTTGAAGGTGAACGGGCTGGCGACCTAAATTATCGATAATGGCTGCTGCAAATTCCATGGTAGATACTTTCCTTTTACTCCGCTTTGGATGATAGATATCAGGAGTATGGATGCCCTTTTCCAAAGTAACTGCCCAAGCTTGTTGAATGGTATTAGCCACCTGCTGTTGCCCCAGGTGATTAAGCATCATGATGGCCCCTTGCAGAAGACCAGATGGATTGGCCATCCCCTTTCCAGCAATGTCAGGTGCAGATCCGTGGATGGCTTCAAACATACAAATGTGCTCTCCAATATTAGCAGAGCCAGCCAATCCCACAGATCCAGAAAGCTGGGCCGTTACATCGGATACCACATCCCCATATAAATTGGGCATTACGATAACATCAAATAATTCCGGATTGCTGGCAATTAGTGCAGTTCCTATATCCACAATACGGCTTTCAGATTGAATAGTGGGGTAAAAATGACTGATCTCCTTGAATACCTGATGAAAAAGACCATCGGTTTGCTTCATAATATTATCCTTGATGAAGCAAGTCACCTTTTTGCGGCCATTGGCCAATGCATACTCAAAAGCATAGTTGACAATACGCTCACATCCCGGTCTACTGATCAACTTCAGACATTGCACTACCTCTTCCGTTTGCCGATGCTCAATCCCTGCATACAAATCTTCCTCGTTCTCCCGGACTATCACCACATTCATCTTAGGATGACGAGTGGCCACATAGGGGTGCAAACTAAAACTCGGCCGGACGTTGGCAAACAAGCCCAAGGATTTGCGTAAGGTTACATTTAAACTTTTGTACCCCCCTCCACTTGGTGTGGTAATAGGTGCCTTGAGCAAAACTTTGTTCCGACGAATGGCTGCCCAGGCTTCTGGACCAATACCCGAGGTTACCCCAGAACGATATACCCGTTCCCCAACTTCAATTTCATCGTAAGCAAAGCTGGGAACAGCTACTTCTAACACAGCAATAACGGCCTCCATAATTTCCGGGCCAATTCCATCCCCTTTGGCAATAGTTATTTTTTGCATGACTTAATTTTCACGCAAAGTAAAACCAAGAAATTCATATATTTATATTTATTGTTTTTATGTTATCCATAAATAAAAATTATGAATTATACCTTACACCAATTACAGATATTTCGTGAAGTGGTCCGTAAAAAAAACGTTACCCGGGCAGCTGAGGCCATGCACATGACACAACCCGCACTTTCCATTCAGTTGAAAAAATTTCAAGGACAATTTTCGATTCCTTTAACGGAAATAGTGGGCAAACAAATCCAAATAACGGAATTTGGGTACAGCATAGCAGAATTGGCCGAAAACATTCTCAAAGAGACAGAGATGATTACTCAACGCACCAAGGAATTTGAAGGATTACTCACTGGTGAGCTCCGAATTGCATCGGCATCCACAGGCAAGTATGTGGCGCCTTATTTTTTGGCTGATTTCCTGGCTAAACATGAGGGGATTACCTTGGATTTGGATGTGTCCAACAAAACTAAAGTTCTGGAGTCCCTTAAACAGGGATGGGTAGATTTTGCACTGGTTTCAACAATACCAGAGGATTTCAATATTGAAGAAAAAATTCTTTTGGAAAATCGACTCTACCTCGTGTCAGGTACTCAAAATGATTTACGCAAAAACGTGCTCATTCTCCGAGAAGAAGGAAGTGCCACCCGTCAGGCAATGGAGGGATTTTTTAAATATTTTCCCGGAGCCAAGGTGCTGGTATTAACTTCTAATGAGGCCGTCAAACAAGCGGTGATTGCGGGGTTGGGGATTTCTATTCTCCCCTTGATAGGAATTCGCAATGAGCTTCAATCCGGACAATTACAAATTCTACCCTTCTCCAAACTCCCCATTTCGACAGCATGGCGCTTAATTTGGCGAAGGGACAGTAAACTAGCACCGGTGGCCAAGGCATATCTGTCTTGGGTGGAAGAGAACAGCCCAGCCATTGCCGACCGCTATTTTAAATGGTATCAATCTTTTGAAAATGCTTGAATTTTACTATTTTTCTAAAAAGACGATTCATGCTGAAAAATATCTTCCTTATACTGCTATTGACCACCACCTTATCGGCCCAGCAAAAACCGAATATTTTATTCGTTCTTTCCGATGACCACACTGCTCAGGCATGGGGCATCTATGGAGGGGTATTGAGCGACTTCGTCAAAAATGACCATATTAGACAATTGGCTAATGATGGGGTGGTACTCGACAATATGTTCTGCACCAATTCTATTTGCGTCCCCAGCCGCGCTTCCATTTTGACCGGGCAGTATAGCCACCAAAATGGCGTATATGTGCTTTCAGATTCGCTAGAACCTACCGTGCGAACCCTCGCTCATGAAATGAAAGATGGCGGATATCAAACTGCCCTAATAGGTAAATGGCACCTTAAAAAGGAACCCTCAGGATTTGACTATTATATGGTCCTGCCCGGGCAAGGTCGCTATCACAATCCCCTATTGAAGACGGCGGATAATTGGCAGGATGGGCATCGTGGAGGAAGGGAATACAAAGGTTATGTAGATGATGTAATTACCGATCAGGCCCTCACTTGGTTGAAAGAACGGCAAGACGACAAACCATTTTTCCTCTGTACTCAGTTTAAAGCCACCCATGAACCTTTTGACTACCCGGAACGCTATAATGATTACTTGGAAGAGGTAGATTTGCCTTTTCCCGAAGGGTTACATGAAGATTTGCAGCAAAGTGGAAAAACCCACCTAGGTTGGCCCTTGGAAATACTCGGGGAGCGATTTGAAAAATTTGCTGGGGGACGCTATCCTGGTCGTCCTTTTTCTCTAGAGGGACTCGATCAACAGGCTGCCAGAGAAAAAACCTATCAAAAATTTGTAAAAGATTTTTTGCGAGCCGGAGCAGCTATAGATGATCAGTTGGGTAAACTCATCTCCTATTTGAAGGAAGCTGGACTGTATGAAAATACCCTCATCATATATACTTCTGACCAGGGATATTTTCTAGGGGAGCATGGTTTCTTCGATAAGCGCTTTATGTACGAACCCTCTTTGCGGATGCCCACAGTAATAAAACCACCTTATGCGATCAATAAAGGTAGGCGAGTTGAAGATATGCTTTTGAACATCGACTTTGCACCTACCATGCTGGCAATGGCTGGGATAAAGGCTCCGGCATATATGCAAGGCATTAATTTTAAATCTATACTCAGCAATCAAGTAGATACAGGCTATAGTCCGCGATCACAATTCTATTATCGCTATTGGACCAATGACGATCAACGGCCAGCGCATTACGGGATCAGGACAGGCCAGCATAAATTGATTTATTTTTATGGATTGGGGGACAAATCCGCTTGGGAATTATATGACCTCATAAGTGACCCCAATGAGCGGAATAATATATATCCAGCATTGCAAAACGAGTTGTGGGTCATGCTATTGAAGGAAGCGCTTTATGAGGCTCAAAAACAAGTGGGAGATAAAGACTTATGAATCCAGGTAATTTTTTTTCAGAGACTTTTTTTCAATGGGAGGGTTTAGTCATGACCTATAGCAATATTATGCTTTCGGCTTTGGTCATCATGTTGTTTGTATTCACCTATAGGCCCTACTTGAAATTAGTGCGTAAAGGCTTCTTGGATCGACTCAAATTGGAAGAGGCTACTGCTCAAAAGGTAGCGAATCGCATTAGATTGGGTCACTTTTTTGCCTTTTTGGCTATCCTTTCTTTCGTATTGTTGTACAACTCCGATTTATCAACTTTTATTCATACCAATATTGGGCCGCTACAGATTTTTGCAAGTCTTATGGGCATACAGTTGGCTCGAATCTTGGACCTCGTCGTAGTCAATTACTTGTTGAAGCCCATACCAGAGGAAAGTAGTTATCAGACCAAATTTTCAGATGCTCAGGGTGGGCAAAGGACTGTTCAATATGTTATATATGTCCTTCTTTTGTGGCTTTTAGTAGAGAATTTACATCTTAATTTTACCCTTTTTAGGATTCCTCTCAAGGATACGGCGATTGATTTTCAATTGACCAATCTGATTCAACTCAGTTTAATCATCTTAACTGCTAAAGCTATTTATGTCATTCTGGCTCATTTTTTCCTTCAGCAATATTTTAATCAAAATAAAGTCAATATAGGCAGCCAATATGCTATCAAGCAATTGGTTAAATATGTCATTTATACGGTGGCTGCTATATTTGGAATGGGTCAATTGGGAATTGACCTTACGCTTTTCTGGGGAGGTGCTGCGGCTTTATTGCTGGGCGTGGGTATTGGATTGCAACAGACTTTTAACGACTTTTTCTCAGGCATTTTGCTACTAACGGAGCGTCCCGTTGAGGTAGGGGATATTTTAGCTATAGATGGATTCACCGGTAAGGTCAAGCAGATAGGATTGCGGACCTCTAAGATTGAGACCCTGGAAAATATTGTAATGATTGTCCCTAATTCTAAAATTGTGGGCAATAATATCGTCAATTGGAGCTATAACGACAACAAAGCTCGGTTTTTCGTAGGGGTAGGGGTCGCTTATGGGTCAGATACCCAGTTAGTAAAGACCTTGTTGCTCAATATTGCTGCAGCACACAAGCGTTTACTCAAAAAACCTGCACCTTTTGTTCGTTTGGCGGCATTCGGTGCCTCCTCTTTGGATTTTGAGTTGCACTTCTATTCCAGCGATTTTATTGCGATTGAAAACATCAAAAGTGAACTCAGATTTGAGATTGACCAGGTATTCAGAACCAATAACATCTCTATTCCTTTCCCACAGCAGGATATTTGGATCAAGGGGGGGCTAAAATAAAAAAAGGCATCCCGTGGAGGGATGCCCTGTCATTAAATTCTTTTGATAAAGAATTTATTTTAAATCGAATCTGTCCAAGTTCATCACCTTATCCCAGGCTGCCACAAAATCTTGAATAAATTGGGCTTCAGAATCACTGCAAGCATATACCTCAGCGAGTGCACGCAATTCAGAATTGGAGCCAAAGATGAGGTCCACCCGAGTACCTGTCCATTTGAGGGAGCCAGTTTTGCGGTCCCTTCCTTCGAATAGGTCTTCGTGTGCAGAAGTGGCGGACCACTTCGTACTCATATCGAGTAAGTTTACAAAAAAGTCATTGGTCAATGCTTCTGGCCTTTTGGTGAAAACTCCGTGTTTGGATTGATCAAAGTTGGTATTCAAGGCTCGCATACCTCCAACTAAAACCGTCATTTCAGGTGCGGTCAAGGTCAACAATTGAGCCTTATCCAAAAGCATTTCTTCATCACTAACCGAATATTTGGTCTTGGTATAGTTGCGGAATCCATCGGCATGGGGTTCCAATACGGCAAATGATTCCACATCGGTATGTTCCTGAGTAGCATCTGTTCTACCAGGTGTGAAAGGCACCTCTATGGAGTGCCCTGCATTATGAGCGGCTTGTTCTATGGCTGCGCAACCACCTAAAACAATCAAATCGGCCATAGATACCTGGGTAGCACCAGATTGAGTGTTGAAGTCTTTCTGTACTTTTTCGAGCGCAGTTAAGACTTTATCTAGCTGAGCTGGGTTGTTGACTTCCCAGTTTTTTTGCGGAGCCAATCTAATGCGACCACCGTTAGCTCCTCCTCTTTTGTCTGATCCTCTGAAGGTCGATGCGGAAGCCCAAGCCGCTGAAACCAATTGAGATACACTCAAACCAGTAGCCAAAATGGCTTTTTTTAGCGAAGCTATATCCGCAGCTCCTATGGTATTATAGGTTGCCTCTGGTACGGGATCTTGCCATATTAGGGTTTCTTCAGGCACCTCAGGTCCTAAGTAACGAGCTTTAGGTCCCATATCTCTGTGGGTCAACTTAAACCAAGCTCTGGCAAATGCATCGGCAAATTTATCGGGATGCTCGTAAAAGTCACGAGAGATGGGTTCGTATATCGGATCCATGCGTAGGGCGATGTCTGTAGTGAGCATCGTTGGGGCATGGGTGACCTCTCCTAGGTGAGCGTCTGGAACGGTACCTGCACCTGCTCCATCTTTGGGTTTCCACTGGAAAGCACCAGCGGGACTTTTAACGCACTCCCATTCAAAGCCAAAAAGGTTCTCAAAATAATTATTGCTCCATTTGGTAGGAGTGGTTGTCCAGGCACCTTCTAAACCACTGGTAATGGTATATTGCGCATTACCAGTTCCAAAATTATTCTTCCAGCCCAAATTCTGTTCCACTATATCCGCACCAGCGGGCTCTGCTTCTACATATTTACTCGGATCCGCTGCACCGTGGGTTTTACCGAAGGTGTGACCACCTGCTATCAATGCCACTGTTTCTTCATCGTTCATAGCCATCCTTCCAAAGGTCTCGCGAATATCGTGAGCTGCAAGTAAGGGATCAGGGTTGCCATTAGGACCCTCCGGGTTGACATAGATCAATCCCATCTGAACGGCTGCTAAAGGATTCTCTAAATCCCGCTCTCCAGAGTATCGCTTATCTCCTAACCATTCCTGCTCTGCCCCCCAATAGATATCCTCCTCTGGTTCCCATACGTCTTCTCTGCCTCCGGCAAACCCGAAAGTTTTGAAGCCCATGGATTCTAAGGCACAGTTTCCAGCCAAAATCATGAGATCAGCCCAGGAAATCTTTTTGCCATATTTTTGTTTGATGGGCCATAGCAATAGACGGGCCTTATCCAAATTAGCATTATCTGGCCAGCTATTTAAAGGAGCAAACCTCTGTGTACCTGCGCCAGCACCTCCTCTACCATCGGCAATTCTGTAGGTCCCGGCACTGTGCCAAGCCATTCGGATAAAGAATGGCCCATAATGCCCATAATCGGCAGGCCACCAATCCTGAGAAGTGGTCATCAATTCAAATATATCCTCCTTAACGGCTTTGAGATCTAGAGATTGGAAAGCTTCTGCATAATCAAAAGCTGCTCCCATGGGATTGGAAGCAGTGGTATGTTGCCTAAGTACACTTAGATTCAGTTGGTTGGGCCACCAGTCTCGGTTGCGGGTACCTCCCCCAGCGCTTTGCTTGACAATAGCCCCGGTGAAAGGGCATTTGGCAGCGCCGTTTGATTGTCCATTGTTCATCTTATTTCGTTTTATTGAGTCTATTAAAAATCAATCACAAAACCGAATTATATGTGGTTTTGTTCATGTAAATGGCACAAAAATAATAGCAATACTTTTAAATTATTTGCGGGTGAGGTTGGCAATAAAGGATTGCAGTTCTTCAATGAAGTTAATGGCTAATGTATTAAAGATGGCAGGCTGTTCTACATTGACTACATGACCGCAATCTTTGACCACATGAAGGGAGGAAAACTGGTGATTGGGTACTAGCTTTTCAATGGAGGGTAAGAATAAATGATCTTCTTCTCCCATGATGTATAGGGTTGGGATGGGGACTTCAGCAGACCTGAAAAGGCGCAAAAGAGGTTTGAGTTCGGCAGTAAGTCGATACCATTTGATAAATTCTTTTTGATACAATTTTTTGGCCTCTCGGATAAATAGTAGTCGGGATTCCCGGTGGTTTTTGTTAGGCATGATGATGAAGGCGAAAAAGGAATACAGCCAGGTGTAGGGAACAACTGACTTGAAGAGGTTGCCAAATTTCATCAAAATCTGAGATCGAATATTGAGTTTCATAACGGCTCCACACAGGATCATGCTGGCGATTCTATTGGGATGGTGATCTGCTAAGTTTCTTATCAAGATGGTTCCCAGGGAGACCCCTACGAAATGGGATTTTTCTATTTGCTCATGGTCTAGGACTTCTACAATATCTTTGGTGATGGCATCGAAGGTATAGTTTGGATTAAAGGCTGCTTTGAGTTTGATTTTGGCAGAATTGCCGTGTCCTCTTAAGTCGAGTAGTAGTATATTAAACACACTTTTGAAGGCTCGGAGCTGTTTGAACCAGATAGAGGAGCTTCCTCCGGCGCCGTGGACAAAGGTGACCCAATCTGTGTTGGAGGGGTGCCGGTAGATGTTGTAGTGAATCAAAACGTAGTATTATAAGACAAGTATAAGTTAATTTTGGGAGAAGTGGGATGCTTCTAAAGGGAATACCAGCTTGATAAATAAAAAACCTAAAATGGAAAGGGAAAAAGATTTGAATGGTTTTTAGACTGTTTGATTTAAAATTCAGTAAATTGGATTCTTCCTAATTACGGGCAAAATGAGAGAAAATAATTTTTCATTAGAAGGCG
>JBEAPR010000034.1:0-16088 GCA_041164265.1 Bacteroidota bacterium | reverse complement strand
AATACTTCTAGAGTCTATATTAGGATCAGTGGAAAATATTTCTTGTAAAATGGAAGGCATTTACCAATTATTTATTTCATTAAAAATATAAAATTGTCATTTGTGATACCGCTATAAATCGACTAATCATTGCCTAAAAATGATAAAGTCTTTTATTTCTCTTCAAAATACCCTGTTTTGAGATTTTTTTCCACCTTATTCCACTCAAAAAATCTTCCATTCATTACGATATAAATTCCACTAGGTAGCATTTGAACAAATGCCAAGGCACTTCCTAAATTGAAAAAACCATCTGACGAGGTTCCAAAAGCGTACGGGATCATGGCACCGGTCAAAACAATAGTTTTATTAAAGTCTGGCAAAGACGCTAGATAAGTTGCTGTTTTAACCATTCCATCGGTACCGTGAGTTATAACAATTTGCTTGGCAGCGCACTGGGTGCAGTTATGGCCAATAACCATTCGATCTGCATCATTCATCTCCAAACTATCCACCATCATTAAAGTTTTAACATCTATATCCAGCGATGCCCTTCCCTTTTCTAACATGGAGGGAATATGAGTTTCCTTAAAATAGAGGGTACCTTTAAGATAATTGTATTGTTTGTCGAATGTTCCACCTGTTACGAATACCTGTATCATTAATTGAAAATTGATTGCAATGATACTAAATCAAACTAATTTATCAGCACATTGTGAACTGGCAAAAGCATAAGGTTTGGCCTTGAATGTATATCCCATTCCCATGATATATCCCATAGTTTCTTTCAAAGCTTGATAGGAAGGAAAATTAGGGTCGGTATTAATATCAGCGTGAATTTCCAGCTCAATCTGGTATTTATCTATTATGGAGCTTAACGAATAAGCGGTCTCCACTGATTTACTAACCTCTAAAATCATCCGCTCTTTTAACCCCATTTTTCGAATTTCTTTAAATTTATTTACGAACATAAAACCCCCGCATTTTTTTCGAACAAAAACTATTACCGTAGCAAATTCTGTTACTTGGCTTTTGACCTGAGAGTCTGTACCTATGCAAATTTTCATTTCATTACCCTTAGCTATTTCTTCAACCAATGTCTCTTCTACTGCTTTTTCTAAAGGAGCATTAATTGGATTCCCGTTATAAGTTTTCCAGCTCATAAGATTACTTTAAGTAACTATTTAACTAAAAATAACACTTATACAACAAACTAATAAGTTATTGATATTAATTTCAGGTGAAATTATCGCTGAACTAGGAGGCCATTGGTACATTCATAGATATTATTTGGGAAATGATCTATCAATCCTAAATGATGTGTCGCTAGTATGACTGCTGAATTTTTTTGGCTGTTTAAACGAATAAGCAAGTCTAGAATTTCTAAAGCTGTCTCAGGGTCGAGATTGCCTGTAGGTTCATCTGCTAAAATGATTTGAGGTGAATTAATTATAGCTCTAGCAATAACCACTCTCTGTTTTTCCCCTCCGGATAGTGCATTTGGCATTTTACCAGCCATTCCATTTAGCCCAACATCTTCCAAAACTTCTGCAATTCGAAGCTGCATTTTCTTTTTATCCTTCCAACCAGTTGATTGTAAAACAAAATGCAAATTTTCAAAAACAGTTCTGTCGTCCAATAAATTAAAATCTTGAAATATTATTCCTAAAGATAAACGCAAAAGATGCACATTATTGCGATTGATTTTCTTCAAATCAAAACCCGCCACTCTACCTATACCTTCGGTAAAAGGCAAAGCGGCATAGAGGGTTTTTAAAAAAGTGGATTTACCACTTCCTGTTTTTCCGATTAGATAAATAAATGCTCCTTGATCTAACTGAAAATTGACTGCTGACAAAATCCTAGTTTGATTCTGATAAAAATTACCTCCTTCTATTTGGATAATATCTTTTGTACTCATAGAATAAATAGTTGTAGTGTAAACCCCTTTGCCAAAGTTTTGGTTATTATTTTTGCAAAGTAAAAAGAAACTCAACTAATGAAAAAAATACACGTCATCGGCATTGTTATGATTGTAGTTGCGGTAGTACTCTTAACGAATGCTGCTGGAGATATGAGTACCTATGCTAGTTTCCAAGAAGCGGAAAAATCGCATCAAAGGGTAAAAATTGCAGGAGAATTAGCCAAAGACAAAGCGATGGAATATAAGCCTGAAGTAGATCCTAATTATTTTAGTTTCTATATAAAGGATATGAATGGGGAAGAAAGAAAGGTGGTATTATTGGCGGCCAAACCACAAGATTTTGAACTTTCTGAGCAAATTGTTCTTACTGGACAGATGGAAGGTGAAATTTTTGTAGCTACAGACATGCTTATGAAATGCCCCTCTAAGTATAAAGACGAAGAGATTTACATAAAAAGTGGTGAGAAGGAAATTTAATACATGGAACAAATACAGTATGTTGGAGAACATTTGACTCCTGGAATTATCGGACAACTAGCCATCACTTTAGGTTTTGTCTCTGCTTTATTTTCAGCCATCTCCTATTTTTCATCTACCTTTTACTCATCTGATAAAAGGTGGCTTACCATGGGCAAAGTTGGATTTGGCATTCATGGTTTCAGTATTTTCACAGTTATAGTGGTGATGTTTTTCATCATGATCAACAGATATTACGAATATCAATACGTTTGGGCACACGTTTCAGATGAGTTACCACTAAAATACATTGCTTCAGCATTTTGGGAAGGGCAAGAAGGTAGTTTTCTTCTCTGGATGTTTTGGAATATAGTATTAGCTATTATATTAATTTTTAAATCCGGGAAATGGGAGGGACCTGTTTTGGGTACCATAGCAACGGTTCAGGTCCTCCTCAATTCTATGATTTTAGGAGTGTACATTGGGTTTGGGGATGATCCTTATAAATTAGGAAGTAATCCCTTATTGTTATTGCGGGAAACTATGGATGCGCCCATATTTAACAATGCTGATTATTTGACATTAATAAAAGGAAATGGATTAAATCCGCTGTTACAAAATTATTGGATGACCATACATCCTCCTACTTTGTTTTTAGGGTTTTCTTCAACGGTAGTTCCTTTTGCTTTTGCCGTAGGCGCGCTAATTAAAAAAGACTTTCAAGGTTGGTTAGCTCCTGTTTTACCCTGGGCTCTATTTAGCGGTGGAATCCTAGGCATAGGAATTCTAATGGGTGGTGCTTGGGCATATGAAGCTCTTACTTTTGGTGGATATTGGGCATGGGATCCGGTGGAAAATATGTCATTAGTACCCTGGATAATTTTGGTAGCTGGAATTCACACGAATCTCATTGCCAAAGCAACCCAACAATCTTTGAGGAGTACTTTTGCATTTTATCTATTGACTTTCATATTGATCGTTTATTCTACTTTTTTAACTAGAAGTGGCGTTTTAGGGGATACTTCCGTTCATGCTTTCACGGAAATGGGATTAGAAAATCAATTATTGCTTTTTCTATTAATTGTCACTCTTATTCCGGTTGGAATTATGATTTGGAGATGGAAACAAATTCCAAATCCTGAAAAGGAGGAACCCACGAGTTCGCGCGAATTCTGGATGTTTATTGGAACCTTAGTCTTGTTCTTTTCATCTATTTTGATTACTGCATCTACCTCATTACCAGTATATAATAAAATCAGACAGCTTTTTGACCCTACCTACATAGGTGAAGTGATTACAGACCCAATTCCTCACTACAATAAATATCAAATTTGGATTGCCGTTTTTATTGCTTTCTTATCAGGCTTAGCCCAATTTTTAAGATACAAAGAAAATAGTTTGGCGAGCAGATGGCGAAAATTATCAATAGACTGGGGAATTTCTCTCTTAATATCAATATTATTAGGGGGGGTAATCCTTTTATGGATCGATACTTATGTATGGCAATACACCGTATTACTTTTCGCTTCAACTTTTGTTGTCACAAGTAATTTCTGGTATTGGATAAAAATATTGAGGTGGAATATTAAACTTGTGGGTTCGGTTTGCTCTCATATAGGTTTCGGCTTGATGGTGATTGGGGTTTTGGCATCAGGATTAAATGAAAACATCATTACCTCCAATTCCTTTTTGATGGAGGGAGTCATTGAAGGGGATGATGCGTCCTTGAGAAATAATGTCCTTTTATTTGAAGATACTCCTGTGAATATCAGGGATTTTCAAATCACCTACAAAGGCGATAGTTTGGACCTTTATACCAAGACCTATTTTGTTGATTTTGTAAAGATTGGGGAAAACGGAGATACTTCAGAACAATTCACATTAGCTCCAAATATCTTGTATGAGAAAGATTTTTCAAAAATAGCAGCTTATAATCCCTCTACAAAAAGGTATTTAGGATATGACATATTCTCTTCTATTACTGCTCTACCCCAAGTAGAAATGGAGGCTGAATTTAAAAAGGAAAAAGAAGCGAACCTAAATTATAGGACTCAGTATTTATCGTTTGATAAGGAAATTACCGTTTACGATACAGTAACCAATGAGACCAATGGTTCTGAAACGATCAATGCATTTAAAGTATTTTTAAAAGGAATTGATCGAATGCCAACTCATCCTGAATATACTCCGGAAGAGGGGGATATTGCTTTGGGTTTAGAAGTGGGTATCTATGATACAAAGGCACCCGATAAAATTTTTTACGCAACCCCTGTTATTGTAATTAGAGGTCAGTTATTGTATGGGTACCCCGTTCAAATTAATCCTTTAAATACCAAGATTAAATTGCCTGAGGCCATTCTCGATTTTATTTTTCCTGACGAGTCTCAACTTCCATATAGAGAAATCAAACTAAAAAAAGGAGAGCGTTACTCCATTAATTCTAATTATACCATTGCGTTTGAAGGATTCAATCGATCACCGGAACATCCTAATTTACAACCTAAAGAAGGTGATATTTATGTGGGTGGGCAATTAAAAGTTACTAATAGTGATGGTGTTAATTTTTGGACCGAACCCGTTTTTCTCATAAGAGACAATCAACCTTATTTTCTAAAAACGCAAATTGAAAAAATAGGATTTCACAGCAGGTTTATTGAAATTGATCCAACTACTGAGACCGCTACTTTTAGTATTGCTGTATCATCACCAATCGAGCATATTCCCGTAGAAATTGCCACAGATTCTTTGCGATACGACTATATCGTTTTAGAGGCTAAAGTATTTCCAGGAATTAATTTATTTTGGTTGGGAGCGACTTTAATGATGCTGGGATTGCTTCTAGCTGTTATACCAAAATTAAAAAGAAAGTATGCGTTGGGTAGCTGATATTGAGCATGAGATCTACAAAATTGTAGTACTTCAAATGGGAGAAAGGTATTTGTTACAAGTCGAAGACGGTTCTTTAATTCAAACTTTTAAGTTTAAAATACCAGATGAAGTGGCTTCAGTTACTGCCATAAAAGACAAGGTTGATACAACCTTTTTAGAAGAAATTAGTTTGAATTTTCGAGAAATGAAGAAGTCTAGAAACAGATTTTTGGAAGATTTTGACATAATGTACAATCGTTTTCCAGAAATCATTTAAATCCCAAATTATGTTAAATTTTTTCAAAAAAAATCCGACTGCTAAACTCGAAAAGAAATACGAAAAACTATTAGAGGAAGCTATGCAATTGCAGCGGAAGGGAGATATAAAAGCTTATGCCATAAAAAGTGCTGAAGCAGAAGAAGTCCTTAAGGAAATTGAAAAAATCAATCCTCAAAAAGATTAATTTTTGTTCATTTGTAGGTGATGGTGAATAAAGCCCTTTAGAACTAATAGTCCCTTTTCAAAGCTATGGTTATTATTAATTACTAAATCTACTTGATCTTTGTAGGGTTGGATATATTTCTCAAAAGTAGGAAGCACATGATGTTCATATCTGTAAAGCACATCTTCCAAGGGATAATTTCTTTCTTGCCGGTCTCTTTTAATTCTTCTTATAACTTTTAGATTTTCTTTGGCGTGGAGGAAAATTTTTAGGTCCAGTAAATCTCTAATAGGTTGATGGTAAAAAACAAAAATTCCCTCTACAATAATAATCGGTGCTGGTTTGAAAACCAGATCACCAGGTCTTTGATTTTCGTTATTAAAAGTGTATTCTATTCGGGAAACTTCTTGACCAGCCATTAACCGATTCAAATCATTGTGAAAAGCTTCCAAATCAATTGAAGATGGCCTATCAAAATTAGAGATGCCATTATGATCAATCTCTTGCAATGACTTTGGATGGTAATAATCATCTTGAGAAATAATACAAACCTCCGTTTCGGAAAAGGTATCTCTTAAAGCCTTCAAAAAACTAGTCTTACCTGATCCACTCCCACCTGAAATTCCAATGATAAAATCTTTTGGCATGCTTTTTTAATTATTGGCGGTAAAAATATAAACTTATATTTATTGCTCATCAATTTAACATAAAGAACGGATGCTCATTCAGGAAAGCATATTAAGGGGAATTATTGGCATGTTGGTACTGGTTGGAGGCTGCTATTTATTGAGTAACGATAGGAAAAACGTTAACTGGAGGACTGTTATTGCTGGTCTGGGACTTCAATTAATTCTAGCTTTATTGCTATTAAAAGTTCCTTTAGTCAAAGATGGGTTTGATGCAGTAGCTGGTTTTTTTGTTACCATTTTAAATTTTTCAGAAGCTGGAGCTGAATTTGTTTTAGGAAGTTGGCCTGATGTTGCGGAGATTAAAGATGGCCTATCTGGTAAAGCCTTTACTATAGGCTATGTTTTCGCTTTCAAGGTATTGCCTACCATTCTCTTTTTTTCTGCCTTATCCTCCCTACTCTATTATTTAGGAATTCTTCAACTTTTTATAAAGGCATTTGGATGGCTAATGAGTAGGACTATGCACTTAACTGGAGCGGAAAGTATGGCAGCAGCTGCTAATATTTTCATTGGTCAAACAGAAGCACCTTTGGTGGTTAAACCTTTTATAGAAAAGATGTCAAAATCTGAAATCATGTGTTTGATGACAGGAGGAATGGCAACTATTGCAGGAAGTGTTTTTGCAGCGTATGTAGGTTTTCTAGGAGGGTCTGATCCAATTCAGCAACAGTTCTTTGCTAGTCATTTATTAACAGCATCTATTATTTCTGCCCCTGCTGCTATTGTTTGCGCCAAAATTTTATTTCCAGAAAAGCACTCAGATAAAATAAAGAATGATCATTTGGTTATTGATAAAAGCCAAGTAGGAAATAACGTTTTAGACGCTCTGACTAAAGGAACTACGGATGGGCTTAGGTTAGCAGTAAATGTAGGTTCCATGTTATTGGTCTTCACTGCAATGGTAGCCTTAATGGATTACATTCTAATGGAAATTTTTGGAGATATAACAGGTCTGAATAATTGGGTGAATACCATAACAGAACAGCAATATTCAGGATTTAATCTAGAGTTTATTTTAGGAATTTTATTTGCCCCCTTTGCTTGGTTATTAGGAGTAGAATCTAATGATATTTTATTAGTAGGTCAACTACTAGGATTAAAGACTACATTAAATGAATTCTATGCCTATGCTTCATTAGAGGAGGTAAAAACATTAATCTCTGATAAATCTGTGATTATTGCAACATACGCCTTATGTGGATTTGCAAATTTTGCCTCAATTGGAATACAAATTGGAGGAATCAGCGCCTTGGCCCCTAACCAACGAAAAACCCTTACTGAATTAGGAGTTAAATCATTGATTGGAGGCACTCTAGCTTGTTTTATGACTGCAATTATCGCCGGAATACTGGTTACCGGATAAATAAATATTAATTATGATTAAAAAATTTAATCTCTGTACAATTTTTCTTTTTGGAATTTTTCTTTCCATTCAGGCTCAAATTGAAAAAGCTCCTCTTACCAACCAAGGAGAGGGGCCTTTTGAACAATTAATCATTAGGGGGGTCACGTTAATAAATGGAAATGGAGCTCCTCCATTGGGTCCGGTTGACATAGTCGTAAGGGGGAATAGGATAGAAAGAGTTGCTGTTGTCGGACATCCTGGGGTGCCGGTTAGGGAAAGATCCAGACCTCAATTAGAAGATGGAGGGAAGGAATTAGTAGCTGATGGGATGTATCTGTTACCTGGATTTATTGACATGCACGGCCATATTGGGGGAAGAGGACAAGGCACTCCTTCTGAATACGTTTTCAAATTATGGATGGCACATGGGATTACCACTATCAGGGATCCATCTTGTGGTAATGGACTAGAATGGGTACTAGAGCATAAAAAGCTAAGCGAATCCAATAAAATTACAGCTCCCAGGATAATGGCTTATACTGCTTTTGGAATGGGTTCTAAAGTTCCCATCAGCACTGCAGAGCAAGCCAGAACATGGGTACAAGAAAATGCAGAAAATGGAGCTGATGGAATTAAGTTTTTCGGGGCTTCTCCGGAAGTAATGGATGCAGCGATAAGAGAAAATAAAAAACTAGGTTTGCGCTCAACCTGTCACCATGCCCAGCTAGATGTCAGTCGATGGAATGTCCTTCAATCGGCAAGAGCCGGCATGACCAGTATGGAACACTGGTATGGTTTACCCGAGGCACTTTTTAACGATAGGACTGTCCAAGACTATCCCTTGGATTACAATTATCAAAATGAACAACATAGATTTGAATCTGCAGGCCAATTATGGAGACAAGCAGCAGCGCCGTATTCCGAACATTGGAATAAAGTTATGGATGAGTTAATTGCCCTTGATTTCACGATTGACCCCACTTTTAATATATATGAGGCCAATCGTGATTTGATGCGGGCTATGAGGGCCGAATGGCATGATTACTACACGTTACCGAGCTTATGGAAGTTTTATGAACCTAGCCGTATTTCCCATGGCTCTTATTGGCATTCTTGGGGAACAGAGCAGGAGGTAAACTGGAAAAAGAATTACCAGATATGGATGACCTTTATTAATGAATATAAAAACAGAGGGGGAAGAATAACAGCTGGTTCAGATTCAGGATTCATTTATCAATTATACGGGTTTGCCTACATCCGTGAACTAGAACTTTTAAGAGAAGCTGGTTTTCATCCGTTAGAAGTTATCAGAGCAGCCACCCTTAATGGAGCCGAAGCCCTTGGGTTAGCAGATCAATTAGGTACCATAGAGGTTGGTAAATTGGCAGATATGGTTCTATTAGAAGAAAATCCATTGATGGATTTGAAAGTCCTTTACGGAACAGGGGCCATCCGACTAAATGAGGAGAATGAGGTGGTGAAAGTTGGGGGAGTAAAGTATACCATAAAGGATGGAATTATTTACGATGCCAAGGCCTTATTATCTGATGTAAAAGCGATAGTAGATGAAGCTAAAAAATCTTCAGATGTAATAATTGGTATTCCAGGTGGTTTACCCAAATAAACCCTCAGGGAGCTTAACCGTAATTAGTTGAGATAAATCATCAACAGCAATTAAGAAGTCTTCATGCAGTGGAATAAGGACATCTTTATCTTCAGTATGGATGGTAGCCATAAGTTGTTGGGGGTATTCTTCTATTTTGATTATTTCCCCTTTTCTATTGCTGGTCAAATCTAATAAGTGATAACCCTCCCATGTATATGGGTTAGAAGGCTGACTAGTATTGGATGAAATAATTTTCTGCTCTACGAAAACTTCCTTGCCTGCAAAAGGTATAGCGGCTTCTTTGGTATCTATTCGTTCTATAAAAACCTGTTGAAACCCATTGGAAAGAAAAGTAGTCACCCAGAAAGGAACAGGAAGGCCTTCAAAATGAATAAATAAGAAACACTCATTTAAATCCAACAACTCAAATTGCTCCTTGAGCACTATTTTCATTCCCCCCTCAATGCCATGAGGTTTAACGATTTTTCCAATTGGTATTAATGGTCCAATCATGATTAAACTCCCATCATTATGATTCCACCACCCACTAGATGGTTGCCTTCAAAAAATACAGCAGATTGACCTGGTGCCACTCCCCCAACATTTGCTTGAAACTCGACAAATAATTTATGATCTTTATTTTTAAGAACACTTACGGTTCCAGGATCTTTGTATCGAATTTTAGTAACTACTTCCAAATTATCTGGAATAGATTCATATTTCATAGCGTTAACCTGCCCAACAAACATTCCATTTTTGACTAAATCCTCTACATCACCTAAAACTACTGTATTAGTATCAGGTTGAATTTCTGTAACAAACTTGGGTTTTCCTAAAGCAATTCCTAATCCTTTTCTTTGACCTATGGTATAAAAAGGATATCCCAAATGCTCGCCCAGGATATTACCCTGTTGATCTACAAAGTGCCCCCCTGCCACCTTTTCATCTAATCCTTCAATTCTATGCCTTAAAAAATTACGGTAGTCATTATCAGGTACAAAACAAATCTCATAGCTTTCCCCCTTTTTGGCCAATTCACTATACCCTCTATCCTCGGCTAATTTTCTGACCTCGGGTTTGGTCATTTTTCCCAAGGGGAAAAGCGTCCGCTTAAGACATTCCTGAGTAAGGCCCCATAATACATAAGATTGGTCCTTTTGAGCATCTTTACTTTTGGTAATAAAATAGCGATTATTGATATTTTCAATGGAAGCATAATGTCCCGTAGCAATAAATTCGCAATCTAAAGCATCAGCTCTTTTTAGTAATGCACTCCATTTGATATGAGTATTACAAAGAACACAGGGGTTAGGGGTTCTACCCGCCATATATTCATCTACAAAATTATCTATTACAAAGTCACCAAATTCTTCTCTTATATCTATGATAAAATGATGGAATCCCATTTCAACAGCTACTTGCCTAGCATCATTGATAGAATCTAATGAACAGCAACCAGTTTCCTTTTTGGATGCACCAGAATTAGCATAGTCCCAAGTTTTCATAGTAATCCCAATCACCTCATACCCCTGTTCGTGCAGAAGCATGGCAGTGACGGTACTATCAATACCTCCGCTCATTGCGACTAATACTTTTCCTTTTTTACTCATTTACCACTTTAATTTTACCAGAAACTCCTTCAATGGTTAAAACTTGTTCAGCCTTATTAACAGCTTCAAATGGGGTTGGGTTTTGGCTAAAGATCACCGGACTTTCACTTCCTATATCTCCAATAATCGTAAAACAAATATCAAAGAGGGTTTCTCCATCCTGGACGGTAACTCCCTCCAATGCATTGTCAATCCAAACACAGGTTAATTTACCTTGCTCTCTAAATTGAGCGCCAAAATTATCTCTTGAAAAGTATGGCAATCTAAAGTTATTAACTTCTTGAAATACCATGTGTTGAGGGTTCCACTCAAGGGTAAATTGCATAGACAACATATTATTGAAATCTGCACTACCAATACCCATGCAGACCAATTGCCCAGGTGCCCCTTTCATATTTTGTGCAATTAAAGTAATGGCCTTATTCTGACCTATTCCATTAGAAATCCCTAAAGTCATGAAAAAAAAGAGAGATAGAACGGTGTATTTTATCATAATTCTATAATTTATTTTGTGCCGATTCCCAAGATTCAAAAACTTCTTCCATTTCTTTCTGTAGTTCTTGATAAGTTGATCCAATTTCTACCGCATCATCTCTTTTATAAAAATCTGGTTCAGCCATCAATTTTTGCATAGCTTCGATTCTATCTTCTAGGTGAGCGATTTGCTTTTCTGCCTGACTTACTACTCTTAACCATTTTTTTCTGTCTTCTGGAGCGATAGCCTCAGATGATTGAAGGGTGTTTACAGATTTTTGACGATATTCAATATCTCGCATATTATCTACCTTCCTTTTTTCTAAAAAGACTTGAACATCCCCGAGATACTCATAAATAGCCCCGTCTCTAAACTCTATGGTTCTATTTGTTAAACCTGTCAAAAACTCTCTATCGTGGGAAACAACAATTAAGGTACCATCAAATTGTTGAACTGCCTTTTTGAGAATTTCTTTTGAAATCATATCCAAATGGTTGGTAGGTTCATCAAGAACCAATAGATTGAAAGGTTTAAGCAATAAAATAGCGAGTGCTAAGCGCGCTCGTTCTCCTCCAGAAAGGACGGATATTTTTTTGTCAACATCTTCTCCGCTAAACAAAAAAGCTCCTAAAATTGCTCTAAGTCGCGTTCTCATTTCAGGAGGACTATTCAATTCCATTGCTTCCAGTAGAGTTAATTTCATTGGTAGCGCTTCGGTTTGCTGCTGGGAATAATATCCAATTGAAACATTATGTCCCATTTCTACCACACCTTTAGAGGGGTTTAAATCCCCGACCAACATTCTGGCCAAAGTAGTTTTTCCTTGTCCATTTTGGCCTACAAAGGCAATTCTATCTCCTCGATCTACTTTGAGATCTATGGAATTTAAAACCTGTATTGAATCATAATTTTTTGAAAGTTTAGAAGCCTCCATTACCACCATTCCAGACCGTGGAGCAGTGGGAAACCTAATATTCATTTTAGATAAATCTTCATCGGCCAATTCCACCCGATCCAATTTATCTAATTGCTTTTGCATGGACTGTGCCATTTTCGTCTTAGAGGCTTTAGCCATGAATCTATTAATGGTCTTTTCTTTTTGAGCAATTACTTTTTGTTGATTTTCGAATGCCGCAATTTGTTTCTCTCTTCTATCTTTTCTAAGTTCTAAATATTTATCATAGGATGCTTTATAGTCTTGAATTTTGCCTAATTCAATTTCCACGGTACGATTGGTTATCGCATTTAAAAAAGCTCTATCGTGAGAAATTAGAATAATAGTGCCCGGGTAATTTTTCAAAAAACCTTCTAACCATATTATAGACTCGATATCTAAATGGTTCGTAGGTTCGTCCAAAAGCAGATAATCTGGCTTTTGAAGAAGCATTTTGCAGAGTTCGATTCTCATTTGCCAACCGCCAGAAAATTCATCGGTCAATCGATTTAAATCCTTTTGTTCAAAGCCAAGTCCTTTAAGCACTTTTTCCGCCTCCGCTTTAAGAGAATCCCCTCCAAGTAAATCTAATTTGGTACTCAGATCTGCTAAGCGGTCCAAAATATCCAGATATTCTTTCGATTCATAATCTGTCCTCGTTTCCAAAGAATGGTTAATATCATCCATTTCGGATTCAATTTTCAAGGCTTCATCAAAGGCACTCATGGCTTCATCCATTACAGTTTTTCCTTTAGGAATTTCCATATCTTGATGGAGATAGGCTAAGGTGCTTTCGGATGGTCGAGTTACGGAACCATTATCTGGGGAAATACTTTTCGAAATAATTTTAAGTAAAGTAGATTTACCTGCTCCATTTCGTCCTACCAAACCCACTTTATCCTTATTGCCAATAACAAGGGACTGATTATCAAATAGGATTTTATCTCCATATTGGAGGTATATATCAGTTAAAGAAATCATTGGATGACTTTAATTTTTTGCAAAAATAAAAAATCAGGACTTTTTTAGGGTAAAACCAAAGGTAGAACCTAAATCTGGAGTGCTACGCACATTAATAGTTTGTTTGTGGGCTTCAATAATGTGCTTTACAATGGATAATCCCAATCCTGATCCACCCTGATTCCTTGATCGGCTTTTATCTACTCTATAAAATCGGTCAAACACGTGATTTATATGTTGTTTGGGAATTCCTATACCATTATCTGCCACTTCTACAAGAATTACTTTATCCATATCATAAAATCCAATTCTTGTTTTTCCATTCTCTTTACCATATTTTAAAGAATTGTGGATAAGATTAACCAGTACCTGTCTGATAGTTTCACGGTCGGCTTCCACCATAAATCCTTTAGCTGCGCCTTGTTTGAAGTCAAAATCAATTTCTTTTTCCCTGGACTTAATTTCAAGTTCTTCAAAAACCTCTTCTGTAAGTTCTTTAATATCAAAAGACTGGATATCTAGAATAAGTTCACCAGATTCTAACCGAGAAATAGATTCTAAGTCTTCAACAATGGTTTGCAATCGTTCTACATTTTTAGCCGCCTTGGATAGAAATTTAACATTGATTTTATGGTCTTCCAATCCTCCATCTATCAATGTATGAATATAACCCTGTATGTTAAAAATTGGTGTTTTTAATTCGTGAGAAATGTCTCCGACAAATTTACGCCTGTATTCTGCCCAAGAATTGTATTTACGGATTTCTTCCTTTTGATTCTCAGCCCATTGATCCACTTCCATTTCTATTTCTTCCATTAGATTGGAGTGAAGTTGAACATCATTTTGCTTGTCTTCGGGAGTTACCTTGTGCTTGTGGATGGTTTTATATATGACCTTTATTTTTCGGTAAATATATTTTTTGAGGTAATAAACCGAAATCCAATAAGTACCAAATAATCCAACAATAGGAACAAGAAAAAATAGATTAAATGAATGGAGAAAAAATAAAAAAGCTAAAACTAAGGCAGATATTGCTGCTGAGAAAATAGCTATTAAAGCTGCAATCTGTCCAGGAGTAGGGTTTTTCAGCATTTAAAATTCAAATTTATAGCCGATACCTTTGATTGTTTTAATATAATTGTCTCCAATTTTTTCCCTTAATTTTCTAATGTGTACGTCAATTGTCCTATTACCAACAATAACATCAGAACCCCAAACTTTGTTAAATATTTCCTCTCTGGTAAATACCTTGCCAGGTTTAGTTACCATCAATAAAAGTAATTCAAATTCTTTTTTAGCTAAGTCCAATATTTCATCCCCTCTTTTGACAGATACTTGTTCTGGATTGATGAGTAAATCACCAGCAATAATTTCTTTGTTAAGTTCGTCTTGTTCCATCCTTTCTCCTCTTCTTAAAAGTGCTTTAATTCTGCTGATAAATACTCTAGGTTTTACTGGCTTAGTGATATAGTCATCACCTCCTACATCTAAAGCAGCAATTTGAGAATAATCCTCTTCCCTAGCGGTTAAAAAAGCAATTAAAGGATTGTTATAAGATGAGTTATTTCTAATCATCCGGCAGATTTCCACGCCATCCATTTTGGGCATCATAATATCCAAGACAATTAAATCAGGTTTTTCTTTAGCAGCTAAGGCTAAACCTTCTTCACCATCTCCTGCAGTAATCACTAAGAAACCTTCTTTTTTGAGATTGTATTCCAAAAATTCTAATATATCTGGTTCGTCATCTACAATCAGAATTTTTTTAGATTCCATATACATTGGATATTTAGCACTAAAGTAAAATAAGGAATATATTAAATACCTGATGTAAGATTAATTAATTGTTAATTGTGAATAATTAATTACTTGAAATTTTGGTGTAAAGCTCTTTGTAAACTTGATTGAGAAAAACTGGATTATTTCTTAAATCATCCATGTGTTCTTCCATTTGCTCTTTTGTTACCCCATGGTATCGCAAAATATGGGTATAGTATTGCACTTTTAGGCTATCCTGTTCGAGCAATTTTAGATTTTCAAGAGCAGCTTCCGCATAGTGAATATCCACTAAAAGATCTAATAGTTGACTATGTTCAATACTTAGTTGAGCCGCTTCTTTATCTGCCTTGCAGCTAGTTAATATTAAAATAAGAATCAAAAGTCTTTTAATCACTTATTAATAGCTTCGCTTTCAATTAAGTTGCTCATTACATCTTCCAATTGTTCTGAACCAATTTTTTTAATGATAATTTTCTTTTCCTGATCTAAGATGAATATTTGTGGAGTAGATTTGATATAGTACTTTTCCATGTATTTACTTCTATGATAGGTGTCTACACCATGCATCCAATCTTCAATATCATTTTCCTCAATATAATCCCAACAGCCTTTAATATCATCAGTAAATTTAGTACAAACTGCTACGAGAGTGACCCCCTTATCTTTAAATTTTTCATAAAACTTTTTGACCACCGGCGTTGATTCTTGGCAATGCCCGCAATCAAATCTCCAAAAGTATAGTACAGTATATTTAGATTCTATATCATGAAGATTAAAAGTAGTTCCATCCTTTTTTTCTAATCTAATATCTGGTGCAATTTTCCCAATCAAAGTTGGTTTCAGACCGTTAGCATTCTCTATAATTTTTTCTAATTGGTCATTATCAGTCCATGGAGCCCTACCTGTAGCATAATAATTATCGACTAAGTAAACATATACTGCATCCATTCCTACGATATTTGATTTTGCATACTCGTTCAAATAGTGGACCAAGAAAAATTGAAAATTTTCCTCTGCGGG
>JBEAPR010000033.1:0-10640 GCA_041164265.1 Bacteroidota bacterium | reverse complement strand
GAATTATCCATAGCTTTAAACCAATGAGTTTGACACAAGAACATTTCAGGATACTTGCATCCTAGTTCTCGAAGCATCGTTTTAAAATCATTTCCTCCGTGACTATTAAATACGACCAATTTTTTTATTCCATGATTATTTAAAACTTCTATCAGGTTGTCCAATATGAGTTGCTGTGTAGAAGGATAGAGGTTCATATCCAATGCAATATCCATTTGACCCGTATTTACTCCAAACGGAACGGTGGGGAGCACCGTTAATCGCGCTCCTTTTTCCCAAGCAATTCTAGCTGCCTCTGCTGCCAAACCTTCCGCTTCATAGTTATCCGTTCCATAAGGTAAATGATAGTTATGTGCTTCCGTCGCCCCCCAGGGCAAAACTGCTAAGTCAAATGAAGCTTCTTTAATGGTAGCCCAGTTAGATTCTGCTAAAATATAGGGTCTTATCATGAAATATTACTTTAATTTAAATAAACGGATTGATTTCTTATGCATTCCCACTACATAATACTGTTCCTGTTGGTAATCCATTACTTTTAATTGGTTAACAACTCCTTCTGTCCACCACCCTGTTTCTCTATAGGGAAGTGCCTTGAAATTACGGTGTGCATTCCCCAATAACACCAACCCTTTATTTGCGGAGAAATCACCAGTTGAAACATCAAAAGAATGGTCGTTTCCTAAAAGCAAAATATCAATAACGCCATCTCCATTGTAATCTCTGCAAAAAGCATCTTTAACCGGAGAAACTTGTGCTTCCAAAGGTAATTCTTGCCAATCGAACTTACCTCCTTCATTCCACAAAACATAACTACTGGTTGTATTTATTGTTCTAACCACCATATCCTCTTTATTTCCTTTGTCTAATACCTCCTTCATAGTTTGCCGACTAAAAGCAGTATAGGAGGTAAAATTCTTTCTAAAAAAAGGAGATTGAGAAGCTAATTCATCTAAATAATGAACGGGATATTCTGCCAATTGGCCTTCTCCATTTTCATAATAAGCTCCTGGAAGTAAATCCAAAACTCCATTCAAGTCAATATCTGGAGCATATAGGGTAAGAGGAAATTGAGAGGAGATTTTAAACCGATGATTGTTCCCCAAATTCCCTAAGACTAAATCTTCATCACCATCACCATCTAAATCCATCGCTTTGACCATGGACCACCAGCCTTTATATTTTTGAATACTTGGGGAAGTTACCTGCTCCAAAGTTTTTCCGTCATTATTTTTCAAGAAGACTATAGATTCCCATTCTCTAGATACGATCAAATCTTTCCATCCATCTTGATCGAAATCCGTCCAAACCGCATCAGTAACTAATCCTAAGTCAAGTGCCGGACAAACTAGGGTATCAAAATGCCCTTTACCATCATTGATTAATAATTTACTTAAAGGGGCAAGTGGGTATTGATTATTTTGAACCCTGGCTCCTACAAACACATCCAAATCTCCATCCTGATCAAAATCGTTAGTAGCTAGAACAGAAACGGGAAATGCGCCAATGGGAAGTGGCTCTTTTTGAAAGGTGGTGCCTTGATTTCTATACAATTTGTGTTGATAAATCTCAGGTTCATAGGGTGAATAAGCTCCCGCACCTGTCAAAATATCCAAATCTCCATCTTGATCTATATCGATCATTTCTAATTGATGGTCATAACTCTCCGTCAACGCTGTTACTCCTTCGATATAAATCTTTTGAAATCTACTAGAGTCTTTTATGGTCCAAATTTCAGCGGGTTGTTCTGGGGTTCCTCCAAACATGATTTCTGGAATACCATCTCCAGTTAAATCCCCAGTAGCAATCCCAGGACCCGTTTGACTAATCCTTTTTAGTATGGTTCTTTGAGGTAAATAGAAATCCACAAAATCTTCCTCCTCTTGCACATAAGGGATAGCATTGGGAATTTCTTCAAATAAAAACTCAGTGGTGGTTTCTAATTGATCTTCTTGGAAAGCAATCCGCTCAGAATTATGGTAGCTTACCTTAATTTTTTGATTAGCTGTTATATCCTGAAGGAGCGTTATTTCTTTTGCCGAAGGCCAAATAATCTTTATTTCCTCTATTTGAGTCACCGTGTCAAGTCCAAAGTGAATAGTGGGAGACACCGAAGAAAGATAACCTCTAGTCAGGAATTGTTCGTGCCATTGACTTTGTCCATTATAAGTGATTTGAATTTTAGCCCCAATAGCAAGGGGGTTCAGGTCTGGACCACTCAACTCTATTTGTAAATAATTCTTTTTAGGCGTGTATTCATTCGTTTTATTTTCAAATACATAGGCCTGTTCATTGATGTTGTTGGAAACATATTCTAAGTCTCCATCATTATCCAAATCTGCAAAAGCAGCTCCACTGGAGAATACAGGAAGTTCCATACCCCATTCTTGGGCCCTATTGGTAAAATTTAAATTACCTTGATTTTCATAAAGGTAATTGGGAACTTTCACTACGGGAATTACCGCTAACATTTCTTTATCTCCGGCCAAGTATCCATAAGTATTCGCCTTGTAGTTGGTAAAATCTTTATCTGTTAGATCTCGTGGAAACCCATTAGAAAAAATCAAATCTCTATCTGAATCATTATCCACATCCACCATAAGTGCAGACCAACTCCATTCAGATTGATAAATTCCCGCCAACTGACCAACTTCGCTAAATGGTAATAACTGGCCTTGGACTGCTCCGTTATTCAATTGAAGCATATTCCTCACATATTGATGCTGATAGTTGTATTTTTCATCATTGGTATAGAAAGTATAGGAATTACCATTGATAGTCTGCTTTTTACGAAAGTAATTTTCCGGTAGCATATCGAGAGTGATGATATCTGGCCAGCCATCTTGATTGATATCCCCTACATCATTACCCATAGAAAATTTGGATTGATAACTTAGAAAATCAGCGGATTGATCCTTATAAGTACCGTCCTTTTGATTGATATAAAGCAAATCATTGGCTATATAGTCATTGGAAACATAGATATCTGGAAAATGATCTCGATTAAAGTCAGCGATTCCCAGTCCAAGCCCATAGCCTTCAATAACTATTCCCGCTTCCGCAGAAACATTTACAAATTGGCCATTACCTTCGTTGCGGAATAATTGATCTTGATTATCTGCGCTTCCATCTTTTAATTTAGGGCGGTAATTAGTAGGAACTTTTTCTGACACTGTATTATTTAAAACGTATAAATCCAAATCTCCATCCAGATCGTAATCAAAAAAAGCAGCGTGCATGCTGTGGCCTTCATAATCTATTCCATATTCCTTAGCTTGTTCAACAAATGCTTGAGGTGAACCATTTTGAATACCTTGATTGATCCATAATTGATTGCGTCTTTTTTCTGGATCATCACTCATGGTTACGGTAAAATAAATATCCAGCCAACCATCTGTATTGATATCAACTAAAGCTACCCCACTGATCCAATGGCCTTTGAATCCTCCTTGGAACGCTGGGGTAATGTCTTCAAAATGAAGGCCTCCTTTGTTGAGGTAGATTTTAGGGGAAACCTTATTACCTGCAAAGATCAAATCGTCTAAGCCATCACCATTTAAATCACCAATACCAACCCCTCCTCCATTGTACATATATTCATTTCTCAAAATATTGAAGGTGTCATTTTCAGGAATTTCATTAATAAAATCAATTCCTGTTTCCGCGGTTGTCAAAAGTTGAAATACAGGTTTTTCGGAATGATTACAGCTAGATAAACTTGCTGTAATACCAATCAAAAAAAGTATTGATGATTTATTCATAGCCTTGGGTTCATTGATAAAAAAAATGCGAGCACATCGTGATGTACTCGCATTCAATATAGTAACTTTTAGATTTTATCTATTCTGAGTCAGTCTTCCGTTCATCAAATCAATTTGATTTTGTGGAATCGGATAAGTGACGTCTTCAGATCCGACAGAAGCCCCCCCATATAAAGAAGGAAGCAGTGTCTTTTCATAGTTGAGTACTCTAGTCAATTCACTAACAACGTTACCCCATCTTTGAAGGTCGAAATATCTATGTCCTTCCATACCCAATTCTAATTTACGCTCCATAGCCAAAGCAGCTAGAGCATTGGTTTTAGAATCGAATGGGTATCCGCTGTCTGCATATAAACTAATTTGATAATCTGCAGCATTGGAGCCATCTGGGTTCTTTACGAAAGTTTCAGGATTAGCCGCTCTTGCTCTCACTTGATTGATTAACGTTCTTGCGCCTGATAAATCACCTCCTTCAATATTGCACTCCGCTAAAAGTAATAACACATCTGCATATCGAATTAAGCGGTAACCATTAGCCGTCCAACCTGATGTCCAGTTACCAACCTCTGTCAAACTTCCTTCCTGAGCTTTTTTGTAAACTTGCTTTTTAGGAGAGAAAGGTCCAGCGTAAGATTGGTCTCTAATCCAATCAGAACCAGTATGGGGGCCCCAATCAAAATAAGGGATACCTCTTCGTCCTACGGACCAATCTAATCTTGGGTCTAGTGGTCCATCATCTGGAGTGAAAGCATCTGCAGGAGTCAAACCTTGGTCTGTTTTCACTGGCTGATCATTATAGGATCCATCCAATAAAGGAAGTCCATTACTTGTTCTGAAAGAGTTTACATAGTCGTGAGAGGGTTGAAAGAAACCGCAACATCCACCTGGAGATCCACCACCCTTATATGGGAAGTTTAATACCTCTCCTTGTCCAGCATTCCATCCACCTGATCCATCGTTAACAGAATATTGGATGGTATATACTGCTTCAATTCCATTTCTGTTTGCCGCATCAAAAATATCCCCATAGCTGGTTTCCAAGCCAATGGGTGACCCGTCAGGAGCAGTTCCGTTATCAACTACCCACTGAAGGTTGGTTCTAGCAGAAGCGAAATCTCTCTTCATCTGCATCTGAGCCTTAGCTAATAAAACCCTTGCAACGGTTCCATTAAATCGACCTACTTGTCCCATATTGTTAGGTAGTGAAACACCAGCCTCCAGGTCAGCAATAATTCTGTCCGCAACATCTTCGCTATTGGTAACCTCACCTAGGTCAGTATTCTCATCGATGTAAGGAATTTTATTCCACATTCTCCAAGCCTCAAAATGAAAATGACCTCTAAGCACTCGCGCTTGCGCTCTGTATGAAGCCGCATTATCAGCACTAATAGTACCTTTTTCTTCTGCCAAAGCAATAACTCGAATTACCTCGTTGGTTCTTGCGACAGCATCGAAAGCAGAACGCCATTTGGCATTCAAATATGGATTAGTAGCCGTTTCTGTAAAAGTTTGCAAAGGGTTGATATCAGGCTGATCACCTGCATCAGTTCCTTTGTTGGCTACCATTCCACGGATACTTCCAAATACCCAATTGGAAGAAGCTGACTCCCATCCTGCAATATTATCTGAGGTCCCGTCAAGAAGGGCATAACATCCAATTAAAAGACTGTTTACCCCTTCTCCGGTAGCCAAAATACTTTGGTCTAGAGAACCGTTAGGTGTCACTTCCAGAAAATCCTCTGTACAAGAGAAAGGTAGTGCCAGGACCAAACTCAGTATCAAAATCTTAATTTTGTCCATTTTTTTTAGTTTTTATGTTATTAATTAGAATCCCATTCTAAGACCAAACAAATATTGTTTGACCAGAGGATAGTTTCCTTCATCTACACCAAAAGAGGTGTCTCCACCGTTATTAAGGTCAGGATCCAATCCAGTGTAGTCGGTTAAAGTCAACAAATTAATTCCTTGTACGTACACACTTAGGTTAGATATTCCAATCGGCTGTAATACATTTGATGGTATGGTATAGGCCAATTGTAAATTTCTCAACCGTAAAAAAGAGCCATCCTCTACGTAGTAACTCGTAGATTGAGTATTTGTTGAGAAGTTAGATTTATTTGATGCCTTAGGTACAGTCGCACCAGGATTATTAGGTGTCCAACTGTTGTTTAACAAATCATTACTCTTCTGACCTTGGAAGGATGGCCAAAAATCAACCCACCATTTGTTGTAATTGAAAATTTCATTTCCTTGAGAGCCAAAGAAGAAAGCAGTCAAGTTGAAGTTCTTATAATTCAAGCCCAAATTTAAACCATAAGTAAAATCAGGGTTAGGATTACCGATAAATGTTCTGTCATTTGGGGTAATTTCTCCGTTACCATCTATGTCAGCGTATCTGAAGAATCCAGGTTCAGCACCTGCTTGAGTAGGCGCAGCATCTACTTCAGCTTGATTTTGGAATAATCCAACTACTTCGTATCCAAAGAATTCAGAAATAGATCTTCCCACTTCGTTTCTGTTAAATGCGCCAATTCTAGATCCACCCGCAGCGAAGAAATCAATACCATCGGCATACTTTACGATTTCATTTTTGTATGTGGTAAAAGTCAAGGTGGCATCTAAACTCAAATCACTGGTTAAATCAGTTCTGTAATCTAACTGAAGATCCAATCCTGTATTCTTCATGTCCCCAATATTCAGCGCAGGAGCAGAAGCCGCTCCGTAAATAGCTGGAAGTGGAACAGTTACCAAAAGGTCCTGAGCATCTTTTCTATACCAGTCAAAGGAGATCTGCATTTTTGAATCAAAAAGAGCCGCATCAAATCCAATATTGGTGGTTATCTGTGTTTCCCACTTAGAATCAGCGTTTCCAATTCTCGTCGGTCTGAATCCTTGAAGTGAAGAAGTAGCAGAACCATTTAAATCATAGAAAGAAGAGCCAGGAGATCCACCGAATAAGCTATACTGGTTAGCCGGGTTGACAGGTAACTGGTTACCCATAGTTCCATATCCCCCTCTGATTTTTAAATCGGATAGAAAATCAGAATTATCAGCTAAGAAATCACTCACTCTAATACCAGCAGATACAGATGGGAAAACACCGTATCTAAACTCTGAACCAAATCGAGATGATCCGTCTCTTCTTACTGTTCCAGAAAGATAATATCTGTTGTTGTAAGAATAATCAGCTCTAGCAAATGTCGATACTAAGGTAGTCGGAGTATTAAAATTAGAATTTGCTCCAGTAATTTGCGAACCATTATCTACCGTTCTGAACGCATAGTCAGTTGAGAAATATCCTGCTCTGGAAGCACCAACCCCTCTACTGATTCCGTATTTGACGGACTCGTAACCGGCCACTGCCTTGATGGAGTGCATTCCGAAGGTCTTATCATATGATAAGGTATTGGTCCAAACCCAATCAGCATTGAAATAACCCACTTCATTATAAGAAGAAGTAGCTACGTTTTCTGCACTTTCATAAGTAGCATTAGTCCAATTGGTATTATAACCAGACTGATAAGTACCACCAAAAGTAGATCGGAAATTCAAACCTTCCATCAACTGAACGTCAATGAAGGCAGAACCTAAAACGCGCAAATCTTGCTGTCTATCATCAGCATTTCTAGTTTGAATTGCCAGCATATTGTCTCCATTACCCAATCTTGGAGCCAATCCAGTTCCACCGTATTCACCTGGTTGAAAAGTTCTCCCAATTCCTTGCACAGTAGATTCTATAATAGAAGGTATAATGGGCTGGGTTCTGTAAACACCCATCGCAAAAGCTCCACCTTCCTCACCGTTACCCGCAACACCGTTACCCGATCTTCCAGTTACGGTCAAGTTTTCACCAAGTGTGATCTTACCATTGGCAATCTTGAAAGTAGAGTTTAATCTAGCAGAGTATCTTTTGGCAAAGTTCTCAATAACAATACCTTCTTGATTGAAGTAGTTCAAACCAGCATAAAAGGTAGCGTTCTCATTACCACCTGAAAAAGACAAATCGTGATTCATAATCATCGCCTGTCTGGTCAACACATCATACCAATCGGTATTAGCTGCCCAGGATGGCAGAGAAGGTCTTGCATTGGAAGAAGGTCCATATACAGGGTGGGTCTCACTAGTACCATCATTGGCATAAACCAACCACTGCAAATCCGCATATCCTTGGGTATTTAATAAGTTTTCCGGACCATTACCAGGATCTTGAACCCCTACGAAAGCATCATAGCTCACCTTCACGCCGGAATTGGTTCCTTGTTTGGTAGTAATCAAAATAACTCCGTTGGATGCCCTTGACCCATAGATAGAGGCTGCTCCAGCATCCTTCAATACCGAAATATTCTCGATATCATTAGGGTTAAGAGTAGAAATATCCTGAGTAGGAACTCCATCTACTACATAAAGTGGGTCATTCGCACCAGAAAAAGAGGCAAATCCTCTAATACGAACCTTAGCCGGTTGACCTGGACGACCATCACCACTGATGGTAACCCCTGAAACTCGGCCCTGCAATTGAGAAGTAATGTTGCTACTTGGAATCGTTTTTAATTCCTCAGCATCAACCACCCCTACTGCACCAGTAAGGTCCTTTTTTTGTTGTGCGGAGTATCCAACTACCACCACCTCAGAAAGAATTTCACTCGCTTCAGACATGGTAATGTCAATGGTAGAATTAGCCCCAACAGGCACCTCAATTTGAGTATATCCTGTATAAGAAACTACCAAAACATCCGCATCTGAAGCCTCAATTTGATAAGTACCATCAAAATCAGTAACGGTACCTACGCTAGTTCCCTTTACTAAAACGGTTGCCCCTAATAAGGGTTCCCCATCCGAAGCAGATGTCACCGTACCACTAATAGTACGCTGAGCATTCGCCTGGACAAAACCCATGGTCAGCAAACAGGGAATAATTAAATTGTACAAAAGTCGCTTCATGCTTAAAACTTTTTTGGTTAACTACAAATACAATAACTAACAACGGGTCTAAAAATTAAATTCTAGACCTTCACAACAAACGAAATCAAAATAAAATAAAATTTCGCTTATTTCAAAAATACTTCGAAATAAAAATGCGACTATAAAGTTAGGACAAACAAAAATGCCTAAAATCAAATAAATTTACCATGAAATAGTGTCGGAATTACAATAAGTTCCTTCTGGAAGATGGAAATAGAAGCTATTAATAGATTCAATAGATGAGGCATGATTGAATTGCAGAAACCCGTTCGTTTTCAAATAGGAAGCATCATCTGGACTATCCGTATTGGCATAAAAAGTATAACAATGCTCTCGCCCATTTAATGCCGATAACAACAAAGATTCATGAGGCAATTCATAAGGATACCACATTGTCTTCCAGTTGAATTGACTGTTACTAATGATCCATTTTTTTTGCCCACAACTTTCATTCAATTGTGCAGATAGCTCAATATTATCCAATCTTTGTTTAAAGAACTTCCGTTTATCCAACATTTGGAAACTGCTAAAAATTAGTAAACCTATAGTAGTCAAGAGCAATATTTTTTTGCCGCCTTCGGCAAAAGAAACATCTGTCATCAAAAAATAAATCGGTAGAGCTAAAATAGGTCCTAACAATGCTAGATACCCATCCACCATAATTAATATATGGTCTTTCAGGTAACTATACACCAACGCATTAATACCTAGCCAAACGAAGACACCCAAAATCAAAGGGAGAGATACTCCATATAATTTGCGGTATATAAATAGCCCTATTAAAAGGAAGAAAACCAGAAGTATAGGAAAGTATTCCTCTAAGAGGTAAATTTTAAAAATATCTGCTATGGGATAATTAGAAAAATTTATAATTAGTTCCTTTAATAAATCTTTTTCCTGCAACACAGCTAGTTTGCCGGCCTCATAATCATCAGATTGCACCCAGATATATTTCAATAGAAAAATAAATCCAAGTAAAGCTGGCCACATCCAGTTGCGGAATTCTTTATAGGCCTTCCTAGCTATAAAAAGGGTTAAAAGTCCGATTCCTAATGGAAATAATGCGGCAAGGTGGCTTCCTAAAATTCCTGTTCCAAACAAGGTAAAAATGAATCCATCTATTGGTTTGATTCTTTTGACTTTCCAAAAATGATCGATAAGGATGATCAAAGCAGCGGATAAGCAAAGGGCGAAGGAGATTTCAGAGATAGCTGCAAAAAATTTGTATCTCATGGTCAGTACTAAGGAAAGAAGTAAAAACAACCCACCAAATATACTTTTATAGTAGTGGACTAAAAGGATATATATCGCGTAAAACCATATATAAAATGAGGCAGAAAAAAGTGATAAGGTTAGGGCAAGTGGCCATTGGTAATGGAGACCTGTCAGTAGCACCCATTGGGTCAAATAGCTAATAAATCGATTGTGCTTAATAAAATATTCCCCATAATTTAATACGTGAAAAGTATAATAAGCGGTATCAAAAGCAAAGAGTCGTTCTTTAAAAAGGATAAAGGCAGCACTAATTAGGCCGATAAAAAAGAAATGACCAATATATAAGGATATTTTCTCGTAGTTCACGAGATGAAATTAAAAAAAATAGGAAGAAACATGGCCAATAGATATGCTTTACATAAATATTTCATTATTTACCTGTAAGATTGGCCATAATTATAGGCTATAACGCAGTAATATGACACCAATCATTTTAAATTTCAGGCTAATGACTATTATTCTTACTCGAAAGAATTGACAAAACAGCAATGGAATGTTGTGGTACTAAACAAAAACAGCCCGATATGCGCTATGGCATTCGAGCTGTTTGTTTTTTGGTGTTGGCAGCGACCTACTCTCCCGCCCTCTCGGGTAGTACCATCGGCGCTGGGGAGCTTAACTACTCTGTTCGGAATGGTAAGAGGT
>JBEAPR010000032.1:0-9237 GCA_041164265.1 Bacteroidota bacterium | reverse complement strand
AATTCATTGGTGGTATCTATATCCAAATCCTCGCTCGTATTGCCCGCCCGCAAAGCATAGTAGGCAATGGGAATGGGTAAAATTTTACTGCTGCCCATCAAGGTAAAGCCTTGATTTCCCGATAAATCAATATGTACTTGAAGATACAAACTAGGCACACTCCAATCTATAGTAGTAAAATCACCGAGAACAGTATTGCCCATCCCAACTTCAGTGGCAAACAAACCGTAATCGTTAGACATGACTTGTTGGGATTCCTGATAAAGTAACAATTTATCATCTGGATCCGTGCCATCCAAGATGGAGAAAAGTACTGAAATTTGTTGATTGGCAACGGGTTGACCATCTGCATCTCTTGCAACAGCTTGATAAGAAAAACCTCCATTGGATTGGGTCAAACCCTGAAGGCTAATTAAAAGAAATGCTACCAAAAAAGTAATTCGAAAAGACATGGGCATTTAATTTTTAATGAGCTGAATTGGAATATATTTTTTATTCCCCTCTATGAGTTGTAGGAAATAAGCACCTGGGGTTAAGTTTACCGCCTCCCATGTGAAATTTTCAGAAACCATTTGTTCCTTAACTAAAATTCCCTGTGCGTTGAATAATCTTCCTTTGAGGGTTCCTTTGGAATTTGAATGCTCCAATGCAAACCATTTATCAAAGGGATTGGGATACACTGTAATATTGGTGGTTGGGAATAATTGATCCAAATCATTGGCAATTGGGGAGAATGGACCTTGTTGGAAACCTTGAGTCAAGGTAGCGTAGGGAGTGGATAAGGTAACTGCTACAGGTTGACCAGCAGTCCAATTAATTTGTATCCCGTCGGCATTGGTATAATTTCCAAAAGCAGCCCCTATTACTTGTCTTTCTAGTTCCTGAGCAGAACAAAAAATAGAAAGACACATCGAAGCAATAAGCAAAACAATCTGTCGAACCATTTTTGTCTTTAAATTAGAAAAAAACTAAAAAAAGACAAAATCTAATTCGACTGATTGTATTATTTAATAAGTGTTAATTTGAAAGAACTATTCTTCCTCTACAACTTCACTGGTTCCATTTTTCTTAACCGACTCAATACCATTCTCCATTCCAGCCACTGATTCATACATTTCTGATTGCCCAATAACTTGATGATTGGCCGCTTTAAGAACAAAGTAAGGCTTTCCATTGCTCGATTCCTTTCTTTCATATCTGCTATCCTCTGTGCAATTTTTTTGAACAGATTCTATCCCTCCCATGCAAGCGCTCTTAGAAGCATAGCCCTGAGAGCTAAATATAATTTGGCCATTGGAGGCTTTCAAACTAAAAAAATACTTATCATTTTTGGCCTGTTTTATAACGTACTTTCCCATTTATATATTTAGTTTTATCAATTAAAAATAAGGGGTGAAATTATAATAAAACCAAGAATTTTATCACCTCTATGTATCGTTTTTTATAGGTTTGGCTGACCATTATTAATCAACAAACTACTTAAATAGTTCAAAATCAAAGGTTAGAAACTGAAAAAAATAATTACAATTTGCTGCAAAAGTCGAAAAATCCAATCTGCTCCAAATCTGATTTAAGATCCTCCATTCCCTTCTGATTCAGAGGAGACATTGGAGAACGAAACCATCCACAATCTATTCCCAATATCTTCATAAAGGCTTTTCCAGAAGAAGTCCCTCCATATTTGAGTAATAAATTCACCATAAGTACCGCTTTTCTTTGCAATCTTTCCGCTTCATGCCAGTTTCTATCTTCAAATGCCTGAATGATCATATTATAGAGGGGAGCAGCATAATTATAAGTACTTCCAATAGCAGATTCCGCCCCTACTACTAACCCTGAGAGTAAAGCTTCATCACAGCCCCAAATAATATCGTATTGTCCATTTTTAAACATCTTACAAAGATGGAAGTCCATGATATGAGTGGAAGTAAATTTAATCCCAGCTAAAGAGTCAATTTGCCCATCAGCCACTTCTAAAAATTTAGGCATCGACAAATCTACACCGGTAAGAGCCGGGATATGGTAGTAATAAAAAGGTATTTCAGGGACAGCCTCTGTAATTTTTTGACAATATTCTACCAACTGTGCCACCTCATTGGGTTTGAAATAAAAAGGACCCAGCGCTGAGATTCCATCTATATTATTTTCTTGGGCACAAATTGCCAATTCCTGCATCTCGCGATAAGAAGTCCCTCCTAACATGCATATAATTTTGACCCGATCGTTACGTAAACTGCCCCATTTTTCAATTAATTTTACCTTTTCACTGAAGGTCAAGGACACCCCCTCACCTGTGGAACCGCCAACAAAAGATCCAACTATATCGTTTTTTTGATATAATTCCATAAGCTGATCAATGACACCGTAATTGATATCTCCCTTACTATCCATTGGGGTAAAAGGTGCGGCAATCAATCCTTTAAACTTCTCCATTTTCAAAGTGCATTATTTTTTTTTAAATATAAAGCTGGTTAACCAGCCAATTGATATACTCGCTACCATACCAGTAAAGGCATACATTAAAAAGTGAATTTCACTGTATTCACTGATGAAATATTGAACTACTCCACTTAAAATCAAACCAATGAGGGCCCCGTAGCCACTAGCACTTTTAACAAATATACCCAAAACGAACACTCCACCAAGACCGCCAGCAAATAACCCAACAATCATATTGAATTGATCCCATAAAGAGGAAATCCCCCATGTCGCCATCATCAATGCTACAAAAGTGCCTAAAGAACCGATTATTATGGTGATTGTCCTAGCCAACTTTAAATATTTTCCCTCATTACTAAGCGGTCTTAACCTTCGAATGAAATCAGTAGTAATAACAGTTGAAACAGAATTCATACTGCTGTCCAAACTCGACATGGAAGCTGCAAATACAGCAGCAATTAATAAGCCAGAAACGCCTTGCGGCAAACTATTTACAATGAACCATGGAAAAATGGCATCTGTCTTATCAATAACTGGAGAAAGTAACTCAGGTTGACTTTTATAGTAAACAAAAAGTAAGGTTCCCAAACTAAAGAAAATGAGGGTAGCAGGCAAAGTCATCCACGCTCCTACTTTGATTCCTTTAGCTGCACTTAACTCATCCTTGGTCGTGAGATAACGCTGAATAACGGTTTGATCACTACCATATTGAACCATATTAGAAGCCAATCCACCGATCAATACCACCCATAATGTAGGATGAGTGAAATCAAAATCCCAATCAAAAATTTTCATCTTATCGTAAGCGGTAATAAAATGATTCACCGACTCCCCATCTAGAGAAAAATAAAGAATACCCAACGATAATAATGCCCCACCTAATAACACAATTACCTGCAGCACATCGGTCCAAATAACCGCTTCAATTCCACCAAGTACGGTGTATAAAATACTCATCATACCCATAGTCAAAATACAGAGGTTGACATTTATTCCCGTCACTACTGATAAAGCCAAAGAAGGTAATAAAAGCACAATACCCAATCTGCCTAATTGTAAAAAAACATACATCGTACTGCCCACCAATCTAGTAGGTAGATTGAACCTCATTTCAAGAAATTCATAAGCAGTAGTGAGGTTATACCTTCGGTAAAAAGGTAAAAAATATCGAATAATAAATGGGGAGACCATAATTATAGTCATCATTAAAAAAAAATAAAGCCAGTCTGTTGAAAATGTTTTAGCAGGAATCGCCATAAAAGTAATTGCACTTAGCTGGGTTCCAAAAATACTCAACCCTGCTGCCCACCAAGGAATTCGATTTCCACCTTTAAAGAAATCTTCTGTGCTGTTTTGATTTCTGGAATAAACAAATCCTATAATCAGTAATATCAAAAGATATACAGCTAGAACGATGTAGTTTAACGTACCGAAAACAACCTGATTCTCTAATTTCAAACCTCTAATTATCGGAGTTCGAATACATGGAGATACCTCTCCTGAGGGGATAATAATTTGATCCTCCCATCTGAACGCCGTAGTAGTAACTTGAGGGTTAAATGGCAAACTATCCAATAAAGTCCACGACCGGGTAATGGTATGAAAACTCCAAATACCTCTATTAAATCCGGGATGGTTCACCATAAAGCTATCCCTTTTAGAAATCCAAATACCAGGATCCTCAGATGTGTTAATCAGATGCGCTAACTCTTCTAATTGATTGAAAAGGGTTCCGTCATCTCCACCAAAGAGTATTATGTGATTGGCCCCCATCGGCATACCAGTCCCGGCAGCTAGGGGGAAACTCATTTTAGTTAAAGAGTCTTCTAGTGCATCCCAACTATTAGCAACAGGGTTATAAAACCAAGAATCTTCCAATACCTCACTTTGCACTCGATCCCCTTTAAACCTTCCTTTCATTAAATAAAAACCCGTATTACTTCCATTATTTTGAACCACCCCTACTGCATGAGTTCGAGGAGATCCTGGCCAAACGGGTAATGCTTTCCATCCCCCATTTTTATCCTCTAAAGATAATTTTCCGAAAAACTTCCTTCCATCCGGTTCATTACTTCCCGCTACATACAACTCATCTCCTATTAAACCAGCTGCTAAATTGGTCAATGGTAATGGCAATGAAGGTAAGGTATCATATACTATTTTCCTTTGGGTAGCATCCCAGTTTAGTACAAAAACAATATCCTTTGCCTCAAAGTCATCATTCCCACCAATTCCAATCAGTCCTAATGAAGACGAAACAGATGCACCGTAAGCTAGCGGAAAAGGCAAATGAAAAGAACCATCATCTACTCTTTGCAGTTTCCCATCTATTCTCTCCATTACATATATAAGATCATGGAATTTTTTAGTCCCACCTTCCCACACTCCTCCTTCTGGAAAGTTAGCCCCACCAGCCATAATCAAAGCATTATCGTGAATGCCTGAATAAGCACCCGCCAAACCAGGATGTTCAGCTAAGGAATTTTGGTATGACAAAATAGCCAATGTATCCCAACTAAGAGAAAGATGTGAAGCTTGTCCTAGCAAAATACAGCACGGTAACCACAGTAAAAAAGAAATAGTATATTTCATAAAATCACGCAATTAATTGAAAATCTTTCAAAAAAAGGAAATTATTTATATGTATTACATAAAACATATTAATTTTCCTCTAAAATATGTAAAAACTATTGGTAATATAGATGCATGATTTGGTCTATACATTATTTTTTTCACCTTGGAGTACCTTTTCTTTTTGCCTATTTATTCCTTCCAAAAAAATGGAAAAAGGCCTATGGGGTAATGATACTAACTATGCTGGTGGATATGGACCACTTATTGGCCTCCCCTATTTTTGATCCCAACAGATGCAGTATCGGTTTTCATCCCTTGCACACTTACTGGGCAATAGGCTTTTATATCCTTTTATTTTTTATCAATCATTCAACCCTTAGGTGGATGGCAGTTGGGTTGATTTGGCACATGATTACCGATGCTTTAGATTGCTTTTTTATGTAAAAAAAATGAATAATGAAATTACTGGTTCCAAGAATTACTTTTCTTTTTTTGTGGCTCCCCTACTCCTTAATATGCCAAATCCAACTGCCTGATCTATTTACGAATCAGATGGTCCTACAAAGAAATGTATCTATTCCAATATGGGGTCAAACAGCACCTTCGGTAAAAATTACCGTTGCCATGGAGTTGGAAAATTCCATAGATTCCACCACCCTAGAGGAATTAACAGGAAGGTCTGATGCTGAGGGAAATTGGAAGATATACTTGAAGCCTAAACCCGCTGGAGGACCTTATAAAATAACTATAAGGACTGAAAAAGATACTGTTGTCCTTAAGGATATTTTATTTGGAGAAGTTTGGATCTGCTCAGGTCAATCTAATATGGAATGGCCACTCAAAAGCTCTAGATTTAACCAAGAGGCCCTGGAATACGCTAATCAACCCAATATCCGTCTGTTTCATTTGAAAAAAATTCATAATATGTATAATGCTCCTTTTACAGAGGAGCAAGCTTCAGCAATTAATCAATTTAATTTTTTTGAAGAGGGGTCCTGGGAGGCATGTACTCCGGAAGTTGCAACTGAGTTTTCCGCAGTGGGATTTTATTTTTCCAAACTACTGTATGATTCGCTTAAGGACGTCCCTATAGGAATCATTCAAAATGCTGTTAGTGGTTCCCCGGCCCAGTCTTGGTATCGGGCTACACAGCAGGAACAAGTCCAATGGTTAAATAATGAGACCTTTCATCCTTGGTTGGCAGAGCGGGCAAGAGAAAATTGGGGAAGCCTGATGGATCCACTAATTCATCACCACCCTTTTGAACCGGGTTATTTATTTCAAAGTGCAGTACTTCCAATAGCTCCGTTTCCAGTTAAGGGAATTTTGTGGTACCAAGGAGAATCGAATGCCACTCATCCAGAATCCTATCCTCAAATTATGAAAAGAGTAATTGAAGATTGGAGAAAAGCGTGGGGTTACGAGTTGCCATTTTATTCGGTTGAGCTTCCGCGTATTAGCAATAGAAGTCGATGGCCTGAATTTAGGGCCCAACAAAGGAAAACCTTTCAAATCCCACCAACGGGAATCGTATCCCTAATTGATGAAGGGCATCCCACAGATGTACATCCTCATCATAAAAGGGTGGTAGGACATCGATTGGCGTGGTTGGTGTTGCGTCAACTCTATAAAAATACTACAGCACCCATTTCTCCAGAATATAAAAGTTATCAATGGAACCTTAAAGAACACCTCCTAACTTTGAGTATTAATACTCAAGGGATTCCTTTATCTCCAATTCTTTCGGACTCCATTCAAGGAATTGAAATCCTAGGCTATTCTGAAGATGGGCGGCAAACATTAATCATAAATCCTGAAATTACAATCTTAGACAGCAGTTTGGTTTTACAATACCCACCTACTTTCTTACCAGTGAGGGTTCAATATGCATGGAAACCATTTCCCGAAGGGATTATTAAGAATAGCCAAGGCATGCCATTATTCCCATTCAAGGTCAATCTTCCTGGAAATAATTAAAAAAATCCTACTTTAGATGGCAAACAAAAGAGCGATGAATCGATATTTAACCATTGGGTTATCTTTAATGATATGGGGATGTTCAACTCAACCAGAAGAAATAGGAATATCTCCCAAGCTCCAAACCATAACTGAATCTGTTTACGCTTCGGTAAAAATTTATCCAACTCAATATTATTATTCTAGAACCAATGTAACAGGAACGCTTTCTAAAATATGGGTAGCAGAAGGACAGCAGGTGCAGGAGGGACAACCTTTATTCACTATTCTTCCATCTGCTCTGAATCAAAATAAATTGGTTAATGCCCGTATTAATTTAGAAGAAGCTGAAGACCAATTTGAAGGCGTAAACAACCTATTAGCCAATTTGGAGAAGGAAATGATCATTGCGCTTAACCTTTATCAATTAGATTCTATAAATTTTGAAAGGCAAAATAATCTAAGGGAAAAGGGAGTTGGTAAAGAAATAGATTATGAGGCCAGTCAATTAAAATTTAATACCAGTAAGAATCAGCTCCAGATTTTGGAACAACAATACCAGCAAACGAAAGATCAGCTTCGGAGGCAGTATCAAAAAGCTAAAAATCAATTGATTACGGAAAAAGAATTACTAAGTGATTTTACCCTTACTTCTAAAATAAACGGCTTGGTCTATTCCATTAATAAAGAAATTGGGGATTTGATTACCCCTCAGGATTTTTTAGCTGAAATTGGAAGTGAGGATGAGTGGGCGATAGAAATGGAGGTAGATGAAGTTGACATTTCAAAAGTAGGCATTATGGATACCGTTGCTATTGCCTTAGAGGCCTATCCCAATCGTACATTTCTTGCAATGACTGCAACTATTGCTAAGAAAAAAAATGAAAAAACACAGACATTTAAAGTGACTGGGGCCTTTGTGGAGGAACCTCCTCAACTTTTTAGTGGTTTGGCGGGTGAGGCCAATATCATAGTTGGTCAAAAACAAAATGCATTAGTTATTCCATCTGCCTATCTTTTAGCCGGAAATAAGGTTTTGACGGCTTCAGGGGAGAAAACAGTGGAAGTAGGGGTTAAAAATTTAACCTTTGTAGAAATCATAAATGGGTTGGATACTTCGGACCTCCTTTTAAAACCAGGCCAATGATTCAGAGGATTTCCTTAATCATCACCATTTCTAAGACGCATTTATTATCCAAAATCAAACAAACGGTAGTAGCTGCCTTAGGGGTAACCTTTGGAGTAAGCATGTTCATTATCATGATGAGTTTCATGACTGGATTAAACGATTTACTCGATGGTTTGATTTTAAATCGCACGCCCCATATCCAGATATTCAACAAATCAGAACCTTCTGCTATCCAACCAGTAGAGCGATGGGGAAATCCATATAACTTGGTTTATTCTGTTCGGCCTAAGCCAATTTTGGAGCGCATTCATGATGCAGTACCGATCATGCAACAATTAAAAAAGATGGATAAGGTAATGGGAGTCACTCCACAAGTTACCTGCAAGATTTTCTATAAAGCAGGAGCTACTAATTTGAATGGCCTATTGAATGGAGTAATAGTAGATGAAGAAATTAGGTTATTTAATTTTAAAGATTATATAGTTGATGGAGAAGTACAATCATTAGTACGGAATAAAAATAGTATTCTTTTAGGTGCAGGTATTGCAAAAAATTTATCCTTGAAGGTGGGGGATAAAATACAGGTAATGAATACAGATGGAACGCTCTTTAATTTGACCATTGGAGGAATTTTTCAAAGTGGATTAGCTGAGGTGGATGATGTTCAAAGTTATGTCAATATTCAAATGGCACAGCAAATCCTTGGTGTAGGTTCTAGTTATATCAGTAGAATTCACGTCAAGTTGAATGATTTGGAAGAAGCAGCAGGGTTATCTAATACGATAGAAAATATTTATGCGGTAAAGGCATTGGACATCAAAACAGCCAATGCACAATTTGAAACCGGCACCTCCATTAGAAATATTATATCCTATGCGGTTTCTATTTCCCTAATGATAGTAGCTGGATTTGGGATATACAACATCCTCAACATGTTTATTTACGAAAAGATGAATGACATTGCCATCCTTAAAGCTACCGGTTTCACGGGTATTGATGTAATGTACATTTTCATTTTTCAAGCCGTTTTAATTGGTTTGATTGGAGGAGTGGTTGGCATTCTCATAGGATATGGCGTGTCGGTCATCATAGATAATTTACCTTTTGTAACCGAGGCTCTACCGACTATTAAAACCTTT
>JBEAPR010000031.1:0-6349 GCA_041164265.1 Bacteroidota bacterium | reverse complement strand
ATTCGTAGGTTCTTCCTCCCCATATATCACTTCGAATTTCTCCCATTAAAAAGATATCCCAAGCCTCCCCTCTCATATTAGCATAAAGCCCTGTATGAGCAGTAGTCGCCCCTTCTTCAGTATCCCAGAATCCAGCTGCCGTAAGCTCACTAGGACTCGATATATCCAATTCGCTTGAACAGCTTATTATTAAAAATGCTGTCGCAATTGTTGTTATTATATTTTTCATCGTCAATTAATTTAAAAGGTTACATTAACACCAAAGGTATAGGTCTTGGGTAATGGAAAAGCACCGTATTGAATACCACCAATTTCAGGGGTATCACCACTCATGCTCTTAAAATAATGCAGATTGCTGCCAGTAGCAAAAATATTCACCCGACTTACCACATTGTTTAAAAGTCTTTCCGGAACATTATAATTTAAAGTCAATTCCCTTATAGCCAAGTAATCGCCTTTTTCCCAGAATTTATTATTGCCGTAATTCTGCAAACTTCCAGCGGATTCATTACCTCTCCATACATTTCTGGTACCGTTTACAAAAACAAACCTTGGCCATTCCGCATTCGGATTGTCAGGTGTCCAAGACTCCAATACTTCCTCAGGCTGCGCAAGATTACCCTGAGTTTGCGCATATCCTTTGTTTTTGATATGATTCCAAACCATGTGACCAACTGCAAAATCAGCTTTTACATACAAACTGAAATTTTTGTAATTGACAGAATTGGAGAATCCCCCCACCAAAGTAGGTGTAGTTCTACCAATCACCTCTCTATCCAAATAATTAATCGTTCCATCTCCATTGACATCCTTCCATTTTACATCACCCGCCCATCGTCTATTTCTGCTAAAACCAGGCATGTATTGATCCGTAATTTCATTATCCGCATCCGCTTCAGCTTGAGAAGAATAAATTCCCTCCTGAATAAAGGCAACAATTAAATCTCCTCCAAATCTTTGGCCTTCTTGCAAACCACCTACCCACTCTACTTGCCCAGTAGCAGCATTCCAAATTTCCGTACCTCCTTGTCTATTTAAATCGTTATCATTTTCAGGTAACTGAACTACATAATTCCGATTAGAGGTTAATGTGGCCCCAAAATTCCAAATCAAATCCCCTTTTCTAACAATATCAGCATTCAACTCTAATTCAAATCCTCTATTTCTTAAAGTACCATTATTGGTAGTAATTGAACTAAATCCAGTATAGAAGGGCAATAACTGCGGAGCAAGTTTGTCCTTAATATCTCTCGAATAGATATCAGTAATAATGTTCAACCTATTGTTTAACACAGATATATCAAAACCTACATTAAAAGTGGTAGATTTTTCCCATAATAAGTCTAAAATAGGTAGTCCTGAATTGGCATAACCTGTCTGACCATCATATACGCCTGTGGAACCATAAGAACCATAAACGCCGAAATTACTCAATACATTCTGGTTACCATTGACTCCATAACTAACTCTTGGCTTAAATCTATCAAATACATTCCCCAAACCAGAATTGGCGAAGAAAGCTTCATTGTGGAGATTCCAACCAAAGGATACTCCTGGGAAAAAGTCAAATTTATTATTTCCCAAACGAGAAGAACCGTCATTTCTAAAAGTCAAACCCAACAAAAATCGATTATCATATTCATATAATGCCCTACCAAAATAGGAAGTCAGCACATACCCCGTTTCAAAACTATAAGGAATCCCATTTGCCTCTGCTCCTGCATTCAAAGTCTGAATCAAATCGGTAGGCGAATTCCTGGTTCCAGCAGAAGTGTTATAAATGTAATCGCTAAAATATTCAGAACCCGCTAAAACATTGAGATTGTGCTTTCCAATCTGCTTTTCATAGTTTAAGGTACCCGTTAACTGATTGCGAAGGGTTCTCGACAAACTCACTGAAGCGTTTCTAGCATTCCTCAAAGGTCCACTGGTACTTCCCACTCTATAAGCTTTATCAAAGTTGGCATTGTGATTGTTAATAGTAAAATGACTTCCCGTTACCTTGAAAATCAAATTATCCATAATGCTCCAACTGAATCCAGCAACAGCGGATAATCGCTGTTCCAAATTGTTTCGAACAAATTTATCTTGATAATATAATGGATTACCAAAACCTTGGTTTTGACCCACTGCATACACATCTGAAAAAGTACCATCAGGATTACTATCAAATGTCCTAGCCGTTGGGGCCTGTCCCTGGAATCTTCTAAATACCATATCATCACTGCCTAAAGGACTTAATCCCAAATTGGAATGAGAATACAAGATATTGGCATTAACAGTAAGGTTTTCCGCTATCTTATAAGATCCACTCAACTTAGCTGAATACCGCTTAAATCCTGAGCCCAATACCAAACCGTCATTATCCAAAATACCTAATCCCAAATAATAAGTTCCCTGCTCATTACCCCCGTCAAAAGACAAATAATGGTCCTGGGTAAAACTATTTTGATATATTCTATCGCCAACGCCTTGGTTGTCATAAAAGACTATACTCCTCGATGGATCCAGAATATCGGGAATGGATTGCCATCCAGGTTGGTTCAGTAAATATCGATTGGCATCTGTCAATAATTGAACAGTAAAAGGATCATTAGTAGCGTTATTGCCTGTACCTGCCCCCTGATTAGCATCCAAAAATGCACCAAATGCTCCCGGATTATTATTCGCTTCTCTAAACCATGCAATTGATTGACGATTGTAATTAATGTGGTCTTCCGCCCCTAAGTATTGTTGATCATTCCGCTCCTGATTGGTGCTGTATTTAAATTTATAATTTACAGATGATTTACCCTTCTTCCCAGACTTTGTGGTAATTAAAATGACCCCGTTAGCAGATCTGGCTCCATAAATAGCCGTTGCAGCTGCATCCTTTAATACCTCAATAGACTCGATATCATCCGAATTCAAAGCATAAAATGAACTGGGAATACCATCAACCAAAATAAGTGGCGCGTCTCCCTCACTAAAATTAGTTCCTCCTCTCATAACAATTCTCGGAGTAGAACCTGGTTGTCCCGTAGTATTAGTTACCCTCAATCCAGCAACCGTACCCTGCAAAGCAGTGGCTGCATTGGATCGAGTGGAAGTTTCCAAAATACGAGTATCTAATTTCGAAATCGAAGTAGTTAAATTGGTTCGCTTTTGTGATCCATAACCTGTGACCACCACTTCATCTAACTGCTGCAAATCAGGTAACAATCTAATGGAAACTGCCAAAGCAGCACCCAATACAAACTCCTGACTGACATACCCTATATAACTCACTTGCAAGGTATCTCCCACAGAAGCCTCAAAAGAAAATTGACCATCAAAATCAGTAACCGTACCTACATTGGTATTCTTAACCAATAAGGTGGCTCCAATTAATGGTTGGTTGTCCTCAGCAGAGACGACCGAACCAGAATAGGCCTGATTCTGAGCAAATCCCGCAATCGGAATACTCATTAAGCCTATTAGCATACCTAAAAAAATACTTTTCCTCATAGTTTCTAAATTTTAAAAATTGTTCCAAAAGACAATATATGAATTATGTTATACATAATACAAAAAACTTAATAAAAAATTTAGATTCAACGCTTATAAGCATCCATAACTTAATAAATTGATATTTTTGCGCAACAAATACACCCAAATGAAAGTCACCCAATATTTTGAAAAAGCAGGAGATCGAACATTAGTTTCTTTTGAAGTTCTGCCCCCAATGAAAGGCGGTAGCATGAAAGCTATTTTTGATACCCTAGATCCACTTATGGAATTCAAGCCTCCTTTCATCGATGTGACCTACCACCGTGAAGAATATGTATACACTAGAAAAGATACAGGCTATTACGAAAAAACAGCCTATAGAAAAAGACCGGGCACAGTAGGGATTTGCGCAGCAATTGTTCACCGATATGGTGTAGATGCTGTGCCTCATTTAATTTGTGGCGGATTCACTGTAGAAGACACCGAAAACGCCTTGATTGATCTCAATTTTCTAAATATCAATAATGTACTCGCTTTAAGAGGAGATGCCCGATTATTTGAAGGGAGGTTCATTCCCGAATCCAATGGCCATCATTATGCTTTGGATTTAGTCAAACAAATTGTCCAAATGAACCAAGGTAAATACCTAGATTCTAATATTCACAATGGAGAAAAAACCGATTTTTGTATAGGAATTGCCGGATACCCAGAAAAACATTTTGAAGCACCCAATTTAGCACTTGATTTAGCCGCTACTAAAGCTAAAGTAGATGCTGGGGCTGATTATATCGTCACCCAAATGTTTTTCGACAACCAAAAATACTTTGACTACGTCAAAAAATGCCGAGAAATGGGCATCAATGTTCCTATAGTACCAGGCATTAAGCCCTTAACCAAACTTTATCAACTCAACTCCATTCCCAGACACTTTTATATCGATCTACCAATGGATTTGGTCAATGCCATCCAAGATGCAAAAACGGCCGAAGCCAGACGCCAAGTTGGAATAGAATGGTGCATTAACCAATCAAAAGAATTAAAAGATTTTGGAGTACCTTGCCTACACTACTATACCATGGGAGACGCAGGAACTATTAGAGAAATTGCTGAAGCAGTATTCTAATTTTTTTTTCCAATTTTTCTCGCGGAATCAGTAATCCAATGGCTCCAAGAACCCGGATAAATTTTAATGTTTTTTACCCCAGCAATACTCAAAGCAAGGGCATTGAAACAAGCGGTAACACCTGATCCGCAATAACAGACCATTTCTTTCTCTAACTCCATTCCCTCCAAAGCCATGAAATTTTTAGCAATAGTTCCAGGATTTTTCCAATACCCCTTCTCATCTAAATGAGAAAAATGAGGCATATTGACCGCCCCCGGAATATGACCTGCCACAGGATCAATAGGTTCTACCTCCCCCCTGTAACGATCTTGACTTCTCGCATCTATTAATAACCCCCTCCTACGACCTTTACTTATAGCTTCCACTTCCTCGACCGATACGGTCATTTCTTTGCGCTCTTTGGGCTCAAAAATAATATCCCCAGCTAACTCGGGAACTATTTGACTGATTACCAACCCCGCTTCCACCCACGCTTGATATCCACCATCTAAAACAGCCACCGAATCATGCCCCAACCACTTGAGCATCCACCACAACCTAGATGCAATCGCACCTCCCATATCGTCGTAAACAATCACCTGACTGTTATTGGAAATTCCCCATTGTCCCAATTTTTTAGATAAATCTTCCACCTTCGGTAAAGGATGCCTGCCGGAGCTACCTAGCACAATAATTCCTGAAAGATCGTCGTCCAAATGAGCATAATGCGCATGAGGGATATGCCCACTATTATATAACCTCTTCCCTTCTTCAGGATCATTCAACCTAAACCGACAATCAATAACCACTGCTCTCGGTAACTCGCCTTCTATTAATTCATGCAATAAAGCTACATTTATAATCGTATCGTACATTTCCTTTTTTTAAATAAAATTAGCTTAATTTAAATATTTTGTGTTTTTGACCTCCAAAAAATAGACAACATGAGTAGGATAATTTTTACCCTTTGTGGAATTCTTTGGCTATCTGCCCTAAATGCACAATTACAATCGCCTGATGATTTTTTGCCACACTCCGTAGGATCACAATTTACACCGCACCATATGCTAGTGGATTATATGTACCACGTAGCAGAGAATAGCCCATTGGTTCAAATAAAAGAATACGGAACCACTAATGAAGATCGTCCACTCCTATTGTTAACCATCAGTAGCGAAGACAACCTAAAAAATCTGGAGGATATCCGCTTTAATAACCTTTACAAAACAGGGTTACTAGATGGAAGTAATAACCCCACATTAGATAAAGCTATCGTTTGGCTCTCTTTTAGTGTTCACGGCAATGAAGCCTCCGGAAGTGAAAGCTCCATGCTTGTTCTATACGACCTGGTCAACCCCAATAATCCCACCACTAAAAAATGGTTGGAAAACACCATAGTGGTTTTCGACCCCTCCATCAACCCAGACGGTTACGATCGCTTTACTCACTGGTTTAGACAAGTCAGCCACAAAATACCAGATGCCAACCCTCAAGCTAGAGAACAAGCAGAACCCTGGCCTGGTGGAAGAGTAAACCATTATTATTATGACCTCAACAGAGATTGGGCATGGCAAACTCAGGTTGAATCACAACAAAGAATCGAACAATACCACCAATGGATGCCTCATGTTCATGTTGATTTTCATGAAATGGGCGCCAATAGCCCCTATTTCTTCGCCCCCGCATCCAAACCCATGCACGAGTACATAACACCGTGGCAAAAATCTTTTCAAGAAATTATCGGCAAAAACAACGCCAAATATTTTGAAAAAAATG